>NZ_JBFAPE010000002.1:0-444484 GCF_040675615.1 Streptomyces sp. NPDC049585 | reverse complement strand
TGCCACGATCTGGGCATCAGCCCCCGGTGGACCCGCCCCTGGCGGCCACAGACCAACGGCAAAGTCGAACGCTTCCACCGCACCCTGCTCGAGGAGTGGGCCTACCACCGGCCCTACACCTCAGACGGTGAGCGGATGGAAGCGTTTGCCGACTGGCTGCACTGGTACAACTACCACCGACCCCACACCGGCATCGGCGGCCACACACCCGCCAGCCGCGGAACCAACCTCGCCGAACAACACACCTAGGGCGTGTCCGGCGGATCATGCAGTGCCCCGTAAGGGGCGCGGGGAACTGCGCGATCGACCAGCGACGGCCCGCAGCTGACACACCACCCCGAGGGGCCGACTGCGGGCGCGTCGTGGCTTGTCGCGCAGTTCCCCGCGCCCCTACAGGGCGCCGTGGTGGCGCGTGACGAAGATCCGCCCCTGACGGCCTAGACCGCCAGGGGCGGTTGGGCGGCCAGGGCGAGTGGGCGGCGCAGGCGCCCGTACAGGTGGTGCAGGGTGCCGGTGGGCGCCCCCGAGGCCAGCAGCTTGCGCAGGTGGCTGCGGCGCGCGGCGGTCTCCTCGCCGACGGCGTCGCGCAGGCTGTCGTCGCCGGCGAGCAGGAACTCCACGAGCCGGTCGATGGCCGCGTCCGAGAGCGGGTCGAGGCCGATGGTGGTGGCGTGCCGCCGGCCCGCGCCCCAGCCGGGGCGGCGCTGCAGCAGCTCGGGCCGGGCGGCGGCGACGACCAGCAGCGGTACGGCGGCGGCCGACTCGACCAGTTCCTCGACGCAGTCCAGCAGCGCGTCCTCGGCCCGGTGCAGGTCGTCGACGACGAGCACGAGGGGCCGGCGGCCGGCCAGGGCGACCAGGAGGTGCCGCCAGGCGTGCAGCAGCCGGGCCCGTTCGGGGCCCGTGCGCCGCCAGTCGCCGGCCCCGGGGGTGACCAGCGGGGTCAGCAGCTCCACCAGGGAGTGCGCCTGCGCGGGGTCGGCGACGGCCCCGCCGACGGTGGCGGCGAGCCGGCCCAGGGCCCGCTCGTCGCTCTCGCCGGGGACGATGCCGCAGGCCGCGGCGAGGATCTCGCCGTGCACGGCGAGCGCGTTGTCCTCGGGGAAGGACGGTGTGCGGCCCACCAGGAACAGGGGCGGCTCTGCCTGCTCGGTGACGATCCGCTCGAACTCCGCCACCAGGCGCGTCTTGCCGATGCCGGGGTCGCCGAGCACGGTCACCAGGTGCGGCACGGCGCGGTGGCGGGTGCGGCCGAGGAGGCCGCCGAGCAGGTCGAGCTCGCAGTCGCGGTCGACGATGGGGACCGTCCGCTCGCCCGGGTACTCGCGGCGGGTGCCGCGCACCTCCCAGCCGCTGGCGGCGTCGCCCGCCGAGGAGACGACGATGGCGCCCTCGGTCCACTGCCGGGTGGTGGCGCACACGCGGACCTCGCCGGCCGGTACGCGGGAGAGCAGCGCCTGGCCGTTGTGAAGCAGCGAGCCGATCATGGTGGGCGGTGCGGCGGGGTCGTCGGGCCGGTAGCGCACGATGGCCTCGCCGGTGACCACCGCGGCGCGGACGGCCGGGCGGCGGGCGGGGCGTACGGCGGCGTACGCGGCGGAGCCGAGCGCGGCGCGCACGGCCAGGCCGGCGTGGACGGCGCGTTCGGCGGCGTCGGCGGCGTGCCGGTCGTCGTCGTGCACGCCGAAGGCGACGAGGGAGACCGGGCCGATGGTGGCGACGACGGTGCCGCCGAAGTACTCGGCCTTCTCCTGGATGGCCGCGGCCACGGACTCCAGGGCGGTGTCGGTCTTCTCGCAGACGCCGCCGGGCGTCCCTGCCTCGCCGCATTCCAGTTCGGTGGCGATGAGGGCGACGCTGACCTGGGTGCGCTCGGTCACCGTGGCCTCCCGCTCGCCGGTGCCGCCGGCCGGGACGGGGGTGAGCGGGGGACGCACGGCGGGGGGCTCCGGCTCGTGGCGCACCGGCGCCTCGCGTACGGGCTCGGGCACCCGGATCACCGTGTACGGCTCGGCCGGGGCCGGGGGGAAGGCCGGGGAGAGCTCGGGGTCGTGGGTGAGGATCGCGTGCTGCAGGCTGCGCAGCGAGCGGCCCGGTTCGAGGCCCAGTTCCTCGACGAGGGTCGAGCGCACCCGGTCGTAGACGGCCAGGGCGTCGGCCTGGCGGCCGCAGCGGTACAGGGCGAGCATCAGCTGCCCGCAGGAACGTTCCCGCAGGGGCTCGGTGGCGACCATCGTCTCCAGCTCGCCGAGGACGGCCCGGTGCCGGCCGCCGGCCAGCTCCGCCTCGAAGTAGTCCTCCATGGCGTCGAGCCGGCCCTTCTCCACCGCCGCCAGCTCGGGCCAGGCGATGCCGGTCTCCACCAGGTCGGACAGCGCCGGGCCCTGCCAGAGGGTGAGGGCCTCGCGCAGCAGGACGGCGGCCTCCTGCGGGGCGCCGGAGGCGAGGCGGGAGCGGCCCTGCTCGACCTGGCGCACAAAACGGTGCAGGTCCACGTCCTCGGGGTCGACCCGCAGGACGTAGCCGGGGGCCTGGGTGAGCAGGGCGGGGGCCGACGGCGCGCCGTCCTCGGCCGTGAGCACGCCGCGCAGACCCCACACGGCGTTCTGCAGGATCTTGCGGGCGGAGGTGGGTGCTTCGTCGGTCGGCCACAGGGCCTTGAGCAGCTGGCTGGTGGCCACGACCCGGTTGGCGTGCAACAGCAGGAAGGCCAGGGTGGCACGCTGCTTGATGCCACCGAGGGCCAAGGGCCTGTCGTGGTCGACGAGTTCCAGGGGACCTAGCATTCGAAACCGCACGCCCGCAGGCTAACCACGCCCTATCGGGGCAACCTTGAGATTCTCTCGAGGCCCGTTCGAGGCCGTCTCGCGACGGTTGTGCGGCCCTCAGCCGGAGGGGCGCAGGGCGCGCAGCTCGTGGTCCGCGCCCCAGGCGGCCAGCGGCTGCAGACTCTCGTGCAGAGCGATACCCAGCTCGGTCAGGGAGTACTCCACGGCCCGGGGCAGGATCTGGTGGCACTCCTCGCGGTTGACCACGCCGTCGAGCTCCATTTCGCGCAGCTGCTGGCTGAGCACCTTCTCGCTGACGCCGGGGATCGCCCGCCTGAGCTCGCCGAAGCGCAGGGGGTGGCGGTGCAGCTCGGTGATGATCAGCGGCTTCCACTTGCCGCCTATGACATTGAGGGCCGCAACCAGACCGCAGGTGAACGACTGCGACAACTGCTGTGCCATGCCCACTCCCCTACCCCGTATCCCGCTGTCCCCACCGCTCCCCGAAGCCGAACCATACCGCATAAACGGTTTGTTTTCGCCCCCGGTGCGGGCATACAGCAGCACACGAAGGCCCCGCCGCCGTGAGGAACACACGGCGGCGGGGCCCCGGCCGGCCCTCGCGTCAGGCCACCAGGCCGCTCTTGGCGACCGGGCGGTCGATGGCCATCAGCCAGCGGCCGTCCTCCACCCGCACCAGGACGTCGGTGCAGTTGCCCTCCAGGCGCAGCGGCTCGCCGTCGGGGCCGGTGGTGTCGATGGCGTACTCCACGCCGATCAGGGCCACGTCGCCCGCCACGTACGAGTGGGTGACCTTGGCCTCCAGCTTCGGCTTGTTCGCCAGGAACTCCTGGAAGAACTTCAGCCGGGCCTCGCCGGTCAGCGGCTCGCCGGAGAAGTTGGAGATGGAGTCCTCCCGGTACAGGCTGTTGAACAGCGCGCCGTCACCGGAGTTGAAGACCTGGAGGAAGATCTCGTTCTGGGTCCAGGTGTCGTCGGTGAGGTCCGGCTTCTCCGGGTCGAAAGGAACGGTGAACGTCGTCATGACGGCATTGCCTCTCTGTTGGGGGTGGTGCTTTCAGGGGGTGTGCCGGCTTTAAGGGGGTGTGCCGGCGGATGCGTCACATCTCGCCGGCGGCCAGCTGGGCCGCGCGCATGCCCGACTCGATCGCGCCGTCGATGAAGCCGCTCCAGCCCTCGGCGATGTCACCGCTGGCGAAGGTGATCCGGCTGGTCGCCTGGTTGAGCACGTCCGGGTACAGCGAGGTCAGCTGCCCGGGCTTGCGGAACGCCCAGCCGCCGCGCGCCCATTCGTCGGCGCCCCAGTTGTGCGCCCGGATGCCGATGATGTCCAGGTCGACGCCGAGCTTGCGCACCGCGTCGCGCACCTGCGTCACGTTGTTCGGGTCGAGGGCCGGGTCGACGCTGAAGCCGATGTAGAGCTGGCCCTCGGCGGTCTTCTTGTTGGGGATGATCAGCGGGATGGGCGAGCCGCCCTCGGCGGCCTGGCCGTAGACCCGGCCCTGGCCGCCCTTGGCGTGGATCCACAGCTTGACCGCGTTCTTCACGGCTATGCCCTGGGTGGTAGCCGCCGTGTGGGCCGCGGGCAGGCCGGGCGAGAACTTGATCGTGTTCCAGGCGTTGACCGGCAGGGCCACGACCACGCCGCGCGCCGAGTAGGTCTTGCCGGACTTGGTGGTCACCCGCGCCCACTTGCCGTCGTCGGTGATCGCCGTGACCGGCGTGTTGAGCATCAGCGTCGGCTTGGCCTCCGCCAGCATCGCCGAGAGCAGGCTCACCGAACCGGTCTTGAAGCGGAAACAGGTGGTGTTCGCCCAGCCGTCCACGTCCCAGCCGCACAGCGCCCACCACTGGGCGAACATCGTCAGCGCACCCTGGGTGCTGGAGCCGCCCGAGTAGATGGCCGTCTGCCCGTTGAAGAGCATCTCCTCCTCGGGGCTGAGCTTCAGCTCCGTGAAGCGGTCGCGCAGCGAGAGCTTGTCGAGCTTCTGCAGCAGGTCCGGGCGGGCCAGCGGCTGGAACGGCTTCTCGAAGTACTGCCGCGAGCCGTCGAACAGCTTCGACATCACCGCGCCCATGCGGGCGTTGCCGTCGTCCGGCGTGAACGCCTTGGGGCCGGCCGGCGTCGGCAGCATCATCCGGTCCAGCGGCTCGTCGGTCTCCAGCTCCAGCTTGTAGCGCTGCAGCTCCCGGCCGATGTTGGGCTGCGTGGCCTCCACCCACGTGC
Organism: Streptomyces sp. NPDC049585; assembly: GCF_040675615.1. Taxonomy (NCBI): domain Bacteria; kingdom Bacillati; phylum Actinomycetota; class Actinomycetes; order Kitasatosporales; family Streptomycetaceae; genus Streptomyces; species Streptomyces sp. NPDC049585. The sequence continues at coordinate 439,468 of NZ_JBFAPE010000002.1, read as the reverse complement.
CGCCGATCTCCACCTGCTGGCCGGCGAAGGTGTCCGTCCAGGTACGGCCGCCGATGCGGCCGCGCGCCTCCAGGATCGTCACCCGGTAGCCCCGGGCCCGCAGCTCACGGGCCGCCGTGACGCCCGCGAAGCCCGCCCCGACGACGATGAAGTCCAGGGGGACGCTGTCGGTGCCGTCCTCCGCGGCGTGGGCCGGCCCGGCCAGGGTCGTGGCGGCGGAGGCCGCGAGCGCGGCGGCGCCACCGGCCTTGAGGACCGTACGGCGGGACGGCCGGCGGGCGGCGAGGCGTTCAGTGTTCACGAGGTGCTTCCCCCTAGGCGAAGGCCCGGGACCGCGGTGGGCGATGCCGGACGGGACGAGCTCTTGAGGACGGACGGGGACACGGGGTCACGGGGCCGGGACGGACGCCGGCGCCGCGGGCGGGACGGACGACGGGGCCGCGGCGGGCCGGCTCGCGGCCGGCGCGGCCGCGCGCCGCTCGCGCCCTGCCGCCCTTACTCGGCCTGGCCGTACGGGTCGTCGACCGCGTAGCGCCAGTGGCCGTCGGCACCCTTGCGCAGCACGTCCACGCCCACGCCCTCCAGGTGCTCGGGGTTGCCGTCCTCGTCCACGGTGTCGATCTGCCAGTCGACGATGAGCAGCGCGGTGTCGCCGGTCACGAAGGACTGCCGCGGCACGGCCGTCATCTTCGGGCGGTGGGCGAGGAACTCCTTGACGGAGTCGATGCGGGCCTGGCCGGTCAGCGGCTGACCGGGCTCCCACACCGCGACGGCGTCCTCGGTGTAGAAGGCGTTGACCGCGTCGGCGTCACCCGCGTTGAACGCCTCCACATACAGCGCGGTGTGCTTTTCGACATCATTCGTGAGCTGCGTCATGGCGAGACTGCTCCCAACTTCTTTCGGGTAGGGACGAGTTCCGCAACCGGTGCGGGAAATCGCAGTCGGACAATAACGGGACGCATTCCGCCAAACGCTCACCGCCGGGTCACGGCGGACCCACCGCCCCTTGCCATCAAGGCGATTACCGTGCCGTGACCGCACGCAGAAGTTCCGCTGGAGACCCCGCACCTACGATCGTTGCGCTTTCCACGTTTCCCTAAACGCCTTTGTGCGGTTGCGGAATTCTGCCGAGAAAGGGCTGTCGAGCGCGATGACGAAGAAGCACGATCCCGAAGCCGTCGCGGTGGTCGGCCTGTCCTGCCGGCTCCCCCAGGCGCCGGATGCGGCCGCCTTCTGGGAGCTGCTGCGCAGCGCCTCCAGCGCCATCACCGACGTACCCGAGGACCGCTGGGTCTCCGTCCTCGACGGGCAGGCCGGGCAGGATGGACAAGACGCCACCGGGCGGCCGGCGGGCGGCGTGCGGCGCGGCGGCTTCCTCGACCGCGTCGACGCCTTCGACGCCGCCTTCTTCGGCATCTCGCCCCGCGAGGCCGCCACCATGGACCCGCAGCAGCGGCTCGTCCTCGAACTCGCCTGGGAGGCCCTGGAGGACGCCGGCATCGTCCCCGGCGAACTGGAAGGCAGCCGCACCGCCGTCTTCGTCGGCACGCTGCGCGACGACTACGCCTCCCTGCTGCACCAGCACGGCGAGGCGGCCCTCACCCAGCACACGATGACCGGCGTCAACCGCGGCGTCATCGCCAACCGCGTCTCGTACCACCTGGGCCTGCGCGGGCCGAGCCTGACCGTCGACGCCGCCCAGTCCTCCTCGCTCGTCGCCGTCCACCTGGCCTGCGAGTCGCTGCGCAGCGGCGAATCGGCCATGGCCATCGCCGCCGGCGTCAACCTCAACATCCTCGCCGAGTCCGCCGTCACCGAGGAGCGCTTCGGCGGGCTCTCCCCCGACGGCACCGCCTACACCTTCGACGCCCGCGCCAACGGCTTCGTCCGCGGCGAGGGCGGCGGCGTCGTCGTCCTCAAGCCGCTCGCCGCCGCCCTCGCCGACGGCGACCACGTCTACGGCGTCATCCGCGGCAGCGCCGTCAACAACGACGGCACCACCCCCGGCCTGACCGTGCCCAGCCAGAGCGCGCAGGAACAGGTGCTGCGCGAGGCCTACCAGAAGGCCGGCATCGAACCGGCCCGCGTGCAGTACATCGAGCTCCACGGCACCGGCACCCCCGTCGGCGACCCCATCGAGGCCGCCGCCCTCGGCGCCGTCGCCGGCACCGGCCGCACCTGCGGCACCCCGCTGCTCGTCGGCTCCGCCAAGACCAACGTCGGCCACCTCGAAGGCGCCGCCGGCATCGTCGGCCTGCTCAAGACGCTCCTCGCCCTCGACCACGGCCAGCTGCCGCCCAGCCTCAACTTCGCCACCCCCAACCCCCGCATCCCGCTCGCCGAACTCGGCCTCGCCGTCCAGCGCGAGCTCACCGACTGGCCGGGCGGCGACGCCGAGCGCATCGCCGGCGTCTCCTCCTTCGGCATGGGCGGCACCAACGCCCACGTCGTCCTCACCTCCGCCCCCGCCCCCGCGCCCCGCCCCGAGGCCGGCCCCGGACCGGCCGTGACCCCGTGGGCGGTCTCCGCCCGCACCCGCGACGCGCTCGCCGCCCAGGCCGGCAAGCTGCAGGCCCACGTCGCCGCCGACGCCTGCGCCTCCCCCGCCGGCATCGGGCACGCGCTCCTGACCACCCGCACCGTCTTCGACCACCGCGCCGTGGTGCTCGGCGAGGACCGGGCCGCGCTGCTCGCCGGCCTCGGCGCGCTCGCCGCCGGCACCCCCGCCCCGGACGTGGTCACCGGCACCGTCCAGCCCGGCCTGCTGGGCGTGGTCTTCACCGGACAGGGCGCCCAGCGCGCCGGCATGGGCGAGGAGCTGCACGCCGCCTTCCCCGTCTTCGCCGCCGCCTACGACGAGGCCTGCGCCGCCCTCGACGCCCACCTGCCCCGGCCGCTGCGCGAGGTGATCGCCGACGGCGAGGGCCTGGACGACACCGCCTGGACCCAGCCCGCCCTCTTCGCCGTCGAGGTCGCCCTCTTCCGCCTCGTCGAGTCCTGGGGCGTGCGCCCGGACTACGTGGCCGGCCACTCCATCGGCGAGATCGCCGCCGCCCACGTCGCCGGCGTGCTGTCCCTGGCCGACGCCGCCACGCTCGTCACCGCCCGCGGCCGGCTGATGCAGGCCCTGCCGGCAGGCGGCGCGATGATCGCCGTCGAGGCCGCCGAGGACGAGGTGCTGCCGCTGCTCGCCGGCCGCGAGGACGAGGTGGCCGTCGCCGCCGTCAACGGCCCGCGGTCCGTCGTCGTCGCCGGCACCGAGGCCGCCGCCGAGGAGATCGCCGCCCGGCTGAAGGAGCAGGGCCGCAGGACCAAGCGCCTGACCGTCAGCCACGCCTTCCACTCACCCCTCATGCGCCCCATGCTGGAGGAGTTCCGCGCGGTCGTCGCAGGCCTGGACTTCCGCACCCCCCGCATCGCCGCCGTCTCCACCGTGACCGGCGAGGTCGTCACCGACGACCAGTGGGCCACCCCCGGCTACTGGGTCGACCACGTCGCCCGGCCCGTGCGCTTCGCCGACGCCACCCGCGCCCTGGAGGACGCCGGCGTCACCACCTTCCTCGAACTCGGCCCCGACGGCGTGTGCTCCGCCATGGTCACCGGCTCCCTGCGCGACGCCGGCGCCGGTGCCGCCGTACCCGCCCTGCGCACCGGCCGCGGCGAGACCCGGACCCTGCTCACCGCCCTGGCCACCCTCTTCGTGCGCGGCGCCGCCGTCGACCTCGCCACCGCCTTCGCCGGCACCCCCACCGGCCGGGTGCCCCTGCCCACGTACGCCTTCCAGCGCGAACGGCACTGGATCGACGGCGCCGCCGGCCGCACCGCCGCCCTGCCCGCCCGCACCGCCGCGCCGGCCGCTCCTCGCGGGGAACTCGGCACCCGCCTCGCCGCCTTGCCCCCCGCCGAGCGCGCCCGTGCCGTCGCCGACCTGGTCGGCGCGCACGTCGCCGCCGTCCTGGAGTACGGGCCCGGGCAGGCCGTCGAGACCGGTGCGCCCTTCAAGGAGCTCGGCTTCGACTCCCTGATGTCCGTCGAGCTGCGCGGCAACCTCGCCGAGGCCACCGGCCTGCGCCTGCCCAGCGGCCTGCTCTTCGACCACCCCACCCCGGCCGCCCTCGCCGCCTACCTGGAGGCCGAACTCACCGGCCTCGCCGACGGTTTTGACGACATCGCGCAGGCCGCCGGCGACCACGACGAGCCCATCGCCGTCATCGGCATGGCCTGCCGCTACCCCGGCGGCGTCGCCTCCCCCGAGGACCTGTGGCGCCTGGTCGCAGGCGGCGTCGACGCCGTCGGCGGCTTCCCCACCGACCGCGGCTGGGACGAGGAGCTGTACGACCCCGACCCCACCCGCACCGGCAAGTCCACCGTGCGCGAAGGCGGCTTCCTGCACGACGCCGCACGCTTCGACGCCGCCTTCTTCGGCATCTCCCCCCGCGAAGCCCTCGCCATGGACCCCCAGCAGCGCCTCCTGCTGGAGACCGCCTGGGAGGCCGTCGAGCGCGCCGGCATCGACGCCGCCCGCCTCAAGGGCACCCGCACCGGCGTCTTCGTCGGCGCCACCCCCCTCGACTACGGGCCGCGCATGCACGACGCACCCGAGAGCGTCGAAGGCCACCTGCTCACCGGCACCACGCCCAGCGTCATGTCCGGCCGCATCGCCTACCAGCTCGGCCTCGTCGGCCCCGCCGTCACCGTCGACACCGCCTGCTCCTCGTCACTGGTGGCGCTGCACCTGGCCGTACGCTCGCTGCGCTCCGGCGAGACCACGCTGGCCCTCGCGGGCGGCGCGACGGTGATGTCCTCGCCCGGCATGTTCGTGGAGTTCTCCCGGCAGCGGGGCCTCGCCCCCGACGGCCGCTCCAAGTCCTTCGCCGAGGACGCCGACGGCACCTCCTGGGCCGAAGGCGTCGGCCTGCTCCTCGTCGAACGCCTCTCCGACGCCCGCCGCAACGGCCACCGCGTCCTCGCCGTCATCCGGGGCTCCGCCGTCAACCAGGACGGCGCCTCCAACGGCCTCACCGCCCCCAACGGCCCCTCCCAGCAGCGTGTCATCCGCGCCGCCCTCGCCGACGCCGGCCTCCAGCCGGCCGACGTCGACGCCGTCGAGGCCCACGGCACCGGAACCCGCCTCGGCGACCCCATCGAGGCCGAGGCGCTCCAGGCCACCTACGGCCGCGACCGCGACGAGCCCGTCCACCTCGGCTCCCTCAAGTCCAACATCGGCCACACGCAGGCCGCCGCCGGCGTCGGCGGCGTCATCAAAATGATCCAGGCCATGGAGCACGGCATCCTGCCGCGCACCCTGCACGCCGACACCCCCACCAGCCACGTCGACTGGACCGCCGGCGCACTGCAACTCCTCACCACCGAACGCGCCTGGCCGACCGTCGACCGGCCGCGCCGCGCCGCCGTCTCCTCCTTCGGCATCAGCGGCACCAACGCCCACGTCGTCCTCGAACAGGGCGACCCCGCGCCCACCCCCCGTACCGCCGGCGACCTGCCCGCACCCGCCCCCTGGGTGCTCTCCGCCCGCGACGACGCCGCCCTGCGCGAGCAGGCCGCACGGCTGCGCGACCACGTCGCCGATCGCGGCATCCACCCCGCCGACGCCGGGCTCACCCTGGCCACCGGCCGCACCCTCCTCGACCAGCGGGCCGCCGTCACCGGCCGCACGACCGAGGAGTTCCTCGCCGGCCTCGACGCCCTCGCGGCCGGGGGCAGCGCACCGAACCTCGTCACCGGCAGCGCCGCCCGCGCCGGCCGCACCGCGTTCCTCTTCACTGGCCAGGGCGCCCAGCGCATCGGCATGGGCCGCGAACTGTACGCCGCCCACCCCGCCTTCGCCGCCGCCTTCGATGCCGTCGCCGCCGCCCTCGACCCCCTGCTGGAACGGCCCCTGCGCGAGGTGATCGAGACCGGCGAGGGCCTCGACGAGACCCGGTACACCCAGCCCGCGCTCTTCGCCCTCGAAGTCGCCCTCCACCGGCTCCTCGAACACCACGGACTGACCCCCGACCTCGTCGCCGGCCACTCCATCGGCGAACTCGCCGCCGCCCACGTCGCCGGCGTCCTGTCCCTGGCCGACGCCGCCACGCTCGTCGCCGCCCGCGGCCGCCTCATGCAGTCCGCACGCGCCGGCGGCGCAATGATCGCCATCCAGGCTGCCGAGGCCGACGTCGCGGCCTCGCTCGCCGGGCACGAGGGCGCGGTCTCCCTGGCCGCCGTCAACGGCCCCGACGCTGTGGTGATCTCCGGCGACGAGGACGCCTGCGACGCCGTCGCGGCAGCGTGGCGCGAGCGGGGCGCCAAGACCAAGCGGCTGTCGGTCAGCCACGCCTTCCACTCGCCGCACATGGACGACGTCCTGGAGGAGTTCCGGGCCGTCGCCGCCGGCCTCACCTTCCACGCCCCGCGCATCCCGCTCGTCTCCACCGTCACCGGAGCACTCGCGGACCCCGAGCAGCTCACCTCCCCCGACTACTGGACCGGCCAGATCCGCGAAGCCGTCCGCTTCGCCGACGCCGTACGGGCCCTGCGCGACGCCGGCACCACCGTGTTCGTCGAGGTCGGCCCCGATCCGGTGCTCACCGCCATGGCACGCGCCACCCTCGGCGACGACGACGGCGCCACCGCCGTCGCCCTGCTGCGCACCGGACGACCCGAGACCGAACAGTTCGCGGGCGCCGTCGCCACCGCCCACGTCGCCGGCACACCGCTGGACACCGCCACCTTCTTCCCCGGCGCCACGCCGGTCGACCTGCCCACGTACGCCTTCCAGCGCGAGCACTACTGGCTCACCGCCCGACCCGCCGGCGACGCCCGCAGCCTCGGCCTCGACGTCGCCGGACACCCCCTCCTCGCCACCGCCGTCGACCTCGCCGACCGCGACGAACTCCTCCTCACCAGCCGCCTCGCCCTCGCCACCCACCCCTGGCTCGCCGACCACGCCATCGACGGCACCGTCCTGGTCCCCGCCACCGCCTTCCTCGAACTCGCCGTCGCCGCCGCCGACCGCGCCGGCGCCGGCCGCATCGAGGAACTCACCCTGCGCGCCCCGCTCCCCCTGCCCGAACGCGGTGCCGTCCGCGTCCAGGTCGCCGTCACCGCCCCCGACGCGGGCGGCAGCCGCCCCTTCACCGTCCACGCCCGGCCCGACGGCCCCGACGCGCCCTGGACCCTGCACGCCGCCGGCACCCTCGCGGCGACGGTCTCCCCCGCCCCCGCCGTTGCCGACACCACCGCCTGGCCCCCCGCCGGCGCCGTCGCCGAACCCCTCACCGACGTCTACGCCCGACTCGCCGCCCTCGGCTACGGCTACGGGCCCGCCTTCCAGGGCCTGCAGGCCGTGTGGCGCGCGGGCGAGGAGACGTACGCGGAGGTGGCCCTGCCGGTGGAGGCGGCGGAGGCCGCGGGCTCCTACGCCCTCCACCCCGCCCTCTTCGACGCCGTCCTGCACCCGCTGGTCCTGGCCACCGCCGACCCCTCGGCACCGGAACAGATCCGGCTCCCCTTCGCCTGGAGCGACGTCGCGCTGCACGCGACCGGGGCCACGGCCCTGCGGGTACGCATCGCGCCGACGGGCACCGACACGGTCTCCCTCGACCTGACCGATACGGCGGGCGCGCCGGTCGCCTCGGTGGGTGCGCTCACCCTGCGCCCGGTGGACAAGGCCCGCCTCGGCACCACGTCGCAGACCGACTCCCTCTACACCGTGACCTGGCAGCCGGTGCCCACCCCCGACGGCGCCGCCGTCACCTGGGCCAAGGCGCAGGGCGACGAACTCCCGGCGTTCGACGGCCCGGCACCGCAGGTCGTCGTCGCGACCCCGGTCGCCGAGCAGGACGCCCGTTCCGCGGCGCGGCGCGCGCTGCGCCTGGTCCAGGCATTCCTTGCCGACGAGCGCCTGGACGGCTCCCGGCTGGTGTTCGTCACGCGGGACGCGGTGGCGACGGACCCGGACGAGGACGTGGCCGGCCTGGCCTCGGCCCCGGTCTGGGGCCTGGTACGCGCGGCCCAGTCGGAGCACCCCGGGCGCTTCGTCCTGGTGGACGCGCCCACCCTCCCGGACCGCGAGCTCCTGGCATCCGCCCTCGCCACGGACGAGCCGCAACTGGCGGTGCGGGACGGGGGGCTGCGGGTGCCGCGGCTGGCGCGGGCGGGAGATCTCCCCCACCCCGCCCCTTCCCGACAGAATCACTTGGCGGCTCCGCCGCGGGGGGGCTCCGCCCCGGCCCCCGGCGGCGCGGACGCGCCGGCTGCGGGCAGCGCAACCGCACCGGTTGTGGGCAATCGTCCCGCTGGGCGGTGGGGGCCCCTCCCAGCGGTAGCTGGGGGAGGGTGGGCACAACCGGGCCATCGGGCCGCAGACGGCGACGAAAGCCCCGCCACCGGCGGCCCCGCCGTCCTCGGCACCGACGGCACCGTCCTCGTCACCGGCGGTACCGGTGGGCTCGGGGCGCTCTTCGCGCGGCACCTCGTCACCGCGTACGGCATCCGGCATCTGTTGCTCTCCAGTCGGCGGGGCGTCGACGCCCCCGGCGCCGCCGAGCTCGTCGCCGCGCTCGAAGCCCTCGGCGCGCACGTCACCGTCGTCGCGGCCGACGCCGCCGACCGCAGTGACGTCGAGGCCCTCCTCGCCCGCGTCGACGACGCGCATCCGCTCACCGCGGTCGTGCACACCGCCGGTGTGCTGGACGACGCCACCGTCGAGGCGCTGACCGAGGAGCAGTTGGACACCGTGCTGCGGCCGAAGGTGGACGCCGCCCGGCATCTGCACGAGCTCACCCGCGAGCTGGACCTCGCCGCCTTCGTGCTGTTCTCCTCCGTCTCCGGCATCACCGGCACGGCCGGCCAGGCCAACTACGCCGCCGCCAACACGTACCTGGACGCCCTCGCCGCCCACCGCCGGGCGAACGGTCTGGCCGGCACGTCCCTGGCCTGGGGCCTGTGGGATGCCACGCACGGCATGGGCGGCACCCTCGGCGCCGCCGACCTCGCGCGCTGGACACGTGCCGGTGTGGCGCCGCTGACTCCGGCGCAGGGCCTGGCCCTGTTCGACGCCGCCCTGTCCGGCGGCGAGGCCCTGTACGTACCGGCTTCGCTGAACCTCGCCGCATTCGCCGACGCCCCGCCCGCGCTGCTGCGCGGCCTGGTGCGGGCGCGGCCCGTCCGCCGTACCGCGCAGGCGGCGGCCGCGCCCGCCGGCGGCTGGGCGCAGTCGATGGCGGCGCTGCCCCAGGACGAGCGCGCGGCGGCCGTCACCGATCTGGTGCGCGGTGTCGTGGCGGGCGTCCTGGGTCACGCCACGCCCTCGGGCATCGACCCGGAGCGGGCCTTCAAGGAGCTCGGCTTCGATTCCCTCTCCGGTGTCGAGCTGCGCAACCGTCTGAACGCGGCCACCGGCCTGCGCCTGCCGACCACCGTCGTCTTCGACCACCCCTCCCCCGCCGCCCTGGCCGCGTACCTGCTTTCCAAGGTGGCGGACAGCGGTCCCAAGAGCGCCGCACCGGCCGTACGGGCGACCAGCGACGAGCCCATCGCCATCGTCGGCATGGCCTGCCGCTACCCCGGCGGCGTGGCCTCCCCCGACGACCTGTGGCGTCTGGTCGCAGGCGGCGTGGACGCGATCAGCGAGTTTCCCGTCAACCGCGGCTGGGACCTGGACGCGCTGTACGACCCGGACCCGGAGCGGACCGGCAGCTCGTACGTCCGGCACGGCGGTTTCCTGCACGACGCCGACCTGTTCGACCGGGAGTTCTTCGGGATCTCGCCGCGCGAGGCGACCGCGACCGATCCGCAGCACCGGCTGCTGCTGGAGACGGCGTGGGAGACGTTCGAGAGCGCGGGCATCGACCCGGCCACCGTGCGGGGTTCCCGCACCGGCGTGTTCACCGGCGCCATGTACGACGACTACGCCTCCCGACTGGCGGGCACACCCGAGGAGTTCGAGGGCTTCCTGCTCGCGGGCAACCTCTCCAGCGTCGTCTCGGGCCGGCTGTCGTACACGTACGGGCTGGAGGGCCCGGCGGTGACCGTGGACACGGCCTGCTCGTCCTCCCTCGTGGCCCTGCACCTGGCGGCGAACGCGCTGCGGTCGGGCGAGTGCGACCTGGCGCTGGCGGGCGGTGTGACGGTGATGGCCGGTCCGCACGTGTTCATCGAGTTCAGCCGGCAGCGCGGGCTGTCGCCCGACGGGCGCTGCAAGTCGTTCTCGGCGGACGCGGACGGCACGGGCTGGGCGGAGGGTGTGGGCCTGCTGCTCGTCGAGCGCCTGTCCGACGCACGCCGCAACGGCCACCACGTCCTGGCGGTGCTGCGCGGCTCAGCGGTCAACCAGGACGGCGCGTCCAACGGCCTGACCGCACCCAACGGCCCGGCACAGGAACGCGTCATCCGCCAGGCCCTGGCGAGCGCCGGACTCCAGCCCTCCGACGTCGACGCGGTGGAGGCACACGGCACCGGTACGACCCTGGGCGACCCCATCGAGGCGCAGGCGCTCCTCGCCACCTACGGCCAGGACCGGCCCGACGACCGCCCCCTCTACCTCGGATCCCTCAAGTCCAACATCGGACACGCCCAGGCCGCCGCCGGCGTCGGCGGCATCATCAAGATGATCCAGGCCATGGACCACGGCGTCCTGCCGCGCACCCTGCACGCCGACGAGCGCTCCCCGCACGTCGACTGGGAGGCGGGCGCCATCGAGCTGCTCACCGAGGAGCGGGCGTGGCCCGACGCGGGCCGCCCGCGCCGCGCGGCGGTGTCGTCCTTCGGCATCAGCGGCACCAATGCCCACGTCATCATCGAGCAGCCCCCCGTCGAGGAACCCGCCGGCGAGCGTCCCGCGGCCGGCGGCGTCCTGCCGTGGCTGCTGTCCGGCCGCGGCGAGGAGGCGCTGCGGGCCCAGGCCGAGCGCCTGCACGCCCACGTCACCGCCCACCCGGAGGTCCACCCGGCCGACATCGGCCACGCGCTGGCCACCACCCGGGCGCTGCACGAGCACCGGGCGGCCGTCGTCGGCGCCGACCGCGCCGAACTGCTGGCCGGGCTGGAGGCCCTGGCGCGCGGCGAGTCCTCGCCGGCCGTGGTGCGCGCCACCGGGTCGGGGCGCGGGAAGACGGCGTTCCTGCTCACCGGTCAGGGCTCGCAGCGGCTGGGCATGGGCCGTGAGCTGTACGCGGCCTCGCCGGTCTTCGCCGCCGCCCTCGACGCGGTGTGCACCCACCTGGACAGTGAGCTGCCGCGCCCGCTGAAGAGCGTGCTCTTCGCGGCCGAGGGCTCGCCGGACGCGGCGCTGCTGGACATGACGCAGTTCACGCAGGCGGCCCTGTTCGCCGTGGAGACCGCGCTGTTCCGGCTCGCCGAGCACCGCGGGCTGGTCCCCGACTACCTGCTGGGGCACTCGATCGGCGAGGTCACCGCCGCCCACCTGGCCGGCGTCCTGGACCTGCCCGATGCCTGCCACCTGGTCGCCGAGCGCGGCCGGCTGATGCAGGCGGCGCGCGACGGCGGCGCCATGGCCGCGATCCAGGCGAGCGAGGACGACGTCGTCGCCACGCTCGCGGCCTACGCCGACGACGAGCGCGTCGCCGTCGCCGGCGTCAACGGCCCCCGTTCCGTCGTCGTCTCCGGCGACGAGGACGCCGTCGACGCCCTCGTCGCCCTGTGGCGCGAGCGCGGCGCCAAGACCAAGCGGCTCCCGGTCAGCCACGCCTTCCACTCCCCGCACATGGACGACGTCCTGGACGAATTCCGGGCCGTCGCCGCCGGCCTCACCTTCCACGCCCCGCGCATCCCCGTCGTCTCCAACGTCACCGGCACCCTCGCCACCACCGAGGACCTCACCTCGCCCGACTACTGGGCGCGCCACATCCGCGGCGCCGTCCGCTTCCGCGACGGCGTGCGGTACCTGGAGGAGCAGGGCGTCACCGACTGGCTCGAACTCGGCCCCGACGGCGTGCTCACCGCCCTCGTCGAGGAGAGCCTGACCGGCGAGGCCGGCTCGCTCGCCCCCGCCCTGCGCCGGGGCCGGCCGGAGGACCGTACGGCCGAGGCGGCCTTCGCCCGGCTGGCCGCGCGCGGCGCCCGCACCGACTGGGACGCCGTCTTCCCCGGCGCCCGCCGGGTGCCCCTGCCCACGTACGCCTTCCGGCACAGCCGGTACTGGCTCGACGCCCCCGCCACGGCCGGCGCCGGCGCCGAGGGCCTCGGCCTGGGCGCGGCCGGGCACCCGCTGCTGGGGGCGGCGGTCCAGCTCGCCGAGCGCGACGAGTACCTCTTCACCGGGCGCGTCTCCCGCCGCACCCACCCCTGGCTCGCCGACCACGCCGTCCTCGGCGCGGTGCTGCTGCCGGGCACCGGCCTGCTGGAGATGGCCCTGCGCGCCGGCGAACAGGCCGGCTGCGACTCCGTCGAGGAACTCACCCTCGCCGCACCGCTCGTCCTGCCCGAACGCGGCGCCGTCCGGCTCCAGCTGGCTGTCGGCGCCGCCGAGGACAACGGACGGCGCACCGTCACCGTCCACTCCCGGCCCGAGGACAGCGACGACGAACGGCCGTGGGTCCTGCACGCCACCGGCACCCTCGCCCCCGGCCGCGCCGCCGGGCAGGGGTTGGCGGCGTGGCCGCCCGCCGGCGCGACGGAGGTCCCGCTGGAGGGCGCGTACGAGCGGCTCGCGGAGGGCGGCTACGGGTACGGGCCGACGTTCCGCGGCCTGCGCCGCCTGTGGCGGGGCGGGAGCGAACTGTTCGCCGAGGTCGCCCTGGCCGACGACCTGCGCACCGACGCCGCGTCGTTCGCCCTGCACCCCGCCCTGCTCGACGCCGCGCTGCACCCGCTCCTGCCGGGCGTGACGGACGAGGACGGCCCCTCGTGGCTGCCCTTCTCGTGGGCGGGCGCCACGGTCCACGCCACGGGCGCCACGGTGCTGCGTGTCCGCCTCGCCCTCGACCGGCCCGACCCCACCACCCTCCTGGCCACCCTCACGGTGACCGACACCACGAACACCCCGGTGGCCACGATCGACTCCCTCACCCTGCGCCCCCTCTCGAAGGAGGCACTGGCGTCGACCACGTCGCCGGACGGCCTGTTCAAGGTGACTTGGACGGCCCTGGTTGTGGGCAATCGTCCCGCTGGGCGGGACGGGTGGGCACAACCCACCCACCGGGCCGCACCCGGCGACGAGACCCCGTCGTACGACGACCTCGCCGCCCTCCGCACGGCGTTCGATGCCGGGGCAAAGGCCCCGACCACCGTGGTCGTACAAGCACCCGCGGCCACCGACGGCGACACCGTCACCGCTGCCCACACCGCCCTGCACAGCGCCATGGAACTCGTCCAGGACTGGCTCAAGGACGACCGCTTCGCGGACTCCCACCTCGTCGTCGTCACGACGCACGCCGTCGCCGCCGGCACCGAGGACGTCACCGACCTCGCCCACGCCGGCATCTGGGGCCTCCTGCGCTCCGCGCAGAACGAGAACCCCGGCCGCATAGCCCTGGTCGACCTCGACGAGGCGGCAACCGCCGACCAGTTGGCCGCCGCCGTCGCCACCGGCGAGCCCCAGGCCGCCGTACGCAACGGCACCGTCCTCGTCCCCCGCCTGGCCCGCGCCGAGCGCTCCGCGGACGTGGCCCCCGCCTGGGACACCGGCACGGTGCTGGTCACCGGCGCCACGGGCGCCCTCGGCGGGATCCTGGCCCGGCACCTGGTCACGCAGCACGGCGCCCGCCGTCTGCTGCTGCTCAGCCGCCGCGGCATCGACGCACCCGGCGCGGCGGAGCTGAGCGCCGAGCTCACCGAGCTGGGCGCGCACGTGACCGTCGAGGCCGTCGACGTGACCGACCGCGCCGCGCTCGCCGGCGTCGTCGAGCGCATCGACGATGCGCACCCGCTGACGGCAGTCGTGCACACCGCCGGTGTCCTGGACGACGGCGTGCTCGCACAGATGACGCCCGAGCAGCTGACCACCGTCCTGCGGCCCAAGATCGACGCGGCCTGGAACCTGCACGAGCTCACCGCGCACCTGCCGCTGAACGCCTTCGTGCTGTACTCCTCCGTCGCCGGTCTGCTCGGCACGGCCGGGCAGTCCAACTACGCGGCCGGCAACGCGTTCCTCGACGCCCTGGCCGCCCACCGCCGGGCCCAGGGGCTGCCCGCGGTGTCCCTGGCCTGGGGCCTGTGGGCGGACACCGGGTCGATCGCCGGGCACCTGGGCGAGGCGGATCTGCGCCGCCTGGCCCGTGTCGGCCTGCTGCCGCTGCAGACGAAGGAGGCCATGGAGCTGTTCGACGCCGCTCCGGCCACCAAGGAGGCGGTCCTCGCGGTGACCCGTCTGGACACGGCCGCCCTGCGCCGCGGGGAGCCGCTGCCGATGCTGCGCGGCCTGGTCCGTACGCCTGCCAAGCGGGGGACCGCGGCAGCCGGCCCGGCGGCGCAGGACGGCGGTTCGCTCACCGAGCGGCTGGCCGCCCTGTCGCCGGCCGAGCGCGGCCGGGCGCTGACCGACCTCGTCCGGGCCCAGGTGGCCCAGGTGCTCGGGCACGCCGACCCGTCCGGCATCAGTGCCGAACGGCCCTTCCAGGAGCTGGGCTTCGACTCGCTGACTGCGGTCGAGCTGCGCAACCTGCTGAACAAGGCCACCGGGCTGCGGCTGCCCACGACGCTGGTCTTCGACCACCCCAGCCCGGCCGCGCTGGCCGCGCACCTCGAAGGTCGCCTCGACATCCGGCCGGTGTCCGCCGCCGATCCGGTGCTCGACGGTCTCGACGGGCTGCGCGCGGCGATCGAGACGGCGGCCGCGACCGGCGGTGACGAGCGCGAGCGCATCACCGTACGGCTGCGGGAGCTGCTGGCGGCCGCCGAGGCGGCGGGCGGCGTGGCCGCGGCCGAGGAGGAGCCGGACGCCGACGCCGACCTCGACGAGGCCAGCGACGAGGAGCTCTTCGCGCTCTTCGACGGCCTCGAGTGACCCACCGCCCCCTACTCCCCCTACTGCCGCCCACTGACGACCAGACTGACGACCAGGAGCTGAACACACGTGGCTGACGAGGTAAAACTCCGCGAGTACCTCAAGCGGGCCATCGCCGACGCCCGGGACGCCCGCAAGCGTCTGCGCGAAGTGGAGGGCAAGGACCAGGAGCCGATCGCGATCGTCGGCATGGCCTGCCGCTACCCGGGCGGGGTCGCCTCGCCCGAGGACCTGTGGCGTCTGGTCGCGGGCGGCGTGGACGCCGTGACCGAGTTCCCGGAGAACCGTGGCTGGGACGTGGACGCCCTGCACGACCCGGACCCCGACCAGGTCGGCAAGTCGTACTCCCGTGAGGGCGGTTTCCTGCACGACGCCGACCTGTTCGACCCCGCCTTCTTCGGCATGTCGCCGCGCGAGGCGCTGGCCGCCGATCCGCAGCAGCGGTTGCTGCTGGAGACGGCGTGGGAGACGTTCGAGCGGGCCGGCATCGACCCGGAGGGGCTGCGGGGCAGCCGCACGGGTGTGTTCACGGGGGTGATGTACAACGACTACGGTTCCCGGCCGAACCTGCCGCCGGAGGGCTTCGAGGGCTACCTGTTCAGCGGCAGCGCCGGGTCCATCGCCTCCGGCCGGCTCGCCTACACCTACGGGCTGGAGGGCCCGGCGGTGACCGTGGACACCGCCTGCTCCTCGTCCCTGGTCACCCTGCACCTGGCGGCGAATGCGCTGCGGCGCGGGGAGTGCGACCTGGCGCTGGCGGGCGGGGCGACGGTGATGTCGACGCCGGTGGCGTTCATCGAGTTCTCCCGGCTGCGCGGGCTGGCCAAGGACGGCCGCTGCAAGTCGTTCTCGGCGGACGCGGACGGCACCGGCTGGGCCGAAGGCGTGGGCCTGCTGCTCGTCGAGCGCCTGTCCGACGCACGCCGCAACGGCCACCACGTCCTCGCGGTCCTGCGCGGCTCGGCCGTCAACCAGGACGGCGCCTCCAACGGCCTGACCGCACCCAACGGCCCGGCACAGGAACGCGTCATCCGCCAGGCCCTGGCCAGCGCCGGACTCCAGCCCTCCGACGTCGACGCCGTCGAAGCCCACGGCACCGGCACCACCCTCGGCGACCCCATCGAAGCCCAGGCGCTCCTCGCCACCTACGGCCAGGACCGCCCCGACGACCGCCCCCTCTACCTCGGCTCCCTCAAGTCCAACATCGGACACGCCCAAGCCGCCGCCGGCGTCGGCGGCGTCATCAAGATGATCCAGGCCATGGACCACGGCCTGCTGCCGCGCACCGTCCACCTGGAGGAGCCCTCCCCGCACGTGGACTGGGAGTCGGGGGCCGTGGAGCTGCTCACCGAGGAGCGCAAGTGGCCCGAGACGGGCCGTCCGCGCCGCGCCGCGGTCTCCTCCTTCGGCTTCGGCGGCACCAATGCGCACGTCATCATCGAGCAGCCCTCCGCCGAGGAGCCGGTCGACGGCGAGGAAGCCCACGCCCCCGCCGCCCCTGCCGTCACCACCGAACTGCCCGCCGTGCCCTGGCCCGTCTCCGGGCACACGCCCGAGGCCCTCCGCGAGCAGGCCCGCCGGCTGCTGGAGCGCGTCGAGGCCGATCCGGGGCTGTCCCCCACCGACGTGGGCCTGTCCCTGGCCACCGGCCGCTCGGCGCTGGAGCACCGGGCCGTGGTCACCGGCACCGACCGGGCCGGGCTGCTCGCCGGGCTCGCCTCGCTGGCCGACGGCACGCCGGGGGCGGGTGTGGTGAGCGGGGTGCGCGGCACGGGCCGTACCGGCTTCCTGTTCACCGGCCAGGGCGCCCAGCGCGCGGGCGCGGGCCGCGAGCTGTACGCGGCGTTCCCCGTCTTCGCCGCGGCCCTGGACGCGGTGTGCGCCGAGCTCGACCCGCTGCTGGGCCGGCCGCTGCGCGAGGTGATGTTCGCCGGGGCCGGGAGTGAGGAGGCGGCGCTGCTGGACACGACCGGCTTCACCCAGCCCGCGCTGTTCGCCCTGGAGGTCGCCCTCTTCCGCCTCGTCGAGTCCTGGGGCGTGCGCCCGGACTACGTGGCCGGCCACTCCATCGGCGAGATCGCCGCCGCCCACGTCGCCGGCGTCCTGTCGCTGCCCGACGCGGCCCGGCTGGTCGCGGCCCGGGCCCGGCTGATGCAGGCCCTGCCGGGCGGCGGCGCGATGATCGCCGTGCAGGCGGCCGAGGAGGAGGTGCTGCCGCTGCTGGCCGGGTACGCGGACCGGCTGGCGATCGCGGCCGTCAACGGACCGCAGGCCCTGGTGGTCTCCGGTGACGCGGACGCCGCCGAGGAGGTCGCCGCCCGGCTGAAGGAGCAGGGCCGCAAGACCAAGCGCCTGACCGTCAGCCACGCCTTCCACTCGCCCCACATGGACGGGATGCTGGAGGAGTTCCGGGCGGTCGCCGCCTCGCTGGCCTACCGCGCGCCCGACATCCTCGTCGTGTCCACCTCGACGGGCCGGGTCGCCACCGGCGAGGAGCTGCGCAGCGCCGGCTACTGGGCCGACCAGGTGCGCGGTACCGTCCGCTTCGCGGACGCGGTCCGCACCCTGGAGGCGGAGGGCGTCACCACCCTGCTGGAGCTGGGTCCCGACCCGGTGCTGTCGGCGATGGTCCGCGAGAGTGCCGGGGAGGCCACCGCGGCCGTCCCCGTGCTGCGCGCCGGGCGTACGGAGGCGGCCACGGCCGTCGCCGCCCTCGGGCAGGTGCACGCCCGGGGCACGGCCGTGGACTGGGCCGGTCTGTTCGCCGGTACCGGCGCGCGCCGGGTGGACCTGCCCACGTACGCCTTCCAGCACCAGCGCTACTGGCTGGAGCAGCTGCCCGTGGCGACCGACCCGTTCGGCGTCGCGGCCGGCACCGACGGCAAGCAGCATCCGGTGCTCGGCTCGCCGATCACCGTGGCCGGGGCGAACCAGCTGCTGTTCGCCAGCCGACTGTCGCTGAAGACCCACCCCTGGCTCGCCGACCACGTCGTCCTCGGCTCGCCCGTGCTGCCGGCCTCCGCGCTGGTCGAACTGGCCGTCCACGCCGGCGACATGATCGGCTACCCGGTGATCGACGAGCTCAACCTGCAGGTGCCGCTGGTGCTGCCCGAGGACGGAACGCTGCAGCTGCAGGTGCGCGCCGGCACGCACGACGACTCCGAGCGCCGCTGCCTGTGCCTGTACTCGCGCCCCGACTCCTCCGACGCCCCCTGGACCATGCACGCCGAGGGCTACTACCTGCCCGGGACCGCCGAGCCCGCCGAGCGGCCGCAGGGCACGGGCAAGGTGATCGAGTACCGGCTGCCGGAGGAGCTGCACGAGGAGGCCGGCCGCTACGGCCTGCACCCCGTCCTGCTGAACGCGGCCGTGCCCGTCCGGGCCGCCGACCCGGTCGGCGGCACCGTGCCCGTACCCGCCGACTGGTACGGCGTACGGCTGCACGCCACCGGCGCGACGGCCGTGCAGGCGCGGGTGACCGAGCTGGACGCGAACAGCGTCGCGCTGGAGCTGACCGACATGGCGGGCGAACCGGTCGCCACCGTCGAGTCGATCGTCTTCCGCGACATCCCCGACAGCCAGTTCACCCCGCACGTCGACAGCACCGGCCGCGACTCGCTGCTGCGCGTCGACTGGATCCCCGCCCAGCTCCCCCCGGCCGGCGAGGCCCCGCTGTGGGGCACGCTCGGCGACACGGACCTCGGCGGCACGGACCTCGGCGACACCGACGAGACCCTGGCGGCCCAGCGCTTCCTCGACCCGGCCCAGGCGGCCACGGCGGTGCAGTCCGGTACGCCGGTGGACGCCGTGCTCGCACCGTGGGCTGCGGCGGGCACCCCGCTGCCCGCAACCCTCCACACCGTGACGGCCCGCGGCCTCGAACTGCTCCGGCGCTGGCTGGCCGAGGACCGCCTCGCCCGCACCCCCCTCGTCGTCCTCACCCGCGGCGCCGTCTCCACCGCCCCCGGCGAGGACGTCACCGACCTCGCCGCGGCCGCCCTGTGGGGTCTCGTGCGCTCCGCACAGTCCGAGGCCCCCGACCGGGTCGTGGTCGTCGACACCGACGGCAGCCACACCCCCGAGCTGCTGGCCGCGCTCCTCGCCTCCGGCGAGGAGCAGGCCGCCGTGCGCGGCGGCAGGCTGCTGCTGCCGCGGCTGCAGCGCCTGCTCGCGCCCGAGTTCAAGCCGCCCCGCCCCGCGTGGCGGACCGACGGCACGGTGCTGATCACCGGCACCGGCGCGCTCGGCGCGGTCTTCGCCCGGCACCTGGTGGCCGAGCACGGCATCTCCCGGGTGCTGCTGGCCTCCCGCAGCGGCGCGGGGACAAAGGGCCTGGCCGAGGTCGTCACCGACCTGCAGTCCCTGGGCGCCGAGGTCACCGTCGCCTCCTGCGACGTCGCCGACCGGGAGGCGCTGGCCGCGCTGCTGGCGCAGATCCCCGCCGAGCACCCGCTGACCGGCGTCGTGCACACCGCGGGCGTCCTCGACAACGGCCTGCTGCCCTCCCTCACCCCCGGGCGGCTCTCGGCCGTGCTGCGGCCGAAGGCGGACGCGGCCTGGCACCTGCACGAGCTGACGAAGGACCTCGACCTCGCCGCGTTCGTGCTGTTCTCCTCGGCCGCCGGCGTCCTCGGCGGCCCGGGCCAGGCCAACTACGCCGCCGCCAACGCCTTCCTCGACGCCCTCGCCGAACACCGCCGGGCCGCCGGCCTGCCCGGCACGTCCGTGGCCTGGGGCCTGTGGTCGGTGCCCGGCGGCATCAACAAGGACCTGGACGAGGCCGACCTCAACCGCTTCGCCCGCGACGGCTTCCGGCCCATCGCCCGCGTCGAGGGCCACGCGCTGTTCGACCGGGCCCTCGCCCACGACAGTGCGGCCCTGGTCGGCACCCCCGTGGGGGCGGCGGCCGTACGGGCCCAGGAGCGCGTCCCCGCACTGCTGCGCGCCCTGGTGACCCCCGCGGCCCCCCGGCCCACCGCGCAGTCCGGCAGCGGACGGACCGAGTCGCTCGCCGAACGGCTGGCGCAGCTCACGACCCCGGAGCAGGAGGCACTGCTGCTGGACGTCGTCCGCACCGCCGTCGCGGCCACGCTCGGCCACGCGGACGCGGCCCGCATCGAGCCCGAACGGACCTTCCAGGAGCTGGGCTTCGACTCGCTCACCGCGGTCGAGCTGCGCAACCGCCTGACCGTCGCCGCGGGCACGCGGCTGCCCGCGACCCTGGTCTTCGACCACCCCACCTCCGCCGCGCTCGCCGCCTTCCTGCACCGCGAGCTCGCCCCTGACGGCGCCGGGGCCCCGCACCCGGTACCGGCCGCCCTGGACCGGCTCGAAGAGCTGCTGCCGGCCCTCGCCCCCGACGACCCGCTGCGCGCGGGCGTCTCCGTCCGCCTGCAGACGCTGCTGGCCCGGCTCAACGAGAGCGCGGCGCAGGAGGAGCAGGAGGACGTGACCGACCGGCTGGAGGCGGCCTCGGCCGAGGACATCTTCAGCTTCATCGACAACGAGCTCGGCCGCTCCGGCGGCTGACGGCACGCGCGGCCGGAGCCCTCGCCTTCCCCCATCGCCCAGGAGAGACGATCCCTGATGTCCAGTCCCAATGAAGAGAAGCTGGTCGAGTACCTCAAGTGGGTGACGGCCGACCTGAAGAAGGCCCGGGCCCGGCTCGCCGAGCTGGAGGCGGGCACCGAGGAGCCCGTCGCGATCGTCGGCATGGCCTGCCGCTTCCCCGGCGGCGTGGCCTCGCCCGCGGACCTGTGGCGCATGGTCGAGGGCGGCGTGGACGGCATCTCGCCGTTCCCCGCCGACCGCGGCTGGGACCTGGAGAAGCTCTACGACCCGGACCCGGCCACGCCCGGCACCTCCTACACCCGCGAGGGCGGCTTCCTCGACGGGGCCGGGGACTTCGACGCGGCGTTCTTCGGCATCTCCCCGCGTGAGGCCCAGGCGATGGACCCGCAGCAGCGGGTGCTGCTGGAGACGGCGTGGGAGGCCTTCGAGCAGGCCGGCATCGACCCGGCCGGCCTGCGCGGGCAGCGGGTGGGCGTCTTCGCGGGCGTGATCGAGCAGAGCTACCTGGGCCTGGACGGCCCGGAGGAGTTCGAGGGCTACCTGCTCACCAGCAAGCTCAGCTCGGTGGCCTCCGGCCGCATCGCCTACACCTTCGGCTTCGAGGGCCCGGCGCTGTCGGTGGACACCGCCTGCTCGTCGTCGCTGGTCGCCCTGCACCTGGCCGTGCAGTCGGTACGGCAGGGCGAGTCGGTGCTGGCCCTGGCCGGCGGCGCGACCATCACGGCC
Source organism: Streptomyces sp. NPDC049585 (assembly GCF_040675615.1). Lineage (NCBI taxonomy): Bacteria > Bacillati > Actinomycetota > Actinomycetes > Kitasatosporales > Streptomycetaceae > Streptomyces > Streptomyces sp. NPDC049585. The sequence goes on along the minus strand of NZ_JBFAPE010000002.1, from coordinate 418,203 downwards.
ACCCCGGGCGGCTTCGTGGACTTCTCCCGGCAGAGCGGGCTCGCCCCCGACGGCCGCATCAAGTCCTTCGCGGCCGCCGCGGACGGCACCTCCTGGTCGGAGGGCGCCGGCCTGCTGCTCGTCGAGAAGCTCTCCGACGCGCGCCGCAACGGGCACCGCGTCCTCGCCGTCGTGCGCGGCTCGGCCGTCAACCAGGACGGCGCCTCCAACGGCCTGACCGCACCCAACGGCCCCTCCCAGGAACGCGTCATCCGCGCCGCCCTCGCCGACGCCCGCCTGACCCCCGCCGACGTCGACGCCGTCGAGGCCCACGGCACCGGCACCACCCTCGGCGACCCCATCGAGGCCCAGGCGCTGCTGGCCACCTACGGCCAGGGGCGGGACGGCGGGCGGCCGCTGTACCTGGGGTCGCTGAAGTCCAACATCGGCCACACCGTGGCCGCCGCCGGCGTCGGCGGCGTCATCAAGATGATCCAGGCCATGGACCACGGCGTCCTGCCGCGCACCCTCCACGTCGACGAGCCCAGCCAGATGGTCGACTGGAGCGCCGGCTCCGTCGAACTGCTCACCGAGGCCCGCCCGTGGCCCGAGAGCGGGCGCCCGCGCCGGGCGGCCGTCTCCGCCTTCGGCGTCAGCGGCACCAACGCCCACGTCATCCTCGAACAGCCGCCTGCGCAGGAGAGCGTCGAGGAGCCGGCGACGGTCACCCGGCCCGTCCTGCCGTGGCTGCTGTCCGCCCGCAGCGCCGAGGCGCTGCCCGCCCAGGCGCAGCGGCTGCTGGAGAGCGCGGGCGAGGCCTCGCCGCTGGACGTGGCGTACTCCCTGGCCACCGGGCGCTGCGCACTGGAGCACCGGGCCGTCGTCACCGGAGCCACCCGCGACGACCTGCTGGCCGGCCTCGCCGCGCTGGCCGCCGGCGAGCAGCACGCCGCCGTCGTGCGCGGCACCCGGGCGGCCGGCAGGACCGCCGTGCTCTTCACCGGGCAGGGCGCCCAGCGCGCGGGCATGGGCAGCGAGCTGTACGCGGCGTACCCGGTCTTCGCCGAGGCCTTCGACGCCGTCGCCGCCGCCCTCGACCCGCTGCTGGGACGGCCGTTGCGCGAGGTGATCGAGAGCGGCGAGGGCCTGGACGACACCGCCTGGACCCAGCCCGCGCTGTTCGCCGTCGAGGTCGCCCTCTTCCGGCTCCTGCAGTCCTGGGGCGTACGGCCCGACTACCTCGCCGGGCACTCCATCGGCGAGATCGCGGCGGCCCACGTCGCCGGCGTGTTCTCGCTGGAGGACGCCGCGAAGCTGGTCGCCGCCCGCGGCCGGCTGATGCAGGAACTGCCGCCCGGCGGCGCGATGATCGCCGTCCAGGCCGCGGAGGAGGAGGTGCTGCCGCTGCTGGTCGGGTACGAGGAGCAGGTGGCCGTCGCCGCCGTCAACGGCCCCGCATCCGTGGTCGTCGCGGGCGACGCGGACGTCGCCGAGGAGATCGCCGAGCAGCTGCGCGAGCGCGGCCGCAAGACCACGCGGCTCACTGTCAGCCACGCCTTCCACTCCCCGCACATGCAGCCCATGCTGCCCCTCTTCCGCAAGGTCGCCGAGAGCCTCACCTACCACCAGCCCGAGATCCCGATCGTCTCCGGACTCACCGGCGCCCTCGCCGACCCCGCCGAACTCGCCAGCGCCGACTACTGGGTCCGCCACGTGCGCGAACCCGTCCGCTTCGCCGACGCCGTGCGCGCCCTCGCTGCCCAGGGCGTCACCGCCTACGCCGAGGCCGGACCCGGCGGCGTCCTGACCGCCCTCGCCCAGGAGACCACCGACACCGGCACGGCCGTCGCCCTGCTGCGCCGCGGCCCCGCCGAACCCGCGGCTCTCATGGAGGGCCTGGGCCGGCTCCACGCCCACGGCGTGCCCGTCGACTGGCGGGCCTTCTTCGCCGGCACCGGCGCCCGGCGCGTCGACCTGCCCACGTACGCCTTCCAGCACCGCCGCTACTGGGTCGAGTCCGCCGCCGCCACGACCGACGCCACCGGCCTGGGCCTCACCCCCGCCGCCCACCCGCTGCTCGGCGCCGCCCTGCCCGTCGCCGGCGCCGACGAGGCCCTCTTCGCCGGCCGCATCTCCCTGCGCACCCATTGCTGGCTCGCCGACCACCGCGTCCACGGCACCGCCGTCGTCCCCGCGGCCGCCCTCGTCGAGCTCGCGCTGCGCGCGGGCGACGAGGTGGGCGCGGACGTCCTCGCCGAGTTCGCCGTCGACGCCCCGCTCGCGGTGCCGGACAAGGGCGCCGTCCAGCTCCAGGTCCGCGTCGCCGCGCCCGGCACCGGCGGCCGCCGCGAGGTGACCGTCCACGCCCGGCCCGAGGGCCCCGACGCGCCCTGGACCCTGCACGCACACGGCCTGCTGGCCGACGGTGGTCCCGCGGACGGCTCCTTCGACCTGACCGCCTGGCCCCCGCAGGACGCGACGCCGTACGCCCCCGAGGAGGCGTACACGGCGCTGGCCGCGGCCGGCCTCGCCCACGGCCCCGCCTTCCACGGCCTCGCCGCCGCCTGGCGCCGCGGCGACGAGCTCTACGCCGAGATCCGCCCCGACGCCGGCACCGACCCGGCCGGCTTCGGCCTGCACCCCGCCCTGCTGGACGCCGCCCTGCACCCGCTGGCCGCCGGCCCCGCCGACCGCTGGGAAGGCGTCCGGCTGTACGCCACCGGCGCCACCGCCCTGCGCGCCCGCCTCGCCCCGGCCCCCGACGGCGGCTTCTCCCTGCACCTCGCCGACCTCGGCGGACAGCCCGTCGCCGCGGTGGAACGCGTCCGCACGGGGACGTACGCGGCCGCCGACGTCGCCGACGCCCTCGTCCGGCCGCACGACGCGCTGTTCCGGATGGAGTGGACGCCGGTCGCCGTGCCGGCCACCGGCGACGCCCGGTGGACGGTGCTCGACCCCGACCGCCCGGACCTCGCGGCGGCCGCCGCTGCTGCCCACCGCCACGACGCCGTCCTGCTCCCCCTGCCGGCCGAACCCACGACCGACGTCCCGGCCCACGTCCACGCCACGGCCCTGCGCACGCTGGGCCTGGTCCAGGAATGGCTCGCGGAGGACCGCCTGTCCGACGTACCGCTGGTCGTGATGACCCAGGGAGCGGTGTCGACGGCGGGCGAGGACGTCACGGACCTCGCGGCCGCAACGGTCTGGGGCCTCCTCCGCTCGGCCCAGTCCGAACACGCGGGCAGGATCGTCCTGGTGGACGGGGCGAACGAGGCCGAGGCAGCCGCAGCCGCCCTCTCAGGCGAGCCCCAGGCGGCGATCCGCAACGGCAAGCTCCTGGTCCCCCGCCTTGCCCGCCCGGCTGTGGGCAATCGTCCCGCTGGAGGTCCCCCCAGCGGTAGCCGGGGGAGGGACGGGTGGGCACAGCCCACCCACCGGCCCGCACCGGGCAACGCACCGCTCCGCGCAACCGGAACGGTCCTCGTCACCGGCGGCACCGGCAACCTGGGCGCCCTCTTCGCACGACACCTCGTGCAGACGCACGGCGTCCGTCACCTCCTCCTGACCAGCCGCCGCGGCCCGGCCGCCCCGGGGGCGCAGAAGGTCGCCGCCGAGCTGCGCGCCCTCGGCGCGACCGTCACCGTCGCGGCCTGCGACGCGAGCGACCGCAACGCCGTCGCGCAGCTGCTGGCGCAGATCCCCGCCGAACACCCCCTGACGGCCGTCGTGCACACCGCCGGTGTCCTGGACGACGGTCTGATCACCTCGCTCACCCCCGAGCGCCTGGCCGCCGTCCTGCGGCCGAAGGCGGACGCGGCCTGGCACCTGCACGAACTGACGAAGGACCTCGACCTCGCCGCGTTCGTGCTGTTCTCCTCCATCGCCGGTGTCGTCGGCGGCCCCGGCCAGGCCAACTACGCCGCGGCGAACGTCTTCCTGGACGCCCTCGCCCAGCACCGGGCGGCGCACGGCCTGCCGGCCACGTCGCTGGCGTGGGGCCTGTGGGAGCAGGACAGCGGCATGAGCGGCCACCTGGACGAGGTCGACCTCAAGCGCATCGCGCGCAGCGGCTTCCGTCCGGTCACGGCCGCACAGGGCACCGCGCTGCTGGACGCCGCGCTGGGCCTCGGTGAGCCGGCCCTCGTCGCCACGCCGCTGGACCTCGCCCCGCTGCGCACCCAGCCCGCGCAGGCGCCGGTCGTCCTGAGCGCCCTGGTCCGCACCCCCGTGCGGCGTACCGCGCGCAACTCGGACGTCGTGGACGGTTCGCTGGCCGACCGGCTGGCCGGGCTGGCCCCGGACGAGCAGCAGCAGACGGTGCTGGCCATGGTCGTCGGCGAGGTCGGCGAGGTGCTGGGGCACGCGGGGACGGGTGGCGTCGACGCCGGGCAGTCCTTCCCCTCGCTCGGCTTCGACTCCCTCACCTCGGTCGAGCTGCGCAACCGGCTCGGTGCCGCGGCCGGCGTCAAGCTGCCCCCGACGGTGGTCTTCGACCACCCCACGCCCGAGCGGCTGGCCGCGTTCCTCCTCACGGAGGCGCTGACGGCGGGCGCGGGCGGGTCGGCCGGGCAGGCAGCCGTCGACTTCGCCGCGGAGATCGTGCTCCCGGACGACATCCGCCCGGCGGACGAGGTGGTGCGCTCGGCGGACGATCCGCGCGACGTGCTCCTCACCGGCGCGACCGGCTTCCTCGGCGCGTTCCTGCTGCGGGACCTGATGCGTACGACGACCGCCCGCGTCCACTGCCTCGTCCGCGGTGCCGACCGCGACGCGGCGCTGACGCGGCTGCGGGAGAGCCTGGAGTACTACCGGGTCTGGGACGACATCGACGCCGAGCGGCTCGTGCTCGTCCTCGGCGACCTGGCGGAGCCGGGCCTCGGGCTGGCCCCGGAGGCGTACGACGAGCTGGCGCGCACGGTCGACGTGGTCTACCACAACGGCGCCCACGTGCACTGGCTCCACCCGTACACCACGCTCAGGGCGCCCAACGTCCTCGGTACGCAGGAGGTGCTGCGCCTGGCGGCGCGGCACCGGACGGTGCCGGTGCACTACGTCTCCACCGTCGGCGTCTTCGACGGTGCGGTGGAGGAGGGCGTGCCGCTGAAGGTCACCGACCCGACCGGGCCGGCCGAGGCGCTGCCGAGCGGCTACCTGCAGAGCAAGTGGGTGGCCGAGCAGATCATCGGCATCGCGCGCGAGCGCGGGCTGCCGGTGTCGGTCTACCGGGTCGACGTCATCTCCGGCGACCAGGAGCACGGCGCCTGCCAGACGGCCGACTTCGTCTGGCTCAGCCTCAAGGGCCTGCTGCAGGCGGGCGCGGTGCCGGCGACCAGCGGCGGCCGCTTCCACCTGCTGCCGGTGGACTACGTCAGCGCGGCGATCCTCGGGATCTCGCGGGGGGCGGAGCACACGGGCGGCACGTTCCACCTGTTCAACCAGAGCTCGCTGTCGCTCGCCACGTGCGTGGAGTATCTGCGCGGCATGGGGTACGCGCTGGGCGAGCGGGAGTGGGGCGAGTGGAGCGAGTCGGTGCGTGGGGACCGCGAGAACGCGCTGTACCCGCTGCTGCACGCGTTCGAGATGATGACCTCGGACACGGACGCGTTCTATCCGCCGATCGACACGACGGAGACGGAGACGGCCCTGTCGGGCACGCCCATCACCTGCCCGCCCCTGACCCGCGACCTGTTCGAGAAGTACGTCGGCTTCTTCGTGGAGGCCGGCCACTTCCCGCGCCCCTGACGCCCCTGACGTCCCGCCAGCCGGGGGCGCTTGCCCCCGCTGGCACACTCGCGATCATGAACGAGAAACTGCTCACCGGCAAAGTCACCCTCGTCACCGGCGCCAGCAGCGGCATCGGCGCCGCCGCCGCCCGCGTCTTCGCCCGCGAGGGCGCCGTCGTCGTCCTCGCGGCCCGCCGCGAGGAGCGGCTCGCCGCCCTCGCGGAGGAGCTCCGCGGCACCGGAGCCGACGCCTCGTACGTCGTCGCGGACGTCATACGCACCGGCGACGCCCGCCGTGCCGTGGAGTTCACCGTCGAACGCCACGGCCGCCTCGACGCCGCGTTCAACAACGCCGGCATAGGCGGCGACCGCACGCCGTTACACCTCATGGACGACGACGTCTACGACGGCATCATGGACACCAACGTCCGCGGCGTGTGGAACTGCCTGCGCCACGAGATCGCCGCGATGCTGGCGTCCGGTGGCGGCAGCATCGTCAACAACAGCAGTGTCGGCGGCCTGGTGGCCATCCCCGCCGCCGCGCCGTACGTCGCCGCCAAGCACGCCGTGGTGGGCCTGACGCGGGCCGCGGCGGACGAGTACGCCCAGCAGGGCATCCGGGTCAACGCCGTGGCCCCCGGCACCACCCGCAGTGAGATCACGGCCGACTGGTTCGGGCGCAACCCGGGTCTGGAGGACATGGTCAACGCACTGACGCCGCAGGGGCGGACCGCGGCTCCGGAGGAGATAGCGGAGGCGGCGGCCTGGCTGCTCAGCGACCGTTCGCCGTTCCTGACGGGCGTCGTGATGCCGGTGGACGGCGGTTTCGTCAACCAGTGACGGCCGGCCTGCGGCCGCCGGTTCGGCGGCGGGTGGGGCGACTCGCGGAAAGCGGACGCCTCCCCGCCGCCGCACCGGAAATTCTCCTGCCCCGCGGACCGTACGATTTCGGAATTCCGGGTACCACCGGGCAGGACATGAGGAGGGGGATTCCATGGCTCAGCAGGAGCGCGCCAGGCGCACCCGGCTCGCCATTCTCGAGGCCGCCGGAACCGTCTTCGACGAGTGCGGCTACGAGGCGGCGACGATTTCCCAGATCCTGGCCCTCGCCGATGTGACCAGGGGGGCGCTGTACTTCCATTTCAGTTCCAAGGAGGACCTGGCGCGGGGCGTGCTCGACCTGGCGGTGACGACGGAGGGGGTCGTTCCGCAGCAGTTCAAGCTGCAGGAACTGGCGGACGCCTCCCTGTTGCTGGCGGACCGGCTGCCGAAGGAGCCCATGCTCAGGGCCGCGCTGCGGCTGTCGGTGGACCAGCGGGCCCGGGCGCTGTTCGGTACGCGCTGGCCGGACTGGATCAGCGTGGCGGAGGGGCTGCTGGCGGAGGCCAAGGAGCGCGGCGAGGTCCTGGCGCACGTGGACCCGCACGAGACGGCCCGGCTGCTGGTGGCGTCGTGGACGGGCGTGCAGCTGATGGCGGAGGCCGTGCCGCAGCGCGAGAACCTCGTGCACGAGATCTCCCTGCTCTACCAGTTGCTGCTGCCCAACATCGCCGTCCCGGCGGTGCTGGCCCGGCTGGACATCGCACCCGATCGCCCGGACCGGCTGCGGCAACAGGCGCGCTCCTGACACGCCACTAATCATTGGCCAGACTTTCACCCGCTGAAACCGATCGTATGGTTTATTAACAGTAGTCACCCGCGGTGCCTTCGCACCCGCTTCGGGTGCATTTCCGCCCGCCCGGCCACGGGCTCGAACGCTGCGAACAGCGCTCGGCGGATCGACATGCTCGCGCAGGACGCAGGTCCGGCATGACGGTGGGGGGATGCGATGACAACTGATCAGGTGATCGACGACATCGGCGCGGTCCTCTTCGACTCGCTGCCCCGCAGCGACCAACGGCTGCGCGCCCAGCAGTACGTCCGCGGGCTGCTGACCGCCGATGGCCGCAAGACCCTGCGCAACATCGCCGAACAGATCGGCGGCACGACGGCCCGGCAGAGCGTGCACCACTTCATCAGCGATTCCTCGTGGGACTGGCGCCCGGTACGGCAGTCGCTGGCCGCCCACGTCGAGGCGCTCCTGCAGCCGCGGGCCTGGGTGGTGCGGCCCACCGTGATCCCGAAGGCGGGCGTGCACTCGGTGGGCGTCGAGCCCCGGTTCGTACCCGCCACCGGGCAGACGGTCAACAGCCAGCAGGCCTACGGTGCCTGGCTCGTCGGCAGCCACGCCGTACCCACCGACTGGCGATTACAGCTGACCGAGAGCTGGCTGGCCGACGCCGGGCGCAGGCAGCGCGCGAACATCCCCGAATCGGTGAACACCGCCACCGCCGAGGCGTGCGTACGGCAGCTGATGCCGGCCTCCGGGGCCGGGCCGCAACGCCTGCCGGTGGTGGTGAGCGTGCCCGGGCTGGACGTCACCGAGTGCGCCCGGCACCTCGAAGGGGTCGCCGGCCCCCTGCTCTTCCGCCTCGACCCCGGCACCCGGCTGCGGCCCGACGGGGCCGTCCTGCAGCCCTACAGCGACCGCACCACGACCGCCGGACAACTGGCCGAGGCGGCAGGACGTCTGCGACGGCCGGCGGAGTGGACGCGCACCCGCGACGAACGGGGCGAGACCCTGGCCACGACCCTGCCGGTGCACCTGCCCGCGCCGGCGCGGGAGCCGGCCGCGGGCCGCTTCGACAGCGCGGCCCGCAGGCCGCTGCGGCTGGTGGCCGAGTGGTCCGGCGACGACCGGCGACGACCGCGCCTGTGGCTGACGGACTCCGCCGACCTGCCGCTCGGCACCCTGCTGCGGCTGACCCGGCTGACGGACACCGCCGACCGCGACGCCGCGCGGATCGCCGACGCGGTGGGCATGCGCGACTTCGTGGGCCGCTCCTACCAGGGCTGGCACCGGCACGTCACCCTCGCCTCGGTGGCCCACCTGGCCGTCGTCCTGGCGGGCACGGCCGCCTTCCCGGCGACCCGCCCGCAGCAGGAAGCCGGGCCGGCGGGCCCCGCCGGCCACGTCGCCTGAAGGTTTCTCAGCCCACCGGGTTCAGCTCGTGGAAGCCGCGCTGGTAGTACACCAGCGGCTCGCCCTCGCCGTCCTGCGCGTGGTGCACCTCTCCGATGAGGATCAGGTGGTCACCACCCGGAATACGACGCTCCGTGCGGCACTCGAGGCGGGCCAGCGCCCCCGGCAGCAGCGGCAGCCCGCGGGAGGAGAGCTGCACGTCCGTACCGGCGAACTTGTCCGCGCCCTTGCTGGCGAAGCGCCCGGCGAGGTCCTGCTGCCCCTGGGCCAGCAGGTGCACCACGAACCCCTCCGACTGCTGGAACGCCTCGAAGCAGTTGGCCCGGTTGTCCAGGCACACCAGAACGAGCGCGGGGTCGAGCGACACGGAGGAGAAGGCGCTGGCCGTGAAACCGTGGCCGCGCCCCTGGGCGTCGCTGGTGGTCACCACGGTGACGCCGCTGGCCCAGCGGGAGAGAGCAGCGCGGAACAGGTCGGGGGAGATCGTCTCTGTGAGCACCCCTCCAGCCTGTGCTCAGGTGCTCGAGGCCGGATCCAGGGCGGCGCGATGCGCCTGCCGGGGGCCGCTCGAGGCCCGATCGAGGCCGGATCGAGGGCTTTTCCCAACAAAAATACTTACCGTCCGGTAACCTGACACTCTTGGGTTCTCTCGGTAGGAATCCTCACCCGGTGTGCCTAGTGTCGGAATCACCCTTTCAGGTGATCGGCGCAGGGGGTCATCGGCAGCGCCGGGAACAGGAGTGTGCACAGTGAGGTTCAACCTCATCGGGCCGTTCGAAATAGTCGCCGACGACGGCAGGACGTACGTACCGAGCACCCCGAAGGTCTGCCAGGCCCTGGCGCTCCTGCTGACCCGGCCGGGCGAGATCGTCACCGCCGACGCGCTCATCCAGGAACTGTGGGGCCAGAAGCCGCCCCGAAGCGCCCTGACCACGCTGCAGACGTACATCTACCACGCACGCCGGATGTTCGTGAGCGAGGAGCTCGCCCCCGCGGGCCGTACGCTCCTGATCACGCGCGCCCCCGGGTACGTCGTCCAGGTCGACGACGACGAGGTCGACATCAAGGTCTTCGAGCGACTTGTCGCCCGCGGCCACGCCGAACTGCAGGACGGCGACCCCGAGACCGCCGTCGTGCACCTCAACCAGGCGCTCGGGCTGTGGCGCGGCCCGGTGCTCTCCAGCATCCCCTCCGGGGACCTGCTCGCCGGCTCCATCGCCCACCTCGACGAGCTGCGCATCCGGGCCCTCGAACTGCGCATCGAGGGCCAGGGCCGGCTGGGCCGGCAGCGCGAGTCCATTCCCGAGCTGCGGCTGCTCGTGCACGCCTACCCGCTCAACGAGTGGTTCCACGGCCAGCTCATCTCCGCCCTGCACAGCGCCGGACGGCGGGCCGAGGCCCTCAAGGCGTACCAGAACCTCTACCGCATCCTCGACGAGGAACTCGGCCTGGAGCCCTCGCCCGAACTGCAGCGCCTGCAGCACGAGGTGCTCAACCCCGAGCCGGATTACCGGGCCATGACCGCGGGTTGATCACCCGAAGTGAGCTCCTCAGTAGCGTTCCGTACCGATAGCCGGAACGACGAGGAGCCCCCGCATGGCCGTGAACGGCGACCTTGCATCCGTCCTGGATGCGGTCAAGAGCATCGTCCCCACTCTCCGCAAGAACGGCCGGGAGGCCGAGGAACGCCGCTGGATCCCCGAGGAGAACATCACCCTCCTCGAGGAGGCCGGCGTCTTCCGCATGGCCGTGCCGCAGCGTTTCGGCGGGCTGGACCTGCCGCTGGCCGACCAGACGAAGGTCATAGCCGAGATCGCCCGCGGCTGCCCCTCCACCGGCTGGCTCACCATGGTGTGGGTGTCCAGCACCTGGGCCGCCACCCTCTACCCGGACAAGGCCCAGGAGGAGATCTTCGCGGACGGCGACACCCGGGTCTCCATCGTCTTCGCCCCCACCGGCACCCTCACCCCGACCGAGGGCGGCTACCTGCTCAACGGCACCTACCGCTTCAACTCCGGCTGCCGCGGCGCCCACTGGAACTTCACCGCCGCCGTCCTCGAGGAGGCCGACGGCTCCCACCGCGAGGTGATGGCCATCGTCCCGATGGACAAGATGACCATCGCCGACGACTGGCACGTCTCCTCCGGCGCCGGCACCGGCAGCTCCACCACCACCGCCGAGAACGTCTTCATCCCCGCCCACCACATCGTCGACTACGGCGAGGTCATGGTCTGCGCGACCGGCGACCGCTCCAACACCGGTGCCACCGGCCGCAACTACGGCCTGCTGGCCTTCATCCTCGCCGAGGTGACGGCCGTCTTCCTCGGCATCGCGCAGGGCGCGTACGAGCTGTTCCTCGAGCGCCTCCCCGGCCGCGGCATCACCTACACCAACTGGACCGACCAGAAGCAGCACCCCCTCACCCAGATCCAGGTCGCCACCGCCCGCAACAAGATCGACGCCGCCGAGGCGCTGTCGGAGCGCTGGCTGGAGGTGCTGCAGCGGCGCGCGGACACCGGCGAGCAGCCCACCGACGAGGAGAAGGCCATCGTCCGCGGGCAGACCGCGTTCGCCACGCAGCTCGCCAAGGAGGCCGTGGAGATCCTCTACAACGCCAGCGGTGGCTCGGTCATCCAGCGCAGCGTCGACCTGCAGCGCTTCCAGCGCGACATCCAGGGCTTCGCCCTGCACGCCCTCGTGCAGCAGGCCGCCAACCTGGAGGTGCAGGGCCGCATCCTGCTCGGCATGGACCCGGACACCGACTTCCTGTAGGCCGCGACGAGGCCGTGATCGGCACGAGCCACGGGTGAGGGCCCGGACCGCCGAGGTGGCGGTCCGGGCCCTCGGCCGTCGACGGGTGGATCAGCGGACGGTGCCGTCCCAGCGCCAGTTCGTACGCCGCGGCAGCCCGGGCAGGGCGATGCGGCCGGTGCACCACAGCAGGGTCTGCGCCGGGGCGTGGCCGGTGGGGGCGTCCCGGAAGAGGCGCTCGACCACGGGCGCGCACAGCTCGTCCGACGGCGTCCAGTCGATGCCGTGCGCCAGGGCGATGTCACGGCCGTGCACGACGAGCTCCTCCACGCCCATGGCGGCGAAACCGGGGCCGTCGGAGTGGCCGTAGGGGTGCCAGGCGCGCACCTCCGGCTTCGCGTCGCGCACGGTGGTCGCCAGGAGGGTGCCGGCGATGCGGATGCCTTCGAGCGCCGCCGGGACCGGGGCCTGGGGGTCGATCGAGGAGAACAGGGTGATGTAGCGGTCCTGCGGCTGGGCGATCAGCAGGCCGGCGTAGCCGACGACGCCCTGCGCCATGTGGGAGAGGGTCTCGCGACAGCTCCACTCCAGGTCGGCGGCGCGGCGGTTCCAGTTCTGGTCGGCGGCCTTCTCCAGCACGCTGGTGACATCGGTGGCGGCGGTGGTCACGAGGTCGGGCCAAGAAATCGTCATGCGACGGATGGTGCCACACGGAATTAACACCTCCGCCCAATCCCCGCACACCACAGGGGTTTTCGGCCGCAATACGCGCCGCGAGGTAAGCGACCGGCAATCGAGCGGGAATCGGCCGGTAATCGCGCGGTAATCGGCAGCGCGTTACCGGCGCATGACCTCCAACTGTCCGTATATGCACCGGCCATCAGTATGGTTGCCCGGGCAACCTAACGACGAGGAGCCGGAATTGGCCGCCAACGACAGGCTCGCATCCGTATTGGACGCGGTGAAAAGCATCGTCCCCATTCTCCGCAAGAATGGCCTCGAGGCCGAGGACCGGCGCTGGATCCCTGACGAGAACATCGAGCTTCTCGAAAAGGCCGGCGTCTTCCGCATGGCCGTGCCCGAGCGTTTCGGCGGCCTCGACCTGTCGCTCGCCGAGCAGGCCAGGGTCATCTCCGAGATCGCCCGCGGCTGCCCGTCCACCGGCTGGGTGACCATGGTGTGGTCCTCCAGCGTGTGGACGGCCACCCTCTACCCGGACAAGGCCCAGGAGGAGATCTTCGCCGACGGCACCGTCCGCATCTCCAGCGCCTTCGCCCCCACCGGCACCGTGGTGCCCACCGAGGGCGGCTACCTCCTCAACGGCTCCTGGAAGTTCAACTCCGGCTGCCAGGGCGCCCACTGGAACTTCACCGCCGCGATGATCGAGCACCCCGACGGCTCACACGGCGAGGTCATGGTCGTCGTCCCGATGAGCGACCTGAGCATCACGGACGACTGGTACGTCTCGGCCGGCACCGCCACCGGCAGCGCCACGACCACCGCCAAGGACGTCTTCGTCCCCGCGCACCACGTGGTCACCTTCGAGGAGGTCATGGTCAGCGCGACCGGCGACCGCTCCAACACCGGCGCCACCGGCCGCAACTACGGCCTGCTCAGCATGGTCATGGCCGAGTGCGCAGCCGTCTTCCTCGGCATCGCCCAGGGCGCGTACGAGCTGTTCCTCGAGCGCCTCCCCGGCCGCGGCATCACCTACACCAACTGGACCGATCAGAAGCAGCACCCCCTCACCCAGATCCAGGTCGCCACCGCCCGCAACAAGATCGACGCCGCCGAGGCGCTCTCGCAGCGCTGGCTGGAGGTCCTGCAGGCCCGTGCCGACGCCGGCGAGCAGCCCACCGACGAGGAGAAGGCCATCGTCCGCGGCCAGACGGGCTTCGCGGCCCAGCTGGCCAAGGAGGCCGTCGAGATCCTCTACAACGCCAGCGGCGGCTCCGTCATCCAGCGCAGCGTCGACCTGCAGCGCTTCCACCGCGACATCCAGGGCTTCGCCCTGCACGCCCTGGCCGCGCCCAACGTCAACCTCGAACTGCAGGGGCGCGTCCTGCTCGGCCTGGAGCCGGACACCGAGTTCCTGTAGGCCGCAACCACCCCGCGAACGGGAATGTCCCGATCGCTTACACGCCGGTAAGTACCCACTTTGAAGTGGGTACTTGTGGCACCCGAATGACGTCCGTCAACCTACGAGTAGTGAGCGCCGGTCGCAGCGATCGCCCGGGCCTGATCCGCACCCCAGGCGCCCTATCCGTAGCGAAATCATGTGCACTGGAGGATTCCCATGGGCGACAACCGCGCCCCGGTGACCGTCATCGGCCTCGGCCTGATGGGGCAGGCGCTTGCCGCCGCGTTCCTCAAGGCGGGTCACCCCACCACCGTCTGGAACCGCTCGGCCGACAAGGCCGACAAGCTCGTCTCGGAGGGCGCCGTCCTCGCCGCCACCCCGGCCGAGGCCGTCGCCGCGAGCGACCTGCTCGTCGTGTGCGTCTCCACCTACGACGTCATGGACAACGTCCTGGACGGCCTCGACGAGGCCCTCGAGGGCAAGGTCCTGGTCAACCTGACCTCCGGCTCCTCGGACCAGGCCCGCTCCGCCGCCGACCGCTTCGGCAAGCTGGGCGTCAAGTACCTCGACGGCGTCATCATGATCACCCCGCCCGGCATCGGCGCCGACACCTCGGTGCTCTTCTACGCCGGTGACGAGGAGGTCTTCACCACCCACGAGCCCACCCTCAAGCTCCTCGGCGGCGGCACCACCTACCTCGGCGCCGACTACGGCATGCCGGCCCTGTACGACGTGTCGCTGCTCGGCCTGATGTGGGGCACCTTCAACGCCTTCCTGCACGGCGTGGCCGTCGTCGGCACCGCCGACGTCTCCGCCAAGACGTACCTGCCGTGGGCCCACATGTGGCTCGACGCCATCAAGATGTTCACCACCGACTACGCCAACCAGATCGACGCGGGCGACGGCGAGTTCCCCGCCAACGACGCCACCCTCGAGACCCACCTCGAAGCCCTCAAGCACCTCGTCCACGAGAGCGAGGCGCTGGGCGTGGACGTCGAGCTGCCGAAGTACTCGCAGAACCTGATGGAGAAGATCATCTCCCAGGGCCACGCGAAGAACAGCTACGCCGCGATGATCAAGGCGTTCCAGAAGCCGTCCGCGTAACCTCCCGGCTTCCCCTTCCCCCGGGGCCGGTCCGCGCACCCCCGTCGCGGACCGGCCCCGCTTTGTGCATTCACCGGTAGGGCCTGCCCCACCCCCGGCCCGGGGGGGGCCGTCGGAGTGCCCGGGCACGGCCGCGCGTGACCGGCGGCTCGGCTGCCGCCGGAGGGCTGGCTGCCGCCGCAGCAGGTGCCGTCTGCCTGGCCAGCGCTCTTGCCAAGGGTGCCGGCGTCGGCCTTGACGACGTAGACCTCCCAGGGCTCCTTGCCGGGGCCGTGGACCCAGACCTTGTCCTGGAGGGCGTAGCAGCAGGATGTGTCGTTCTCCTCGAAGGTCGCCAGGCCGGCTTCCCTGAGGCGGTTGGTGGCGGCGGTGACCTGGTCGGTGGTCTCGACCTCGACGCCGAGGTGGTCCAGGCGGGTTTCCCGGCCGGGCTCGCCTTCGATGAGGACGAGCTTGAGCGGGGGTTCGGTGATGACGAAGTTCGCGTAGCCGGGGCGGCGCTTGGCCGGTTCGACGCCGAAGAGCTTGGAGTAGAAGGCCACCGATCCTTCGAGGTCGGCGACATCGAGGGCAAGCTGAACGCGGGACATGGCGATCTCCCCAAAGGGGTTGCATTGACGTTCTTCGATTCAAGCTTGCACCTTGCATCGAAGAACGTCAACATAGAGGCATGTCGAATCAAGAGTTCGTGGTGCTCGGACAGGACGGCCCGGACGGCTGCTGCCCCGGCCTGCTGACCGCACCGCTCGCCGAGGACCAGGCCGTCGAGCTGGCGAAGGTCTTCAAAGCCCTGGGCGACCCGGTACGGCTGCGGCTGCTGTCGATGATTGCCTCACGGGCCGGCGGTGAGGTGTGCGTCTGCGACCTGACCCCGGCATTCGACTTGTCGCAGCCGACGATCTCCCACCACCTCAAGCTCCTGCGCGAGGCAGGACTGATCGCTTCCGAGCGTCGCGGGACGTGGGTGTACTACCGGCTGCTGCCGGAGATGACCGATCGTCTCGCCGGAATCCTCACGCGCCCTGCCGGGCAGCCCCTGCCCGAGCCTGCCGAGGCCCCCTCGTGACCCGCAAGGCCACCGCCGCGGCAGGGCCGGTGACGTCCCGGCTGTCCTTCCTCGACCGCTACCTCGCCGTTTGGATCCTCGCCGCGATGGGCGTCGGCCTCGGTCTGGGCCGCCTCGTGCCCGGGCTGGGGGACGCACTGGCGAAGGTCACTATCACCGGCGTCTCGCTGCCGATCGCCCTCGGTCTGCTGATGATGATGTACCCGGTACTGGCCAAGGTCCGCGCACGACGACGCTCGCCTTCACCGCAGCCGGCAACAACTTCGAGCTGGCCATCGCCGTGGCCATCGCCACCTTCGGCGCCTCCTCCGGCCAAGCCCTCGCCGGGGTCGTCGGCCCACTCGTCGAAGTCCCCGTGCTGATCGGCCTGGTCCACGTCGCCCTGGCCTCACGCCGCTACTTCACCCACCCGCCGGCGGCCGAGGCCGCCCTTTCGGAAGGTTCCGCCCGTGTCCGAGACCAAGCCCTCCGTCCTGTTCGTCTGCGTCCACAACGCCGGACGCTCCCAAATGGGCGCCGCCTTCCTCACCCACCTCGGCGGTGACCGCGTCGAGGTGCGGTCGGCCGGCTCGGCGCCTGCGGAGACGGTCAACCCCGCCGTGGTGGAGGCCATGGCCGAGGTTGGCATCGACATCTCCGCCCAGTCGCCGAAGCTGCTCACCACCGAGGCCGTACAGACGTCCGATGTCGTCATCACCATGGGGTGCGGCGACGCCTGCCCCGTCTTCCCCGGCAAGCGGTACCTGGACTGGAAGCTGGAAGACCCGGCCGGCCAGGGCGTCGAAGCAGTCCGGCCCATCCGCGACGAAGTCGAGCGGCGCGTCCGCGACCTGATCAGTGACCTTCTGCCCGCGGAACGCTGACGGCGCATCGGGGCCGGGGCGGCCGGCGTCCTCCCAGGCGGCGAGCCGGCCCCGCAGCACGGTCGATTCGCACAGCCGACAGTTCGAATCGACCTCGATCAACCCACTGGGGGCGGCTTCGGTGATCGGAGTCCGGCGGAACAACCCGCCACGCTTGCCGGTGGTCGGCGGTGAGCTGGAGCTGGGGACCTCGCAGTCCGTCGTTCTGCTGACCACTGGCCGGGACACCCCCGGCCTAAAGGTCCGGCTGTCTTCCTCGGCTGACCGTACGCCGCGCTGCCCGGGCGTTCAGGTCTGCGGAGTGCTGCCGGTGTCGATGAGGATCTGTCCGGCCTGGGTGACATTGTCGGCCCGTACGGCTCTGGCCATTGCGGCCCGTGCCGCGTCGGGTGCCGCGTCGGGCGGGACCACCAGCAGGGCGAAGTGATCGTTGTCGCCCCGGGTGATGAGGACCGTGTCGTCACCGACAGGAAAGGAGTCGATGTGCACGACCCGGTCGTCGACGGTCAGCCGCGCCGGGAGTTCCTCCCAGGCACTCCCGTCCAGGCCCACGCGCACGATGGGCCCGAGGTGCTCGGTCAGGGCGGTGATCAGACCGGGAAGCTCGGCATGGATGTCGCGGGAGCGCGGCCACCACGCGCCGTCCAGGACTCCCCCGCGCTCTTGTGTCGTCTCCAGCCGCAGGAGCGCCGTCCCCGGTCTCACGGCGTGGTGAATCCCCTCCGGCAGAAGCCCGGGAAGGCGTGGGGTGTCGGAATCGGCCATGGTGTGCTCGCCTGTCTCCGAGAGTTCCGCGCATTCGCTCGTCGTCCGGAACATGCCGGCAGCACCGGGCGAAGCGCTCGTGGTAACCCCACCGTACTCCGCAGGCCGGTGGCGGGGTCGCCCCACAGGGCCGTCGCACGGCCCGCGTTCCCGCAGGATTGCCTGGTCGCGCGGGGCCTGTGGACCGCCTGCCGGAGTAGGGTGGGGAAACCGGGAACACTTCGTACACCGGCCTCCATGCGGGTGTCGTCCCCGGCGAGTCACCATGCCGGGCCTCGACGAGAGCCCGGAGGCAGGGTTGGCATCATGGCCGTGACCATCGACCGTACGACCACCAAGGAGCATGCCCCTCCGCCGCCCGTTCGCCTGTCCCTGACGCCAGGAACGGCGCCGGGGCTTCTGGACGGCGCCTGGTGGCCCCGCTCGCGTGACCTCTCCCGCGAGCTCCCCGCACTCGCGGAAAGGCTGGACCACTCCTGGGCGCGGGTCACCCGCGTCACGGTGAATCCGGCATTCTGGCCCGTGATCCCGCGCAAGGTTCCCGTCACCGGACACACGCTGCACGTGGGGTGGTTCACCAAGGAACAGGACCCTCACAAGCTCCTCGTGTTCTCCTGCACCACGGACCGCCTGGACCTGCTGATCATCCCGCCGGAGACCGACCCGGCCGCGGCCGCCGGACTGATGTCCGCCGCGACCACCCCCGGAAGCCTCCTCACCGCGAGCAGGCTGATGGAGGACGAGCGAGCGGCCGACGACGCGGCGGAGTCACGGGACCGCGAACGCCGCCGGATCTTCTCCGCACGGAGGCGGTGAACATGACGTCCGCACACACCACGCCCACTCCCGCACCAGCGGATCCGGTGCCCCCGGCGGGGCACGCCGACGTTCGCGTCGTCGCCGCGTCCCCCGAGACCGCCCGCCTCGTCGCGGAAGTCCTCCGACGCTGCTTCGATTCCACCGAACAACGCAGCTACCCGGCCGGCCGCGAAGGCGGTACCCGGCTCCACCTCACCGTGGACACCACGCATCCCGCCGAACCCGCGCGATCCTGGCTGGCGACCAGCCGGGCTTCGGCTGCCGACCACCCACAGCAGGGCGACGTCTGAACAGCCCATGCAGTGCATGCCCTGCACAAACCCCCAGGTCAGCGGCCCGAGGGGCCATCGGTGCATCGCCACCTCGACGTGCCCGGCTTCACCCTGTGCGAAGGAGACTCCGTCCCCTGCCAGGCTGCCGTGAACAGGAGCAGGGCCCCAGCCGGCGGACGCCGCGCCCCCCTTCGCCCCGGAGGGCGAAGCCCACGAAAGGACCGTACCGTTGGTCCATGAGCGTCTTCATCAAGCTGGTGGAGAACCGGCCGCCAAAGGAATACGCGAACGAGCGCAGGGCGGATATCTCCTACGACGACACCGTCGAGGGGAATTCCGAGATCACGTACCAATACGATGTACTTCCCAGCGGGGCCCTGAGAATCCTCCGGGTCACGAGAGGAGAGGAAGCCGTCATCCATGCGGTCTACGCCCCGGGCCTGTGGTTCCGCGTCGAGGGCCTCTGCCGCGGCACTACGGAATAGGGGCCCGAACGGGGCACGAACAGAAAAAAGAGCCATATCCGGGCAACACTGCGCGAGACGGCGCGAAAATCATCGCGTTCCGCCCCCGCCGCGTCCCGGCATAAGAAAAAGCCCAGGTCACGGGCGATGTGACCTGGGCTTCTCTGGAGCCGCCTTCGGGATTCGAACCCGAGACCTACGCATTACGAGTGCGTTGCTCTGGCCAACTGAGCTAAGGCGGCAATCTGTGGAGCCGTGATCGGCACCAGCAGCGCGCCTAAGTCTACAGGGTCCCGGGGAGTGCTCCGAACACAGTGCTCAGGAGCAGCGGCGGGAGGCGGGGGGCGGGGCGGTGCCGAGGAGGTAGTCGTTGATCGCGCCGTCCACGCAGGAGCTTCCGCGGGTGTACGCCGTGTGGCCGTCGCCCTCGTACGTCAGCAGGCGGCCGGAGGAGAGCTGGCGGGCCAGGGAGCGGGCCCACGGGTAGGGGGTCGCCGGGTCGCGGGTGGTGCCCACGACGAGGATGGGTGCGGCTCCCCGGGCGGGGATGCGGTGGGGGCCGCCGGTGGGGCGCACGGGCCAGTAGGCGCAGCTCAGGGCCGACCAGGCGAAGCTTTCGCCGAGCACCGGGGAGGCCTTCTCGAAGGCCGGCAGGGCCCGGCGGACGTCCGCGGGGCCGCTGAAGGCGGAGGGCAGGTCGAGGCAGTTCACGGCGGCGTTCGCGGGCATCAGGTTGGTGTAGTGGCCCTGCTCGTTGCGCTCGTAGTAGGCGTCGGAGAGCCGCAGCAGCAGGCCGCCGTCGCCGGAGTCCGCGTCGTTCAGGGCGCGGCGCAGCAGCGGCCAGGACGCCTCGTCGTACATGGCGGAGATCACACCCGTGGTGGCCAGGCTCTCGGTCAGCGGCCGCGACCGGCCGGTGGCCAGCGGGTGCTGGTCGAGGTGTTTGAAGAAGCCCCGCAGGCGGGCGCTGGCGACATCGGCGCGGCCGCTGTCGAGCGGGCAGTCCTCGTGCCGGGCGCAGTCCTGGACGAAGGACGACAGGGCCGTCTGGAAGCCGGCCGTCTGGTCGCGGTTGACCTGCCGGGCGGACAGGCTCGGGTCCAGGGCGCCGTCGAGGACGAGGCGGCCCACCCGGGACGGGAAGAGCCCGGCGTAGGTGGCGCCGAGGAACGTGCCGTAGGAGGCGCCGACGTAGTGCAGTTTGTCGTCGCCCAGGGCCGCCCGGAAGACGTCCATGTCGCGGGCCGCCTCCACGGTGGAGACGTGGCGCAGCAGTTTGCCGGAGTGGGCGGCGCAGGCCTGGGAGAACTTCTTGTACGCCGCGACCAGCCCGCGGACCTCCCCCTCGTCGTCCGGCGTCGCGTCGACCTGCGCGAAGTCGTCCATCTCCGGGTCGGACAGGCAGGTGACGGGCTGGCTGCCGGCCACGCCGCGCGGATCCATGGCGACCAGGTCGTAGCGGGCCCGGACCGGCGCCGGGTAGGCGGCGGCCGCGTACGCCTGCAGGAAGTCGATCGCCGAGCCGCCCGGGCCACCGGGGTTGAGCAGCAGCGACCCCAGGTGCCTGCCGCTCCTGGCCGCCTTCTTGCGGGAGACGGCCAGCCTGACGTCGCCCGCGCCGGGCGAGGCGTAGTCGAGGGGGGCGCGCAGGGTGGCGCACTCGAAGCCGGAGCGCTTGCCGGAGCAGGTGTGCCAGCTCAGACGCTGCTGGTAGTACGGGCGCAGGGCGCGCGGTACGCCGGTGGGCAGCGGGGCCAGCTCGGGCGCCCCGGCCTCGGGCGCCCCGGCCTCGGCCGCCCGCAGCGGTCTGGCCGGCAGCCCGTCCGCCTGCGCAGTGCCCGGCACGGCGGTGGTGATCAGCAGGGCCGCGGTCGCGGCGAGCGTGCCGTAGCTGCGGAACAGGCGGCTGGAGTCCATGGGCTGGTCCCCTCGCTGTGGGAGGCAGGCGGGCAAAAGGCATACGTACGACCTACGTATGCATACGGAGCGTATCGGCACACTTACCCGACTTGGCCAGCCCCACGGCCCACTAGTCCTCATACGAGTGAGGAATCACCCAACCTGCGGTGTGCCCCGTCCGCCCCGGTGTTACTCCCCCGATCGCCCCCGACGCGTCAGCCCGCCCGCAGCGCGACCGTCATCGCCTCCACCGCCAGCAGGGGCGCGACGTTGCGGTCGAGCGCCTCCCGGCACGCCGAGATCGCCTCGATGCGGCGCAGCGTCTGCTCCGGGCGCGACGCGCCGGCCACGCGCTCCAGGCTGTCGCGCACATCTCCGTTGGCCAGCTCCACGCCCGAACGCAGCTGCATCGCCAGCACGTCGCGGTAGAAGCCGGCCAGATCCGTCAGCGCCAGGTCCAGGCTGTCGCGCTGCGTACGCGTCGCCCGCCGCTTCTGGCGGTCCTGCAGCTCCTTCATCGCCCCCGCCGTACCGCGCGGCAGCCGGCCACCGGTGCCGGCCGCGGCACCGAGCGCCGCCCGCAGCTCCTCGGTCTCCTTGACGTCGACCTCCTCCGCCACCTGCTTGGCGTCCTCGGCAGCCGCGTCGATCAGCTCCTGGGCGGCCTTCAGGCAGCCCCCCACGTCCGTCACCCGCAGCGGCACCCGCAGCACGGCCTCCCGGCGGGCGCGCGCCCGCTCGTCCGTCGCCAGCCGGCGCGCCCGGCCGATGTGGCCCTGCGTCGCCCGCGACACCCGCGCGGCCAGCTCCGGCTCCACCCCGTCCCGGCGCACCAGCACGTCCGCCACCGCGGCGGTCGGCGGCGTCCGCAGCGTCAAGGACCGGCACCGCGAACGGATCGTCGGCAGCACGTCCTCCAGCGACGGCGCGCACAGCAGCCACACCGTCCGCGGGGCCGGCTCCTCCACCGCCTTGAGCAGCACGTTGCCGGCGCCCTCCGTCAGGCGGTCCGCGTCCTCCAGGACGATCACCTGCCAGCGGCCGCCCGCCGGCGACAGCTGCGCGCGCCGCACCAGGTCACGGGTCTCCTTGACGCCGATCGACAGCAGATCGGTACGGACGATCTCCACGTCGGCGTGCGTACCGACGAGTGTGGTGTGACAGCCCTCGCAGAAGCCGCACCCCACATCACCCGTGGGAGTGACGCACTGCAGCGCGGCGGCGAAGGCACGGGCGGCGGTGGCCCGGCCGGAACCCGGCGGACCGGTGAACAACCAGGCATGCGTCATGCGGGAAGCGCCTTCGGGCGCACCGCCCGCCGAGACGAGGGCGCCGGCGTCGTGCGCGGCAGCGGCGAGCTGCTCGATCACCCGGTCCTGGCCGACCAGGTCCTCCCACACGCTCATGCGCCGCCTCCCTCATGGTTCACTCACGCCGCCGTCCCATTGTGGGCCACGGCACTGACACGCCGGGCGGGCCCGTCCGGCCCGTCCGGCGTTCGAGGACACCGCGCGAAGCGCGGTCCGGGGATGCGAGGGGGCGAAGCCCCGCCCGCCGGAAGCCCCGCCCGCCGCAGGCGCCGCCCAGGCCGTGTCCGGCGGATCATGCAGTGCCCCGTAGGGGCGCGGGGCGGTGTCGATCTGCGGCTGCGCCGCGTGGGCGCGATCGGCCGACGACGGCCCGCAGCTGACACGCCACCCCGGGGTCCGGGCAATCTGCGGGCCCGTCGTGGCTTGTCGCGCAGTGTCCCGCGCCCCTACGGGGCGCCGTGGCGGCTTGTCGCGCCCGCGCGGCGGCACCCGCACATCGACACCGCCCCGCGCCCCTTCGGGGCGCCGTGGTGGCGCGTGACGACGATCCGCCGGACAGGCCCTAACCGCGCCGCTTGCCGTCGTCCTCGCCGTCCCGGCGGCGGCCGAGCAGCTCGTCCGCCAGCGTCGGCGCATCCTCCGCCCACTCCGGGCGACGGCGACGCGGCTGCGGCTGCGGCGCCTCGTCCTCGATCCGTGGCAGCTCCCGCGTCGCGTCGACCCCGTCGGCGTCGGCGTCGGCCGCGCCCTCCGGCTCGCGCTCGAACAACCACTGCGGCACCCGGTCCGCCGGGTTCTCGGGTCGGCCCTGCGGCCCCACCGGCTTCGGCAGCACCGCCGTCTCCTCCGCATCGGAGGAGGAGGACGAGGGCGCGGGCGGCTCGACGCCCCACGTCACCCGCTGGTTCGGCGGAAGCACCGGCACCGGCGGCAGCAGTGCCGTCTCGTCGTCCGGGTTGGACCGCGGCGCCGGCGGCGGGGCCGGCGTCTCGACGGTCGGCGCGTCCGCGGCAAAACCCTCCCGCCGCTTGCGCAGCGCATGCGAAGGAGTCCCGACCACGGGGGCGCGCCCCGCGTCCTTGTCCGCCACCGCGGCCTCCGCGGCCCTCGCGGCCTCAGCAGCCTCAGCGGCCTTCGCGGCTTCCGCGGCCCTCGCGGACTCCGCGGCCCTCGCGGCCTCAGCCGCCTTCGCGGCTTCCGCGGCCTCCGCCGCGATGCGTGCCCGTTCGGCGCGCAGGAGTGCCTCCTCGGCCTCCCGCTGCTTCTCGCGGCGCCGTTCCTCGGCCTCGGCGCGCTCGCGCGCCTCCTCCTCGGCCCGGCGGCGCAGGCGCTCCTGTTCCTCGGCGCGGGCGCGCTCCTCCGCCTCGCGGCGGCGGCGCTCCTCCTCCGCGGCCTTGGCGGCGGCTTCGGCGGCGGCTGCTGCGGCCGCTTCGGCGGCCTTGCGCGCCTCCTCGGCCTCGCGCCGCTTGCGTTCCTCCTCGTCGGCGCGCAGCTTGGCGAGCTGTTCCTGCCGCTCGCGTTCGAGGCGCTCCTGTTCGGCCTTGCGGGCGGCCTCCTCGGCCCGGCGCCGGGCCTCTTCCTCCGCCTTGCGGCGGGCTTCCTCCTCGGCCGCCTTGCGGGCGGCTTCCTCGGCGGCCTTGCGGGCGGCCTCGCGTTCGGCCTTCTCGGCCTCGGACAGCGGCAGGACCTGGCCGAGCCGGTGGCGGACGACGGCCGTGATCGCGTCCGGTTCCTGGGCGGCGTCGACGACGAGGTAGCGCGCCGGGTCGGCGGCGGCCAGGGTGAGGAAGCCGGTGCGCACGCGCTGGTGGAACTCGGCGGGCTCCGACTCCAGCCGGTCCGGGGCCTCGGTGAACCGTTCGCGCGCGGTCTCGGGCGAGACGTCGAGCAGCACGGTCAGGTGCGGGACGAGCCCGTCGGTGGCCCAGCGGGAGATGCGGGCGATCTCGGTGGGCGACAGGTCGCGTCCGGCGCCCTGGTAGGCGACGGAGGAGTCGATGTAGCGGTCGGTGATGACGACGGCGCCGCGGGCGAGCGCGGGCCGGACGACGGAGTCGACGTGTTCGGCGCGGTCGGCCGCGTACAGCAGGGCCTCGGCCCGGTCGGACAGGCCGGCGGAGGAAACGTCGAGGAGGATGGCGCGCAGCCGCTTGCCGATGGGCGTGGCGCCCGGCTCGCGGGTGACGACGACCTCGTGGCCCTTGGCCCGCAGCCATTCGGCGGCCGCCTGGACCTGCGTGGACTTCCCGGCGCCGTCGCCGCCCTCGAAGGCGATGAAGAAGCCGGTCGGGGAGGTGCCCTCGCGGGCGTCGCCGCCGCGCACGACGTCCATCAGGTCGCGGTGGAAGGGCACGCCGTGCCGGTCGTCGGTGCGGCCGAGGACGATCGCGCCGACGGGCAGCAGCAGGGCGCCGACGAGCATGAGCGTGAAGGCGGCGCCGCCGTGCGCGAAGACGAAGCTGCCGGACTGCACGCGGTGCGGGCCGATGGCGGCGGCGAGGACGGGGGCGGCGACGGCGCCCAGCGCCACGGTGACGCGGACGACCGCGTGCAGGTGCTCGGTGGTGGCGGCCCGGCGCTCCTCCTCGGTCTCCTGGTCGAGCAGGGTGTGCCCGGTGTTGGCGGCGACGCCGGCGGCCACGCCGGCCAGCGCGACGAGCAGCAGCACGGTGGTGGCGTCGGGCACCAGGCCGGCGGCGAGCAGGGCGGCGCCGGTCAGGGCGAGTGCCAGGGCGAGCAGGCGGCGGCGGGAGAAGCCGGGGAGCACCTTGCGGGCGCCGCGGATGCCGAGGACGGGTCCGCCGGCGAGGGCGAGGACGAGCAGCCCGAAGGCGACGGGACCGCCGCCCAGGTCGACGGCCTGCAGGACGGCCACGGCGACGGCCGCGGCGACCGCGCCGGCGATGGCGGCGCAGGCCAGGACGAGGACGGGGACGGCCCCGGTGCGGCCGCGGTCGGCGGCGCCGTGGGCGTCCTTGGGGCGGCGCAGGCCCTCCAGCGGGGAGCGCACGTGCGGCGGCTTGGCGCCCTGGGGCGGCTGCGGCAGCTCGAAGCGGTGCAGGATCGCCGCGGAGACGGCGAACAGCGCGGCGGCGAGGTAGGAGCCCAGGGCCGCCTGGTGCGTGTGGAACCAGCCGATGCCGGCGCCCAGCAGGTTGCCGACCAGCGTGACGGCCACGAACGCGGCGGCCGCGACGGGCAGCGCGACGTACGCCGTGCGCAGCGACAGGCGCCGCAGCGCGTCCTCGTGGTCCGGCAGCGGCCGGACCGCGGCGCCCTCCGGCGGCGGGGCCGGCAGCAGGGCGGGGACGACGCCGTCCTTGGCGACCGTCCACACGCGCTCGGCGGCGCCGGTGACGAAGGCGGTGACCAGCAGCCAGACCAGGGCCCTGCTGCCCGTCCAGTCGATCCAGGTGGGTGCGACGGCGAGCAGTGCCAGCCGTACGCCGTCCGCGCCGATCATCGTCCAGCGGCGGTCGAGCCGGCCGGCCGGGGCGAGGAGCGAGGACAGCGGACCCAGCAGGACCGCGCCGGCGAGCAGGGTGGCGAGCAGGCGTACGCCGATGACCGCGGCGACCGCGAGGGCCGCGCCGCGGTATCCCCCGCCGAAGGACCCCGCCACGACCGCCGCCTGCAGTGCCAGCAGCAGCAGGACGAGGACGGCGAGGCTGTCGCCGACACCGCCCGTGAACTGGGCGTTCCACAGCCGTCGCAAGGGGCGGAAGCGCAGCAGGGCGCGGACGGCACGCTCGCGGGAGTCCGCGGCCAGTGCTCCGGAGGTGGGGCTCTCCACTGGTGGCTGCTCGGCTCGCGTCATCCTGCCAGCCTATCCGGAACGCCCGGATAGTGACTGTCAATACGAACGCACAAGCGAACACACAGACGGGTGGATGTTCCGGAGCGAATGCGACAAAGTGCCGCGGTACGACGAGAAGGGGCGGTGGACCGGAACCCGGTCCACCGCCCCTGTCCTGGATGCAGTGCGTCAGTCGGCGGCGTTCGCGGCGGCCGTCTTCTTCGCGGTCGCCTTCTTGGCCGTCGTCTTCTTCGCGGCGGTCGTCTTCTTCGCCGCCGTCTTCTTCGCGGTCGCGGTCTTCGCGGTCGTGGTCTTCTTGGCGGCGGTCTTCTTCGCCGGCGCCTTCTTGGCCGTCTTCTTGGCCGGACCCTTCGCCCGCTTCTCCGCCAGCAGCTCGTAGCCGCGCTCCGGCGTGATCGTCTCGACGTCGTCGTCCCGGCGCAGCGTCGCGTTGGTCTCGCCGTCGGTGACGTACGGGCCGAAGCGGCCGTCCTTGACCACGACCGGGCGCTCGCTGACGGGGTCGGTGCCGAGCTCCTTCAGCGGCGGCTTGGCCGCGGCCCGCCCGCGCTGCTTGGGCTGCGCATAGATGGCGAGGGCCTCCTCCAGGGTGATGGAGAAGATCTGGTCCTCGGTCTCCAGGGAGCGCGAGTCCGTGCCCTTCTTCAGGTACGGACCGTAGCGGCCGTTCTGCGCGGTGATCTCGACACCTTCGGCGTCCTTGCCCACGACGCGCGGCAGCGACATCAGCTTGAGCGCGTCCTCAAGGGTCACCGTGTCGACGGTCATCGACTTGAAGAGCGAGGCCGTACGCGGCTTGACCGCGTTCTTGCCCGTCTTCGGGGTGCCCTCGGGGAGGATCTCCGTGACGTACGGGCCGTAGCGGCCGTCCTTGGCGACGATCTCGTGACCGGTGGCGGGGTCGGTGCCCAGCTCGTAGTCGCCGGTCGGGCGGGCCAGCAGCTCCTCGGCGTACTCCACCGTCAGCTCGTCCGGCGCCAGGTCGGTCGGGACGTCGGCGCGCTGGTGGCCCTCGGCGTCCTTCTCGCCGCGCTCGACGTACGGCCCGTAGCGGCCGACGCGCAGCACGATGTCGTTGCCGACGGGGAAGGAGGACACCTCGCGGGCGTCGATCGCGCCCAGGTCGGTGACGAGCTCCTTCAGGCCGCCCAGGTGGTCGCCGTCGCCGTTGCCGGCGTCGGCGGCGCCGCCTTCCGGCCCCTCGCCGAAGTAGAAGCGGCGCAGCCACGGCACGGCCTGCGCCTCGCCGCGGGCGATGCGGTCGAGGTCCTCCTCCATGGAGGCGGTGAAGTCGTAGTCCACCAGCCGGCCGAAGTGCTTCTCCAGCAGGTTGACGACGGCGAAGCTCAGGAAGGACGGCACGAGGGCCGTGCCCTTCTTGAAGACGTAGCCGCGGTCGAGGATCGTGCCGATGATCGACGCGTACGTCGACGGACGGCCGATCTCGCGCTCCTCCAGCTCCTTGACCAGCGAGGCCTCGGTGTAGCGGGCCGGGGGCTTGGTGGCGTGGCCGTCGGCGGTGATCTCCTCGGCCGTCAGCGCGTCACCCTCGGTGACCGACGGCAGCCGGCGCTCGCGGTCGTCGAGCTCGGCGTTCGGGTCGTCGGCGCCCTCGACGTAGGCCTTCATGAAGCCGTGGAAGGTGATCGTCTTGCCGGACGCGCTGAACTCGGCGTCCCGGCCGTCGGCTGCCCGGCCGCCGATCTTCACGGTGACGGAGTTGCCGGTCGCGTCCTTCATCTGGGAGGCGACGGTCCGCTTCCAGATCAGCTCGTAGAGCCGGAACTGGTCGCCGGTCAGACCGGTCTCGGCGGGCGTGCGGAAACGATCACCCGAAGGGCGGATCGCCTCGTGCGCCTCCTGGGCGTTCTTGACCTTCCCGGCGTACGTGCGCGGCTTCTCCGGCAGGTAGTCGGCGCCGTACAGCTGCGTCACCTGCGCCCGGGCGGCGGTGATCGCCGTGTCCGACAGCGTGGTGGAGTCCGTACGCATATAGGTGATGAAGCCGTTCTCGTACAGCTTCTGCGCCACCTGCATGGTCGCCTTCGCACCGAAGCCCAGCTTGCGCGAGGCCTCCTGCTGCAGCGTCGTCGTGCGGAAGGGGGCGTACGGGGAACGGCGGTACGGCTTGGACTCCACCGAGCGCACCGCGAAGGACGCGTCGGCCAGGGCCGCGGCCAGCGCGCGGGCGTTCGCCTCGTCCAGGTGCAGCACCTGGGCACTGTCCTTGAGCTGCCCGTTCGCACCGAAGTCACGGCCCTGGGCGACCCGCTTGCCGTCGACGGCGGCCAGGCGCGCGGTGATGCTCGCCGGCTCGGCGGCGTCGCCGGCGCGGCCGGTGCCGAAGGTGCCGGTCAGGTCCCAGTACTCGGCGGAGCGGAACGCGATGCGCTCGCGCTCCCGCTCGACGACGAGACGGGTCGCCACCGACTGCACGCGGCCCGCCGACAGCCGCGGCATGACCTTCTTCCACAGCACCGGCGAGACCTCGTAGCCGTAGAGGCGGTCGAGGATGCGGCGGGTCTCCTGGGCGTCGACGAGCTTCTTGTTCAGCTCGCGCGGATTGGCCACGGCGGCCTGGATCGCGTCCTTGGTGATCTCGTGGAAGACCATCCGGCGGACCGGGACCTTGGGCTTGAGCACCTCCTGCAGGTGCCAGGCGATGGCCTCGCCCTCGCGGTCCTCATCGGTGGCGAGGAAGAGCTCGTCGGACTCGGCCAGCAGCCCCTTGAGCTTCTTGACCTGGTCCTTCTTGTCGGCGTTGACGACGTAGATGGGCTGGAAGTCCTTCTCGACGTTCACGCCGAGGCGCGCCCAGGGCTCGCCCTTGTACTTCGCCGGAACCTCGGCGGCCCCGTTCGGCAGGTCACGGATGTGCCCGACGCTCGCCTCGACGACGTATCCGGGGCCGAGGTAGCCCTTGATCGTCTTCGCCTTGGCAGGCGACTCGACGATGACGAGTCGGCGGCCGCCCTGTGCGGTCTCGCTGGTCGGGGACAACTTCGCTCTTCTTCCGGTCGACACTCGGTGTGGGCGTTTCGGTGTGGGCGTTGCGTGACGCTGCGGAGTGTGACGGTACATCCCGCCCCCGTGTCAAACGGAAAAAGCCCGCAACGCCACTCGAACGGTAACCCGACAAGCGTCCTGTCTGCCGCCCGGACCGTCACACCACCGGCCCGGAGGCCCCGCGGTCACATTCGGGCCGCGGTGCCGGGCCCGTCAAGACGGGCGGCGGGGGACACCCCTCGTCAAACATGACGCGAACCCGCCCCCTCTTTCTTCCCCTCTCGCGCGTCGTCCGGCCCCTTCCCCCCTCCCACCTGCGGCGATCAGGAACCGGCCGGTGCCAGGAAGCCCTGTTCGACGAGCATCCGGATGGCCTCCGGCGTACGGTCCCGCAGCAGGACCGGGTCCTCGTCCACCAGCTGGGCGATGGCGTCCAGGATCCGGCCGGCGGGCAGTGTGCCGTCGCACACGCCGGCGAAACCGGCACCGACCGTGTCCACCTTGGTGGCGCGGCGCATCCCGCGGTTCTGCCGCAGGACGACGTGCTCGGGGTCCTCCGCGCCCGGCAGCCCCACCTGCTCCTGGACGACCTCGTCGGCCAGCCGGAAGCGGGTGGCCAGCAGCGCCGCGTCGTCGTGCGTGCGCAGGAAGTCCTGGCGCTCGAAGTGCGCGCGCACCGTCTCCCCCAGCGGCTGCTCGACCGGGTGCGGCCACTCCTCCGCGATCACCGACGGGCGCTGCGAGCCGGTACGGCGCAACGTGATCCAGCCAAATCCGACGCCCTTGGTCCGCCGCGCCTCGAACTCCGCCAGCCACGCGTCGTAGCGGGCGGCGTACTCCTGCGGGGACGTACGGTGGTCGCCCGCGTCGCGCAGCCACAGCTCCGCGTACTGCGCGACGTCCTGGACCTCGCGCTGCACGATCCACGCGTCGCAGCCGCGCGGCACCCAGGAGGACAGGCGCTCGCGCCAGTCCTCGCCCTCGACGTGCTGCCAGTTCGCCAGCAACTGGCAGTAGCCGCCCTCGTTCAGCCGGTCGGCCGCCTGCTCCACCAGCGTCCGGCACAGGTCGTCGCCGCCCATGCCGCCGTCGCGGTACGTCAGACGGGCGCCCGGGGAGATCACGAACGGCGGGTTGGAGACGATCAGGTCGAAGGTCTCGCCCGCGACCGGCTCGAAGAGCGAGCCCTGCCGCAGATCGGGCTCCGGCGCGCCGGAGAGTGCGAGCGTGAGCCGCGCGAAGTGCAGCGCGCGCGGGTTCAGGTCGGTGGCCGTGACCCGGTCGGCGTGCCCGGCCGCGTGCAGCGCCTGGATGCCGGAACCGGTGCCCAGGTCCAGGGCGCGCCCGACGGGCTTACGGACGGTGATCCCCGCCAGCGTCGTGGACGCGCCGCCCACGCCGAGGACGAGCTCGGACCGCGGCACCCCCGCCGGACCCCCGCTGTCGCCGCCGATGCCGCCGGCCCCGCCGACCGCGCAGCCGAGGTCGGAGACGATCCACCAGTCCTGGCCCTCCGGGCCGCTGTAGGGGCGCACGTCGACGCCGGCGCGCACCTGCTCCGCGTCCGCGGGATCGGGCAGCAGCCAGCCGTCGGCCAGGCAGTCCTCCAGCGGCAGCGCGGCGGCCGCCCGGGCCCGTGCGACGGACTGCTGCAGCAGGAACAGCCGCACGAGCGTCTCGAGCGGTCCGTCGCCGCGCGTGGCGCGCAGGGCGGGCACGGTCTCGCTGCGGGCGAGCGCGGCGTAGGCGGGGGCGCCCAGCAGCTCCAGGAGGCCGTCAGCGGTGAAGGCCGCCCGGAGCAGGGCGTCGCGCAGCCGAGCGGTGCGCGCAGGATCGGCAGTGGGCAGGTGCGTCGTACTCACCGGACCATTGTCAGGGTGAGCGCAGCACCGGCGCGCTGCCCCCGCCGGTGCTCCGTACCGGGCGGCGCCCGTTACGCCTTCTGCCCCGGTGTCGTGCTCGCCGCCGGCACCCTGCAGCCCGGCTGCTTGGTCATGGCCTTGCCGACGTCGCCGGACTGCAGCTTCTTGAGGGCCTCGTTGCTCTGGCTGCTGAGCTTGAGCATGTCGGACGCGATGCCCTTGAGGCCGTCGCCGAACTTGTTCTTGTCGCCGGTGTCCATCGAATCGACGCGCTTCTTGAGGTTCGCGTAGGCGACCGAGAGGTCGTTGAGCGCCTTGACGGCGTTCTTCTGGTTGGTCTCGCCGTCCTTGACCGGCGGCGCGCCGGCGCGGTCGACGGAGGCGGCGAGCGCCTTGTAGGCGTCGACGTTGGTCTGGAAGGCGGCGGAGTCCGTCTGCTGGACCTTCTTGGAGTCCACCTCGCTCTGCATCGTGGCGATGGAGGCGTTGGCTTCGGTGATCTTCTTCACCTGCGGCTGCATCTGGTCGCAGGCCTTCTTCGCCCAGTCGTCCAGCTTCTTGCCGTTGTCGTCACCGCCGCAGCCCGTCAGCGCCAGGACAAGTGCCGCCCCGCCGGACAGTGCAGCCACAAGCTTCTTGTTCACCGGATTGGTCCCTTCAATGGCTCTCGGCCCCGGAACTTACACGTCCAGGCGGCGAGGGCCGGGAGCCGAGCACACCGTATGCCCGCATTTCAAGCCTTTTGCACCCTGCTGGGCGTGGCATTCACCGCACCCGCACAACGATGCGGCATGGGCACACGGCGCGCTCGCCGGAACCGGCGTCCGGTCCCGGTCCGGGGACCGGGGCTACGAAACCGGCTACGACACCGGCTACGACACCACAGCCGGGTCGACCGGCTCGGCCGACCGCGCGGCGTCGCCGTCGTCCACAGCGACACCGCGCCGCTTGGAGAGGTAGACCGCCACCACGATGACGGCAACGGCCAGCAGCGCGACGGTGATTCGCAGCCCCTTGTTGGCATCGGCCCCGTAGGAGAACTTCACGACGGCGGGCGCAATGAGCAACGCCACCAGGTTCATCACCTTCAGCAGCGGGTTGATGGCGGGACCTGCGGTGTCCTTGAACGGGTCGCCCACCGTGTCGCCGATGACCGTCGCCGCGTGCGCCTCGCTGCCCTTGCCGCCGTGGTGACCGTCCTCCACCAGCTTCTTGGCGTTGTCCCACGCGCCACCGGAGTTGGCGAGGAAGACCGCCATCAGCGTGCCCGTACCAATGGCCCCGGCGAGGTACGCACCGAGCGCGCCGACGCCCAGCGAGAAGCCGACCGCAATCGGCGCCATGACCGCCAGCAGCCCGGGAGTGGCCAGCTCGCGCAGGGCGTCCTTGGTGCAGATGTCCACCACGCGCCCGTACTCCGGCTTCTCGCTGAAGTCCATGATCCCGGGGTGCTCGCGGAACTGCCGGCGCACCTCGTAGACCACCGCACCGGCCGACCGCGACACCGCATTGATCGCCAGGCCGGAGAAGAGGAAGACGACGGCCGCGCCGAGCACGAGGCCCACGAGGTTGTTGGGCTGGGAGATGTCCAGCCTCAAACCCATCGCGTCCGCCTTCGCGCCGACGTCGGACACCGCCGTCTTGATCGCGTCGGTGTACGAGCCGAACAGCGCGGCGGCCGCGAGCACGGCCGTGGCGATGGCGATGCCCTTGGTGATGGCCTTGGTGGTGTTGCCCACGGCGTCGAGGTCGGTGAGCACCCGGGCGCCGGCGCCCTCGACGTCACCGGACATCTCGGCGATGCCCTGGGCGTTGTCGGAGACCGGGCCGAAGGTGTCCATCGCGACGATGACCCCGACCGTCGTCAGCAGGCCCGTGCCGGCCAGGGCCACGGCGAACAGCGCCAGCATGATCGACGCACCACCGAGCAGGAACGCTCCGTACACGCTCAGGGCGATCAGCACCGCCGAGTACACGGCCGACTCCAGCCCCACCGAGATGCCCGACAGCACCACGGTCGCCGGACCGGTCAGGGACGACTTGGCGACGTCCCGCACGGGCCGCCGGCCGGGCTCGGTGAAGTAGCCGGTGAGCTGCTGGATGAGCGCCGCGAGGACGATCCCGATCGCGACCGCGACGAGCGCGAGCACGCGCGGGTCGCCGTCGTGGTCGCGGACGACGGCGTCGGTGACACCGGCCAAGTCGGCGTAGCTGGAGGGCAGGTACGCGAAGACCGCGATCGCCACGAGGACGAGCGAGATGACCGCCGAGACGAAGAACCCGCGGTTGATCGCGGTCATGCCGCTGCGGTCCTTGCGGCGCGGTGCGACGGCGAAGATGCCGATCATCGCCGTGACCACGCCGATGGCGGGCACGAGGAGGGGGAAGGCCAGACCCGCGTCGCCGAACGTCGCCTTGCCGAGGATGAGCGCGGCCACGAGGGTCACGGCGTAGGACTCGAAGAGGTCGGCCGCCATGCCCGCGCAGTCGCCGACGTTGTCGCCCACGTTGTCGGCGATGGTGGCGGCGTTGCGCGGGTCGTCCTCCGGGATGCCCTGCTCTACCTTGCCGACCAGGTCGGCGCCCACGTCCGCGGCCTTGGTGAAGATGCCGCCGCCGACACGCATGAACATCGCCAGCAGCGCCGCCCCGAATCCGAAGCCCTCCAAGACCTTGGGCGCGTCGGCCGTGTAGACGAGGACGACGCAACAGGCACCCAGCAGGCCCAGGCCCACGGTGAACATGCCGACGACGCCACCCGTACGGAACGCAATCCTCATGGCGTGGTGGGAGACCGCCGTCAGATCCCGCTCGGGCTCGCCCTCGACCTCGCTTGTGGCCGCGCTTGCGGCCCCGCTTCCGACCTTGGTGCCGACGCTCGCCTCACGCGCCGCTGCCGCCACCCGCACATTGCTGCGCACCGCGAGCCACATGCCGATATAGCCGGTGGCGGCGGAGAACAATGCGCCGATGAGGAAGAACAGCGAACGACCCATGCGCTGCGACCAGTTGTCGGCCGGCAACAGCATGAGCAGAAAGAACACGAACACGGCGAAGACGCCGAGGGTGCGCAACTGCCGGGCGAGATAGGCGTTCGCGCCTTCCTGTACCGCCGCGGCGATTCTCTTCATGCTGTCGGTGCCCTCACCGGCCGAAAGCACCTGCCGCAGCAGCACCACGGCCACGACGAGCGCCGCGATCGCCACCGCCGCGATCACCATGACCAGGGTGCGGTTGCCGTCGGTCAGCTCGACCGCCAGATTCCGGGTGTGGTCCACCTGTTGAGGGGTAAGAGGCCCCGCCATTCGTCCTCCCTGACGTTTGGCACATGGGCGCACGTAACCGGCCCGCGGCCGTGGAGCAGGGCCGCAGGACAGCCGCTGCGCTCAGGCGTCCTGAGCTCAAGATGGACGGATTGTAGGGAGCATGGCGAGATCAAAACAGAGCGCGGGAAACGGAATGAGTCTGCCGCGGTGAAGATCAGGAAAAGGAGGCGGAGGGGGAAGCGGAGGGAAATGCACAACCGTGAAGATCGACGGTGGTCCGGCGGTGCGGGCGGTTTGCCGAGGCCCGCATTCCGGGCCGTGGCAGAGCCGGGAGGTGAAGATCGAAAATGTGGCGCCGATGCGGGTGGCGACCCCGCCGGAGACGGCGAATACGGCCCCGACCGGGCCCCGCACTACAGCAGGAAGCGGCCGGAACCCTACGGCGGGACACCGCACGGCACGGCGAGGCGGTACGGCGACACAGGTGAGCCGGGCGCTACGGTGACCGCGGCGGAACGGGAGGACGCCGGGCCACGCCGCTGGGCCGGGACGGCGCAACGGGCAGCACTCCCTGCGCGGGACCCACCGCCGGCACGGGCAGCCCGCGCGGCCGGCTACGCCGGAACCGGCGGTGTCGTGGTCGGCCAGCTCATGCGGATCAGCCCGCCGGACTCGCCCGCCGTCACCTCGACGTCGTCGACCAGCCCGCTGATCACGGCCAGGCCCATGTCGTCCTCGCTCTCGGCGGCCTCGTCGGCAGCCGTGGCACCGGAGGGCCCACCGGACGGCGCGGAAGCGGAAGACGAAGCGGAGGCCCCCGAGGACGCCGCGACGGGCTGCCGGCCGGCGCCCGCGGTCGACACGACCGCGGTGGGGTGAGGCGCCTCGTCGGCCACCTCGATGGAGAACTTCTTCTCGTCCTCGGTGAGGACGACCTTCACGGGGCTGGTGAGCCCGTGACCGGTGTGCAGGCTCACCGCGCGCGAGCAGGCCTCGCCCACGGCCAGCCGGACCTCGTCCAGCACGGCCTCGTCGACCCCGGCCCGGCGCGCCACCGCGGCCGCCACGAGCCGGGCCGTGCGGACGTGCTCGGGAAGGGCGCTGAAGAGCAGTTCGACGGTGGCCATGCCATCCCCCTCGGTGGTACGTGCCCTTGTTCCCTCTGCCGGAACAGGGCGGGCTCGCGGAGGGGCCGGAGCCTCGTGGCCACGCCCCCCGGCGCGACTATACGGCGATGCCCGGGGCGGGCGGACGGCCCTCCCGGCCGGCCGGGGCCGTACCGCCGCCCGGACGTCAGTCGGTCGCCTGAACCGCTTCCTCGACCGACGTGTGGATCGGGAACACCTTGGTCAGACCGGTGATCCGGAAAATCTTCAGGATGCGCTCCTGGTTGCAGACCAGCCGCAGCGAGCCCTCGTGGGCCCGTACGCGCTTGAGCCCGCCGACCAGGACGCCGAGCCCGGTGGAGTCGAGGAAGTCGACGCCCTCCATGTCCACGACGAGGTGGTAGTTGCCGTCGTTGACAAGCTCGACCAGCTGCTCACGCAGCTTGGGCGCGGTGTACACATCAATCTCGCCACCGACCCGGACAACCGTGCGGTTGTCTACGGTCTCGGTCGACAGGGACAGGTCCACGGATCCTCCAGCACCTTGCATCGAGCGGTCGCCCCCCATGGATCGGCAGCCGCGATGGCATTCAATCACTTACCGGCAGGCGCGCACGACGCCTTGACGCCATTGTCCGTCAAGCCAGTGACACACTCGATGTCGATGGCCAACGATCAACTCCCGCCGGAGGCGGGCGTGCACCCCTCTCCCCGAACGATCCTGGACCGGCTCGCCACGGGGCCGGGCAGGGCTGCACGCATCACTCATACGGAGCACTTGCCCCCTCGTCCCGGACGTCATGCTCCCTGGCCCGAGAAGATCCGGCCGGAAGTGATCGAGGCCATCCGCACCACCGGCATCGAGCGCCCCTGGGCGCACCAGGCACTCACCGCGGAGCACGCCCTGCGCGGCGAGTCCGCCGTGGTCGCCACCGGCACCGCCTCGGGCAAGTCCCTCGCCTACCTGGCACCCGTGCTCAGCACCCTGCTGGACGGCGCGGAGGCCCCCAACGGGCGGGGCACCACCGCGCTGTACCTCGCCCCCACCAAGGCCCTCGCCGCCGACCAGCGCCGCGCCGTGCGCAGCCTGGCCACCCCCTTGGGCAAAAGCGTGCGCCCGGCCGTGTACGACGGCGACACGCCGGTGGAAGAACGCGAATGGGTGCGCCAATACGCCAATTACGTGCTCACCAACCCGGACATGCTCCACCGCTCCGTCCTGCCCGCCCACCCCCGATGGGCCTCCTTCCTGCGCGCCCTGCGCTACGTCGTCATCGACGAGTGCCACACCTACCGCGGCGTCTTCGGCTCCCACGTCGCCCAGGTGCTGCGCCGGCTGCGGCGCCTGTGCGCCCGCTACGGATCCGAACCCGTCTTCCTCCTCGCCTCCGCCACCGCCTCCGACCCCGCCACCGCCGCCGGCCGGCTCACCGGGCTGCCGGTCGCCCAGATCACCGACGACGCCTCCCCGCGCGGTGAGGTCGTCTTCGCCCTGTGGGAACCCCCGCTCACCGAGCTCCACGGCGAGCGCGGCGCCCCCGTCCGCCGCACCGCCACCGCCGAGACCGCCGACCTGCTCACCGACCTCGCCGTCCAGGGCGTGCGCACCGTCGCCTTCGTCCGCTCCCGACGCGGCGCCGAGCTGGTGTCCCTGATCGCCCAGGAACGCCTGGCCGCCGTCGACCGCTCCCTCCCCTCCCGCGTCGCCGCCTACCGCGGCGGCTACCTCCCCGAGGAACGCCGCGCCATCGAACGGGCCCTCCACACCGGTGAACTCCTGGGCCTGTCCGCCACCTCCGCCCTGGAACTGGGCGTCGACGTCGCCGGCCTGGACGCCGTGCTGCTCTCCGGCTACCCGGGCACCCGCGCCTCCCTGTGGCAGCAGGCCGGCCGCGCCGGACGTACGGGCCGCGGCGCCCTGGCCGTCCTCGTCGCCCGCGACGACCCCCTGGACACCTACCTGGTCCACCACCCCGAGGCGCTGTTCCGGCAGCCCGTGGAGTCCACCGTCCTCGACCCGGACAACCCCTACGTCCTGGCTCCCCACCTGTGCGCGGCGGCCGAGGAACTCCCCCTCTCCGACGCCGACCTCTCCCTGTTCGGCCCCGAGGCCAGGGGCGTCATCTCCCAGCTGGAGGCCCGCAAGCTGCTCCGCCGCCGGGGCTCGGTGTGGCACTGGACCCGCCGCGAGCGCGCCGCCGACCTCACCGACATCCGCGGCGAGGGCGGCCGCCCCGTCCAGGTGGTGGAGGAGGGCACCGGCCGGCTGCTGGGCACCGTCGACCGGTCGGCCTCCCACTCCACCGTCCACGAGGGCGCCGTCCACCTCCACCAGGGCCGCAGCTACCTGGTGCGCCACCTGGACCTGGAAGCGTCCGTCGCCCTGGTCGAGCAGGCCGACCCGCCGTACTCGACCACGGCCCGCGACACCACGGCCATCAGCATCCTGGAGACCACCACCGAGGTGCCCTGGGGCGACGCACGGCTGTGCTTCGGCTCCGTCGAGGTCACCAACCAGGTCGTCTCCTACCTGCGCCGCCGTCTGATCACCGGCGAGGTGCTGGGCGAGACCAAGCTCGACCTGCCGCCCCGCACCCTGCGCACCCGGGCCGTGTGGTGGACCGTCACCGAGGACCAGCTCGACGCCGCCCGGATCGACCCCGAATCCCTGGGCGGCGCCCTGCACGCCGCCGAACACGCCTCCATCGGCATACTCCCCCTCTTCGCCACGTGCGACCGCTGGGACATCGGAGGCGTCTCCGTGCCCCTCCACCCCGACACGCTCCTGCCCACCGTCTTCGTCTACGACGGCCACCCCGGCGGCGCCGGCTTCGCCGAGCGCGCCTTCCACACCGCCGCCCGCTGGCTGGACGCCACCCGGGAGGCGATCGCCTCCTGCGAGTGCGAGGTGGGCTGCCCCTCCTGCATCCAGTCACCCAAGTGCGGCAACGGCAACGATCCCCTGGACAAACGGGCGGCCCTGCGTCTGCTCACCCGCCTCCTGAAGGACGCCCCGCCGGCCCGGGCCGCCCAGTCGGCCCAGTCGGCCCAGTCGGCCCAGGAAGACGGGGAAGGTGGGGAAGACGGGTGAGGCGCTGACAGGCCTACGGCATCACCCCCGTGAGGGCGCCCGGCACGTAGGCCGCCTCCGGCGGGCCCGCCCGGGCCCGGACCCGTAGGGTCCAGGGGCCGGCCCCGGCCTCCGCCGCCACCTCGGCGATCTCGCCCCTCACCCCGCAGCGCACCACCGCGGCCCCTTGGGCGGCGGCGACCCTGCGGGCCAGCCCGCAGGCCGCGGCCTGCCCCTCGAGGGCGTGGTCGGCGGCGGCCAGCACCGCCAGGTCTGCCGCTCCTCCCGCACGGTGCCGCGCCAGCACCACCTGCCCCATGGCCAGCAGCGCGGCGAACACCGCGCAGAACGCCGTCGCGGCCACGGCCACCCATACGGAAGCCAGTCCCCGGTCATCCCACCGTCTCCTCTGCAAGAGCCACCGCCTCCCCGGTCAACCGCACCGCCAAAGGCCCCGGACCGACCGCCCGGGCCTCGACCCGCACCCGCACCATGTCCCCCTCCCGCATCACGGCGACCCGCGCGTCGCGCGGAGCGGCCGACCTGGCCGCCGCGACGACGGCCGGCGGGGGATCCTGCCGGGCCGCGGCCCGTGCCCCCGCCCGGGCCGCGTCCACGCACTGGATCTGCGCGGACGCGGCCATCAGGCCCCAGATCAGCGCCAGGGCGAAGAACGCCAGCGCGGGCAGCGCGACCGCGGCCTCGGCAGTTACATAGCCGCCGTCAGAACGTCGCATGGAGCGCCTTGACGATCAGCTGCTGCAACGCCCCGCTGACCGCCCCGCTGGTGACCACCTTGTAGAGCACGGCCGCCAACGCACAGGCGGCCAGCGTGCCCACCGCGTACTCCGCCGTCGTCATGCCCGCCTCGCGATCGGTCCGCATCCGCGACCGGCGTGCCGACCACCACGACGTGACCATCGCCGCCACCATTGCCATAACAACCACTCCCCCATCTCCTGGTCGTGCATCTTTGGGTCGTGCATCTCTTGGTCGTGCACATCGCTTCCCGACGCACCGTCAGGTGCGCTTTTGTGCCCTGCCGCAGACCCTCCGGGCCTCAGCCGGTCCGTATGAGGCCCTCGGCCAGGCCGATGACCACGGGGACGACACCGACCGTCAGGAATGCCGGCAGGAAGCACAGCCCGAGCGGTGCGGTCGCCTGCACGCCCGCGCGCCGGGCCCGCATGCCGGCGGTCCTGGCCTGCTCGGCGCGCAATCGCGCGGCAAGCCGCGCCATGGGTTCCACGGCCGGAACTCCCGTGGCCTGGGCCCGTTCAAGGCAGCCGGCCAGCGGAGCGGCGCCCGGCAGGGCGCCCAGCCGTCCCCAGGCGACGGCCGGCTCGGCCCCGAGCCGCACCTCGGCAGCCGCCCGGGCCAGCCCGGTGCCCACGGGCCCGCCCAGCGAGGAGCCCACCGCCTCCGCCGCCTCACGGGGACCGGCCCCCGCCGCCAGACAGGCCGCCAGGAGATCGGCCGCCAAGGGCAGTTGCCGTGCGGCCTCCTCACCCGGCGCCTCCTCGGCGGTGCGCTCGGCCCGCCGGCCGCGGCTCCACAACCCCCAGGCCGCGACGAGCCCGGCGCCCGCCCCGGTGAGCCCGGCCACCAGCCCGAGGATCCCCGTCCCGACGACGGCGACCGCCACGACCACCCGACCGTCGGGTGCCGCCACAGCCCGCCGCAGCCCCCGCCCCCGCCGAGCCTTCTCCTCTCCGGGCGGTGGCACGCCCAGTACGGAGGCCAGCCGGCGGCGCCCTGATCTACCCTGAATGGCTCTCTTGCCGATGGCGCTCACGCATCCTGCCGCCACCAGAGCAAGCACCACCGCCCACAGGCTGTGGACAACATTCGCGCTCACTTTCCCCTCCCGCTCCGCGGCCCCTCCGCCGCCCCGACGATCCGCCGCGTCCAGGCGATCCCCGCGCACTCGAGCAGCCCGCCGAGAGTGAGGCAGCCCAGCCCCGCGGGGGTGTGCAGCAGCACTCGCAGCGGATCCGCGCCGAGGGCCGCGCCCATCAGCAGGGCCAGCACCGGCAGCAGGGCGAGCATCACCGCCGTGGACCGGGTACCGGCGAGCTGGGCCCGCAGGTCCTCCCGCTGGTCGCGCTCGGCGCCGAGCGCGGCGGCCACCCGTTCCAGCCCGGCGGCGAGCCCCGCACCCCCGTCGACTGCGACCCGCCAGCACGCGGCGACGCCGTTGAGCCCTTCCGCACCGGGGCGCCGGCCGGCCTTGCGGAGCGCCTCGGGCACGTCCCCGCCGAACCGCGCGGCCGCCGGCACCGCCGACCAGCCCGGCCCCAGCCCGGCACCGGACCACGCCGCCACCGCCGCACCGGGATGCCGCCCGGCCCGCAGGTCACCCGCGACGGCACCGCACAGGTCGATCACGGCCGCCTGGCTGCGCTCCCGCTCCCGTTCGCGCCTGACCCCGGCCAGCCGGTGGCGCACAAGGGGCACGGCCGGCAACGACACCAGCAGGGGCAACACCGAACGGCCC
Source organism: Streptomyces sp. NPDC049585 (assembly GCF_040675615.1). NCBI lineage: Bacteria > Bacillati > Actinomycetota > Actinomycetes > Kitasatosporales > Streptomycetaceae > Streptomyces > Streptomyces sp. NPDC049585. The sequence continues at coordinate 377,462 of NZ_JBFAPE010000002.1, read as the reverse complement.
AGCAACGCCAGCGCGCACCCGGCCGGCAGGCACCACAGCTCGGGCCGGCCCCGCACGGCCCGGAGCAGGCGCTCGGCGCCCTGCCGAGCCCACCCCGGCAGCAGTGCAGCCGGACTCCCGGCCACCGCACCCCCACCGGCCAGCAGCAGCCGCGCCCTGCGCACCGCCGGCTCCTGCCGGAACCGAAGGCCGGCGACCGCCAGAGCGCACAGCAGCAGAAGAACCAGGCACCCCGCACCCGCCGGGCCGGACCACCACGCCGTCACGGCGCACCCCCGCCACGCCCGCACAAGGCGGCCAGCCGCTCCCAACCGGCGGCTCTTTCGAAGCCGCCTTCGCCCCAAACGGCGGCCGGAACGGTCGTCACGAGCCCGCCGGAGTCGCGGGCGAGGACGTGCACCTCGGCGACCCGGCGCCGTCCGCCGCGGTCGCGCACCAGGTGGACGACCACCGACAGCGCGGCAGCGAGCTGGCTGTGCAGCGCCGCACGGTCCAGCCCGGCCGTGGAGCCCAGGGCCTCCAGCCGTGCCGGAACATCCGAGGCGGCATTCGCGTGGACCGTGCCGCAGCCGCCTTCGTGGCCCGTGTTGAGGGCGGCGAGCAGGTCGGTGACCTCGGCGCCCCGGACCTCGCCCACGACCAGCCGGTCCGGGCGCATGCGCAGCGCCTGGCGGACCAGATCCCGCAAGGTCACCAGGCCCGTTCCCTCCTGGTTGGCCGGACGGGTCTCCAGGCGCACCACATGCGGGTGGTCGGGGCGCAGTTCCGAGGAGTCCTCGGCGAGGACGATCCGCTCCCCCGGCGCCACCAGCCCGAGCAAGGTCGACAGCAGTGTCGTCTTACCCGAGCCCGTCCCGCCGGAGACGAGGAACGACAACCGGGCGTCCAGCACGGCCTGCAGGAGCCGGTCGCCGCCGGGCGGCAGGGTGCCGGCCCGCACCAGCTCCTCCAGGGTGAAGGCGCGGGGACGCACCACGCGCAGGGAGAGACAGGGAGAGCCGACGGCGACGGGCGGCAGCACCGCGTGGAGGCGGGTGCCGTCGGGCAGGCGGGCGTCGACCCAGGGTCTGGCGTCATCGAGGCGGCGGCCGGCGATGGCGGCCAGGCGCTGGGCCAGGCCCCGTACGGCAGCTGCATCAGGGAAGGCCACGTCGGTGAGTTCGAGGCCGGAGCCGCGGTCGACCCAGACGCGGTCGGGCGCGGTGACGAGCACGTCGGTCACGTCGGGAGCCGCCAGGAGTGGTTCGAGCGGCCCGCTGCCCACCAGCTCGGAGCGCAACCGGGCGGCGACGCCGAGCACTTCGGCGTCCCCCAGCAGGCGTCCTTCCCGGCGCAGTGCCTCGGCGACGCGGGCGGGCGTGGGCTCGGCGCCACTCTCGGCGAGCCGCAGGCGCACGGCGTCCAGCAGGTCATGGCTCATACCGGCGCTCCCGCGCTCTCCGCCAGGGCCTGCGCCCAGAATCCGGCGCTGAAGCGGGCGAGCGGACCCCGGTCGCCGGCGCCCGGCGGCCTGCCGGCGTCCAGCCCTCCGGCCAGCCCCGGCTCGGGGGGCAGCTCCCCGGCGAGCGGTAGCCCGAGGATCCGCGCGATCTCCTCGGGCACGAGCCCGGAGCCGAACGGCCCGCGCACGACCAGCCGGATGTCGCGCAGCAGCATGCCCAGCATCGAAGCCGTCCGGTGGGCGGCCGCCACGGCCCGCAGCTCCGCCGGCACCACCAGCAGCCCCACGTCGAGCTGCCCGATGGCTTCGGCGGCGGGGGCGTCCAGCCTGCGCGGCAGGTCGACGACCACCACCCCGCCGCGCCGACGGGCGGCCGCCAGGACCGCGCGCACGGCCTCGGGCGGGACGGCGGTGCACTCGCCGCGATCCCAGCTCAGGACCCGCAGGGAGTGGAGCCGGGGCAGCGCCTCCTCGAGCGCCCGGCCCGCCACCCGGCCACAGGAGTCGGCGAACGCCGGCCAGCGCAGGCCTTCGGCCCGCTCCCCGCCCAGGAGCACGTCCAGACCCCCGCCGAGCGGGTCGCCGTCGATGAGCATGGTGCGCTGCCCGGTACGGGCGGCACCGACGGCAAGAGCACAGGCGAGGGTGCTGGCGCCCGCCCCGCCCCGGCCGCCGATCACGCCGACCGTCAGGGCGGGGCGGCCCACCCCCTCGACGGCGTCGGCGATGCGGTCGACCAGCCACGCCTCGCCGTCGGGCAGCAGCGCCACGTTGCGGGCGCCCAGGCCCACGGCGCGCCGCCAGATCCCGGAGTCGTCCATGTCGTTGCCGACGAGCACCACGCCGTCACGGCGGGCGGCCCCGCCCAGCCGGGCCGCGCAGTCGTCCCCGACGAGGACGAGCGGCGCGGTGTCCCAGCCGCTGCCGCGTGCGGGGGTGCCGTGGACGACCTCGGGGACGGCCCCGGCAGCCGCGCACAGTCTGAGCAGGTCGTCGAGCAGCCCCTCGTCCTCCGTGACGATCAGCGGGCACCGCTGCCTGGCGTCCCCGGCCGGGGCCCAATCGGATGTGCGGGATCCGGTCACGGTCCCTCCCCTCTCACTACGCGCTCTCGCATCCGCGAACGTCGCGGAACTCGCGGGGAATCACCGTGCAACGGACCGGGAAATCGTGTGGATCTTGGTGAAAAACTGTGGACAACTCAACGGATGTGAATATCCCGCTCACCTATACCGGTGACTTCCAGAGAGCAGCCTGTTGATTACCCTCAGTAACGGGTATCAAGGTCTTGGCTCGCGCGCACACCTGCGCGCTCAGGAGGGGAGGGGCCCGATGGCGACGCCCGAAACGCATCCGGACATGCGACGACCCCCGCCGGGGGGGAGAGCGGGGGTCGTCCCCACGGCCGACTCGGGGGGGGAGGAGTCGGGCCGGGTTAGGCACGGTCGCGAACGATCCGTGACTTCCATGGTGTACCCGAGAGCCTTCTCAGGCAAACCCACACGCCTCAGCTTACGCCGAATGGAGGCCCCCTATGCTCGGCGACGTGGAAAACCACTCCTTGCCCCGGGCAGCCGCCTTCTTTGATCTGGACAAGACGGTCATCGCGAAGTCGAGCACCCTCACCTTCAGCAAGTCCTTCTACCAAGGCGGGCTGATCAACCGGCGGGCCGCGCTGCGCACCGCCTATACCCAGTTCGTCTTCCTCGCCGGCGGCGCCGACCACGACCAGATGGAACGGATGCGCCGGTATCTGTCGGCCCTCTGCAAGGGCTGGAATGTCCAGCAGGTTCGGGAGCTCGTCGCCGAGACCCTGCACGAGCTGATCGACCCGATCATTTACGACGAGGCCGCCTCGCTCATCGAGGAACACCACGCCGCGGGCCGCGACGTGGTCATCGTCAGCACCTCGGGCGCGGAGGTCGTGGAGCCCATCGGCACCCTGCTCGGCGCCGACCGGGTCGTGGCCACCCGCATGGTCGTGGAGGACGGTGCGTTCACCGGCGAGATCGAGTACTACGCGTACGGCCCCACCAAAGCGGAGGCGGTCAGGGAGCTCGCCGAATCCGAGGGATACGACCTCTCACGGTGCTACGCCTACAGCGATTCGGCGACCGATATTCCGATGCTGGAGGCCGTGGGGCACCCGCACGCCGTCAACCCCGACCGCGCCCTGCGCCGCGAAGCCACCGCGCGGGACTGGCCCGTTCTCACTTTCAACCGTCCGGTGCGCCTGAAGCAGCGGCTTTCCTCCCTGCCGATGCCCTCCCGCCCCGCACTCCTCGCCGCAGCCGGACTGGGCGCCGCCGCGGCCACCGTGGGCCTCGTATGGCTGGCCGGCCGGCGCGGCATGCCCCTGCCTGCATTGCCCGGTTTTGCGGGCAGAAGGAAAAGAACTGCGGGCTCGACTTCCGCTTCCGCCGCGACAGGAGTAAAAAGGACTTAACGGCCCGCGAGACCAGGGACATCCGAGAGGATGCCCTCCACGCACCAAGGCCCCACGGACCGCGCACGGAAGCCGGGCACCCACGCGACGCCGACCCGTCGAATACGGGCCAGCCGCACCAGGCCAAGGGCAAAGCAACCCGGTCTGATGGGCAAATATCGTGCACGCATGGTAACCCGGCCGATGTGCCAGCGGCGGTACCCGAACGGGTGCCGCCGCAACCCATGTCCGGGCCCGTTCAGGCCGCTCCGCGCTGCAACGCCTCGCAGACGGCCGTGCTCTCCCTGACCCCCAGCTCGACCGCACGACCGCAGTGCGCGATCCAGGCCGCGAGCCCCTCGGGCGTCCCGGAGACATAGCCCTCCAGTGCGGTCAGGTACGCCTCCCTGCCCAGCTCGGCATGGCCCACTTCGGCCGGGCAGATGGACTTGGGGTCCAGGCCGCTGCCGATCAGCACGATCCGCTCGGCCGCCCGCGCCACCAGCCCGTTGCACGAACGGAAGGGCCGCAGGGCCAGCAGCTCACCGTGCACCACCGCCGCCGTCACCAGTGCCGGCGCCGAGGTACCCGCGATCAGCAGGGCCGCCAGGCCGTCCAGCCGCCCCGAGACCTCGTCGGCACTCGGCAGCTCCAGTTCGACCAGGGGCTCGGCGACGGACTCGCCCGCCAGCCGCGGACGCCCCACCGACTCCTCCGGCCGGTCCCCACCCGCCGCGACCAGGTGCAGCCGTGCGAGGACACGCAGCGGCGACTGCCGCCAGATGCTGAGCAGTTGGCCCGCCTCGGCGGTCAGGCGCAGCGCCGCCCCCACCGTCCTGGGCTCCCCGTCACCGCTGAAGTCGGTACGGCGGCGGACCTCTTCGAGCGCCCAGTCCGCTCCGGACAGCGCGGCCGAAGCCCGGGCGCCGCGCAGCGCCGCCTCGGAGGTGATCTCGTTACTGCGGCGGCGCATCACCCGGTGGCCGTACACCCGGTCCACCGCCTTGCGTACGGATTCCACGGCGTCGGCGACGCCCGGGAGCGAGCCCAGGGCGGCGAGCGGATCGGCTGTCGTACTCATGGGTACGACACTACGCACTTCGGCTCTACACCCCTCGAAAGAGTGGTCCTCTTCACTCACGATTCTCACTCAGCGCTCCCCTGCATCTACGCTAGGTGAACATGAAGATCGCTTTCGTGGGGAAGGGCGGCAGCGGCAAGACCACGCTGTCCTCTCTCTTCATCCGTCGCCTCGCGGCCGGCCGCGCACCCGTCATCGCCGTGGACGCGGACATCAACCAGCACCTGGGCGCAGCGCTCGGACTCGACGAGCAGGAGGCCGCCGCGCTGCCCGCGATGGGGGCCCGGCTGCCCCTGATCAAGGACTACCTCCGGGGCGGCAACCCGCGCATCACCTCGGCCGACACGATGATCAAGACGACTCCGCCGGGCCGGGGCTCGCGACTGCTGCGCATCGACGAGGACAATCCCGTCTACGCCGCCTGCGCCCGCACCGTCCCGCTGGACGAAGGGGCCGTGCGCCTGATGGTCACCGGCCCGTTCACCGAGTCCGACCTGGGCGTGGCCTGCTACCACTCCAAGGTGGGCGCGGTCGAACTGTGCCTGAACCACCTCGTGGACAGCCGCGACGAATACCTGGTGGTCGACATGACGGCGGGCAGCGACTCCTTCGCCTCCGGAATGTTCACCCGCTTCGACATGACCTTCCTCGTCGCCGAGCCCACTCGCAAGGGCGTGTCCGTCTACCGGCAGTACAAGGAGTACGCGCGGGACTTCGGCGTCGCCCTGAAGGTCGTCGGCAACAAGGTCCAGGGCCAGGACGACCTCGACTTCCTGCGTGCCGAGGTCGGCGAGGACCTGCTCACCACGTTCGGCCACTCGGACTGGGTGCGGGCGATGGAGAAGGGTCGCCCTCCACGCTTCGAACTCCTCGAGGAGGCCAACCAGCAGGCGCTGCGTGTCCTGCAGGACGCCGCCGACGCGTCGTACGAGCAGCGCGACTGGCAGCGCTACACCCGCCAGATGGTCCACTTCCATCTCAAGAACGCCGAGAGCTGGGGCAACGCCAGGACGGGCGCGGACCTCGCGGCCCAGGTGGACCCCTCCTTCGTGCTGGATGAGAGGGCCCTGGCCGCACCCCAGCCGGCCTGACTGCGCGGGCGCTGGGCACCGGCAGCACGACCCGGCCGGCGTCATTGAGCCGGCGCCATTGAGCCGTGGCCATCGAGCCGTGGCCATCGAGCCGCAGCCATAAAGCCGGCCATAAAGATGCCTATTCACTCGTTCGACGGACGCTCACGGGGTCGAGACCTCAAACCCTTTACTCTCCATTACCATTCATTTACTCGGAGTTGATGCTCGCTCGCCCGGACCTCCTTGCAGACGGGACCGACCATGCGCACGCACACCAGCCGGCTACGGGATCTGTCCGCCTCCCTCCCCACCGCACTCGCCGCGCTCACCGTCGCGCTGGGCGCCGCCCTTGCCGCCGCGGCCCCCGCCCTGGGTGGCCCGGCGGCCATGGCAGCAGGCGCCATCGCCGGCGGGCTGCTGGTGCGCAGGGCACGGCAGGCAGCCGGCCTCACGGTCGTCGCGGTGATGGCCTCGGCGGAACTGGTGCACCACTTCGGCTGGCGGACCACGAGCGCGGTCGTCGCACTCACCGGCCTGGCCCTGCTCGCCCTGGGTACGACCCGCACGGCAGCCGCGCTCCGGGCGGTGCACCCCGCGGCCGTGCAGGGACTCCTGGCCGGCACCGGCATCACGATCGCCCTGGCTCCCGTCCTGCCCGTGCCCCGGCTGACGGCCGCGGGTCATGGCCTGTGGGCGGTGCCGGGGCTGCCGGAGATGCCCGTGCTCACGCTCTTCGCCTCGGTGCTCGCGGCGACGCTCGCCGTCGCTCTCGAAGCCCTGAAGGCCACGGCGCCGTCCGCACCCGCCGCAGCACGCCGCTTGGCCGGGGTGGCCGTCCCGTCACGCCTCCCGTCGGACATCCCGTCACGCCCCCCGTCGGACATCCCGGACCGCCATGCCGCCGCGTCCATGTGGCCCAAGGCTCGTATCCTGCATGCCGCCCTGTTCGCCGCGGCGACCGGCTCCGTCGTCCTGTTCGGTGTCGTGCCCGCCCTCGCCGGGGTGGCCCTGAGCGTCGTGCTCGTCCTCCTGCCCGGGTTCGCACGGCGCCTCCGGCCCCACCACCCCCTACCGACGGACGAACCGGCAGGCCTTCCTGTGCCCATCGCCGCCCCTGCCCACCACGAGCCGGGACCACCGCCGGCAGCGCAAGGCACCCACCTCGTGCTGGCCTGCACCGACTCCGCCCCGGACCCCGCCGACACCACCCCCGACGGCGCCTACTCCCTGTGCAATGTCGGCAATCTCGTGCCGCCGCCCCGCGACGACGGCCGGCTCGACTGGGTCACCGCCGCCCTGCAGTACGCCGTCGAGACCCTGGAGGTCGCCGCCATCACCGTGCGCGGGCACTCCGACTGCGCCGCCATGCGGGCGCTCCTGGACCTGCCGCCACCGCGCCCGGGCACCCGGGCGACCGGCTCCCCCGCCGCCCCGGCCCCTCTCACGGCCTGGCTCTCCCACGGCCGCCCGAGCCTGGCCCGGATGCAGCGCATCAGCAGGCGCGGACGCGGAGACGTGGCCCTCGCCGGCCGCGCCGTGGCAGACGACGTGGAACGGCTGGCCCTCGTGAACGTCATGCAGCAACTGGACCACCTGATGGCCCACGCCTGCGTGGCCCGCCGGGTGGCCGAGGGGTCGCTGTTGCTGCGTGGCACCTATCTCCACGCCGGAGAGGAGACGACCTACGTCCTGGACCGCCGCTCGCACACGTTCACGGCTCCCCGGGCCTCCGCGCCACCCTGTCTGACCTCGGCCGATCACCTCGGGCAACAGGTCTAAACCAGTTTTTACCAACAACCCTTGTCAGGGTGCACCCCGGCCTGATGAGCTAGGGCCCGGGACGCAACGAAGCCCCTGGGAAAGGGAGATGTCGTGAGCAACGAAAGCCTGGCCAACCTCCTCAAGGAGGAGCGCCGCTTCGCGCCGCCTGCCGGCCTGGCCGCCGAGGCCAACGTCACGGCAGCGGCCTACGAACAGGCCAAGGCTGACCGGCTGGGCTTCTGGGCGACCCAGGCGCGCCGCCTGACCTGGGACACCGAGCCGACGCAGACGCTCGACTGGTCGAATCCGCCGTTCGCCAAGTGGTTCGCCGACGGCAAGCTCAACGTGGCGTACAACTGCGTCGACCGCCACGTCGAGAACGGCCTCGGCGACCGTGTCGCCCTGCACTTCGAGGGCGAGCCGGGCGACACCCGGTCGATCACCTACGCCGAGCTGCAGCGCGAGGTCTCCCGGGCCGCCAACGCCCTGACCGAGCTCGGTGTGCAGGCCGGCGACCGTGTCGCCATCTACCTGCCGATGATCCCCGAAGCCGTGATCGCCATGCTGGCCTGCGCCCGCATCGGTGCGCCCCACTCGGTCGTCTTCGGCGGCTTCTCCGCGGACGCGCTGGCCACCCGCATCAAGGACGCCGACGCCCGCGTCGTCATCACCGCCGACGGCGGCTACCGCCGCGGCAAGCCCTCCCCGCTGAAGCCGGCCGTCGACGAGGCCCTCGGCCGCCCCGGCACCGAGAACGTGCGCAGCGTCCTCGTCGTGCGCCGCACCGCCCAGGAGGACGTCGCCTGGACCGAGGGCCGCGACGTGTGGTGGCACGACCTGGTGGGCCGTCAGTCCGACCAGCACACCCCGCAGGCCTTCGACGCCGAGCACCCGCTGTTCATCCTCTACACCTCGGGCACCACGGGGAAGCCGAAGGGCATCCTGCACACCTCCGGCGGCTACCTCACCCAGACGTCGTACACCCACCACGCCGTCTTCGACCTGAAGCCGGAGACGGACGTCTTCTGGTGCACGGCGGACGTCGGTTGGGTCACCGGCCACTCGTACATCGTGTACGGGCCGCTGAGCAACGGCGCCACCGAGGTGCTCTACGAGGGCACCCCGGACACCCCGCACCAGGGCCGCTGGTGGGAGATCGTCCAGAAGTACGGCGTGACGGTCCTGTACACCGCCCCGACCGCCATCCGCGCCGCCATGAAGTGGGGCGACGACATCCCGGCCGGCTTCGACCTGTCCAGCCTGCGCATCCTCGGTTCGGTGGGCGAGCCGATCAACCCGGAGGCCTGGGTCTGGTACCGCGAGCACATCGGCGCCGGCCGCACGCCCGTCGTCGACACCTGGTGGCAGACCGAGACCGGCAGCATGATGATCACCCCGCTGCCGGGCGTCACCGAGACCAAGCCCGGCTCGGCCCAGGTGCCGCTGCCCGGCATCGCCGCCACCGTCGTCGACGACGAGGGCCACGAGGTGCCCAACGGCTCCGGCGGCTACCTCGTCCTCACCGAGCCCTGGCCGTCGATGCTGCGCACCATCTGGGGCGACGACAAGCGCTACGTCGACACCTACTGGTCCCGCTTCCAGGACCGCTACTTCGCCGGCGACGGCGCGAAGAAGGACGAGGACGGCGACATCTGGCTCCTGGGCCGCGTCGACGACGTCATGCTCGTCTCCGGCCACAACATCTCCACCACCGAGGTCGAATCGGCCCTGGTCTCCCACCCGAGGGTCGCCGAGGCGGCGGTCGTCGGCGCCACCGACCCGCAGACGACCCAGGCCATCTGCGCGTTCGTCATCCTGCGCAGCACGGCGGCGAACGCGGCGGGCGACGAGGCCGACGAGGCGGGCCTGATGGAGGAGCTGCGGGCGCACGTGGGCAAGCAGCTGGGTCCGATCGCCAAGCCGAAGCGGATCCTGCCGGTGGCGGAGCTGCCGAAGACCCGTTCCGGCAAGATCATGCGCCGTCTGCTGCGCGACGTCGCCGAGAACCGTGCCCTGGGCGACGTGACCACGCTGACCGACTCCTCGGTCATGGACCTCATTCAGGCCAAGCTCCCCGCGGCCCCCAGCGAGGACTGACAACCAGCAAGGACTGACGACCGGCAAGGACCGGCACCGGCGCGGGTTGTCACCAGCAACCTCCCTGGTCACAGGCCTACCGGCCATCGCATCGCCACGAAGGGCGCCCGGCTTCCACCGGGCGCCCTTCGCCGGTTCGGGCTACAGTGGTGAGGCGTCGCGTCAATTTCGCGACAAGAATTCAGGGCGCGCCGGGAAGTCTGGTCGGCAACAGCAGCACACGTGCATCCGCACGCGTGTCGCCGACAGCAGACCCAGGAGGTTCCCCACCGTGGCCGCGCCCAAGACCCGTCGTTCCGTCTTCCTCGGCAGGCTGCCCCTGCCCGAACGGAACTATCTCGCGGACGCGCTGCGGGCCGAGACCGTCGGCGGGGTCCTGCTGCTGGCCGCCGCCGTGACCGCCCTGATCTGGGCGAACACGCCACTGCGCGAGGGCTACGAGAGCGTCCGTTCGTTCCACGTCGGGCCCGCCGCGCTCGGGTTGGACCTCTCCGTCCAGCACTGGGCGGCCGACGGTCTGCTGGCCGTCTTCTTCTTCGTCGCCGGCATCGAGCTCAAGCGCGAGCTCGTCGCGGGCGAGCTGCGCGAGCCGAAGGCCGCGATCCTTCCCGTGGTCGCCGCGATCTGCGGCATGGCCGTGCCCGCGCTGGTCTATACGGCGGTCGCGGCGAGCGGCGGTGGTTCGCTCGGCGGCTGGGCGGTGCCGACGGCCACCGACATCGCCTTCGCGCTCGCCGTCCTCGCGGTGATCGGCACGTCGCTGCCGTCCGCGCTGCGGGCGTTCCTGCTGACCCTCGCCGTCGTCGACGACCTCTTCGCGATCCTGATCATCGCGGTCTTCTTCACATCGAAGCTGAACTTCGCCGCCCTCGGCTTCGCCTTCGTGGGCCTGGCGGTCTTCTGGCTGCTGCTGCGCAAGGGCGTGCGCGGCTGGTACGTCTACGTTCCGCTGGCGGTCCTCAACTGGGCGCTGATGTACAACAGCGGCGTGCACGCCACCATCGCGGGCGTCGCCATGGGCCTGATGCTGCGCTGCACCCGCCGCGACGGCGAGGAGCAGTCCCCCGGCGAGCACATCGAGCACCTTGTGCGGCCGCTGTCGGCGGGTCTGGCCGTCCCGCTGTTCGCGCTGTTCTCCGCGGGAGTGCGGGTCTCGGGAGGGGCGCTCGCGGACGTCTTCACCCGCCCCGAGACGCTGGGTGTGGTGCTGGGCCTGGTCGTGGGCAAGGCGATCGGCGTCTTCGGTGGCACCTGGGCGGCGGCCCGTTTCACCCGGGCGGAGCTCAACCCCGACCTGAAGTGGCCGGACGTCCTGGCCGTGGCCTCCCTGGCCGGCATCGGCTTCACGGTCTCGCTGCTGATCGGTGAGCTCGCCTTCGGCTACGACGAGGGCCTGGGCGGCGAGGTGAAGGCGGCCGTCCTCATCGGTTCGCTGATCGCGGCCGTCCTGTCGAGCACTCTCCTCAAGCTGCGCGACAACAAGTACAAGAAGCTGTGCGCAGAAGAGGACCGCGACGAGGACGAGGACGGCATCCCCGACATCTACGAACAGGACAACCCCGAGTTCCACTTGCGCATGGCCGCCAGGTACGAGGCGAAGGCAGCCGAACACCGCAGATTGGCGGAAGTCGCCGCAGGACGCACCACCGGGGACGACGGTCCGGCATGATCTGAGAGTCTTTACATTCACGGAGACCGCCGCCGAACCCGCCCCAACAGGGCGGACAGCGGCGGCCGTGCCGCGAGGACGAAGCCGATGACGATGAGGGAGCAGGCGATGAGCGCAGCCGACGACGGCGCGAACCGCAGCCTCGGCCAGCTGGTGGCGCAGGCCACCACCGAGCTGTCCGCACTGGTGCACGACGAGATCGCGCTGGCCAAGGCGGAACTGCGCCAGGACGCCCGGCGCCTGGGCATCGGCGGCGGCGCCATCGCCGCCGCGGGGGTGCTGGCGCTGTTCTCCCTGCCCGTGCTGAGCTTCGCCGCGGCGTACGGGATCCACAGCACCGGCCTCGGGCTCGCCTGGTCGTTCCTGATCACCGGCGGCGCCTACCTGGTGATCGCGGCGATCCTCGGCCTGCTGGCGATCGCCAAGTTCAAGAAGATCAAGAAGCCCGAGAAGAGCATCGCCTCGGCGAAGGAGACGGCGGCCGTGCTCGGCACCGTCAAGCCGCACCCCCGGCCCGTGGCCGACACGAGCCGGACGGACGCATCTGTGACACGCTCGTCCGTATGACGGTGCCCGATACCTCCGCAGCGCCCGCATCCCCCGACCCGCAACGACGTCCGGCGCCCGCATCGCCCGTCCCGGCGGCGCCCTCGCCCGCCGCGGTCGTACGTCCGGAGGGCCCCTGGACCCATCGGGACGTCGCCGCGAACGGAGCGCGGTTCCACATCGCCGAGATGGGCGAGGGGCCGCTGGTGCTGTTCCTGCACGGCTTTCCGCAGTTCTGGTGGACGTGGCGGCACCAGCTGCCGGCGCTGGCGGAGGCGGGCTTCCGGGCCGTGGCGATGGACCTGCGCGGAGTGGGCGGCAGCGACCGTACGCCCCGGGGCTACGACCCGGCGAACCTGGCGCTCGACATCACCGGGGTGGTCCGCTCGCTCGGCGAGCCGGACGCCGCACTGGTCGGGCACGACCTCGGCGGCTACCTGGCGTGGACGGCCGCGGTGATGCGGCCCAAGCTCGTGCGCAGGCTCGTGGTGTCCTCCATGCCGCACCCGCGCCGGTGGCGTTCGGCGATGCTCTCCGACCCTCGGCAGAGCGCGGCGAGCTCGCACATCTGGGGGTTCCAGCGGCCCTGGCTGCCCGAGCGGCGGCTGCTGGCGGACGACGCCGCGCTGGTGGCGCGGCTGATCCGCGAGTGGTCCGGGCCGCGGCTGCCCGACGACGAGACGGTGGAGACCTACCGGCGGGCCATGTCGATCCCCTCCACCGCGCACTGCTCGATCGAGCCGTACCGCTGGATGGTGCGCTCGATGGCGCGGCCGGACGGCGTCCAGTTCAACCGCCGCATGAAGCGGCCGGTGCGGGTGCCGACGCTGCACCTGCACGGATCGCTCGATCCGGTGATGCGGACGCGCAGCGCGGCGGGCTCCGGGGAGTACGTGGAGGCGCCCTACCGCTGGCGGCTCTTCGAGGGGCTCGGGCACTTTCCCCACGAGGAGGACCCGGCGGCCTTCTCGACGGAGCTCGTCAACTGGCTGAAGGACACCGAGCCGGACCGCTAGCGGGGGCACGCCGGTGTGAACATCCGTTCATCGAACGGCCATTTGCCTCGCGCATAGGCCAATTGCCGGTCCCACGGGCGATTACCGACCTCCGGCCCCGGGCAGAGCTTCAGGTATGGGCTGGACGCACGACTACCGTGACGCAACGGACGTGACCAATGTGACGCAGCAGCGCGGCGCCGAGGGCGACACCGCGCTCGCCGTCACGACCGCCCCCGACCGGGCCGCCCTGCGGCCACAGGCGGGGCCGGATCCCCGGATCGGCATTCCGCGCATCATCCGCCGCCGCGCCCGCTGGGTCTCGGCGCGGCTGCGGCACCCCCGCAGTCGCTGAACCGCCCGCCCCTCAGCCGTCCGCGCATCCCTGAGGGCCTCCCTCAAAGGCTCACAGGGCGCAGCTCTGGGTGTTGACCCTGCCCTCGGCCGTACGGCCGTACGCGGCGTCCTGGTGGACCTCGTCGGCCGTCAGCGCATAGCCGGTCTCGGCGTTGTCGAGGGACTTCGCGAAGACCACGCCGTAGACCTTGCCGTCCGGCGTGAGCAGCGGACCGCCGGAGTTGCCCTGCCGGACGGTGGCGTACAGCGAGTAGACGTCGCGGCGGACGTTGCCGCGGTGGTAGATGTCCGGGCCGTTGGCCTGGACCCGGCTGCGGACGCGCGCGGCCCGCACGTCGTACGCGCCGTTCTCCGGGAAGCCGGCGACGATGGCGCTCCTGCCGGTGTCGGCGTCGGACCCGGCGAACCGCAGCTCCGGCGCGTCCAGCGACGGCACGTCCAGCACCGCGATGTCGCGCTTCCAGTCGTAGAGCACGACCGTCGCGTCGTGCAGCCGGCCCCGGCCGCCGATCTGCACCGTCGGCTCGTCCACGCCGCCGACCACGTGCGCGTTGGTCATCACGCGGTGCGGGGCGAAGACGAAACCGGTGCCCTCGAGCACCTTGCCGCAGCTGGGGGCGTTGCCGACGACCTTGACGATGCTGCGCTGCGCCTCCACGGCGACCGGGCTGCCGGCCAGCGCGGGGTCGGGCGGCGGCACCGAGGTGATGGGCTCGGCGGAGAAGGGCGCGAAGACCTGCGGGAAGCCGTTCTGCGCGAGGGCGCTGCTGAAGTCCGCGAACCACGTGTTCGCCTGCGGCGGCACCACCCGCGCCACCCCGAGGAGCACCTTGGAGCCGCGGACCTCCCGGCCCAGCGTCGGCAGCGTCGTACCGGCCAGGGCCGAGCCGATGAGCCAGGCGACCAGCAGCATCGCGGTGACGTTGACGAGCGCCCCACCTGTCGCGTCCAGGGCGCGCGCCGGTGACCAGGTGATGTGGCGGCGCAGCTTGTTGCCCAGGTGGGTGGTGGCGGCCTGGCCGACGGAGGCACACAGGATGACGACGGCGACGGCGGCGACAGCGGCGATCGTGCCGGGCTGCGCGTCGTCCGTGGCACTGTCCCAGATCACCGGCAACGCGTAGACGGCGGCGAGACCGCCGCCGAGGAAGCCGATCACCGAGAGCACGCCGACGACGAAGCCCTGGCGGTAGCCGATGACCGCGAACCACACGGCGGCGACCAGCAGCACGATGTCCAGCACGTTCACCGAAGAATGCCTCGCATTGTCGTCGTCCGGGGGCGGCGCCGGGGTCCACGGCCGGCCGCCGGGGGCCACCGTCTCATGCCGGTCAGGCCCGTGCGTCCAGGGGGACCTCCCGCTCGCGGTCCCACGGCCGCTCCCAGCCGGCGAAGTGCAGGATGCGGTCGATCAGGCCGGCCGTGAAGCCCCACACCAGCGCCGGGCCCACCCGGAACGCCGGGCCGCGGTGGCCGCTGGGGTGCACCGCCATCGCGCGGCGCCCGGGGTCGGTGAGGTCGGCCACCGGGACCGTGAAGACGCGGGCGGTCTCCTGCGGCGAGACCGGCGCCACCGGGCTGGGCGTGTGCCACCAGCCCAGGACGGGCGTGACGACGAAGCCGCTCACGGGGATGTACAGCCGCGGCAGCACGCCGAAGAGCTGCACGCCCGAGGGGTCGAGGCCGGTCTCCTCACGGGCCTCGCGCAGGGCCGCCCGCAGCGGGCCGTCTCCCTCCGGGTCGCCGTCCTCCGGGTCGAGGGCACCACCGGGAAAGGACGGCTGGCCGGCGTGCGAGCGCAGCGTCCCGGCACGCTCCAGGAGCAGCAGCTCCGGGCCGCGCTCGCCCTCGCCGAACAGGATGAGCACCGCGGACTGCCGGCCCCCCGTCTCCGGCGGCAGGAACCGGCTCAGCTGGTGCGGCTCCACGTGCCGCGCGGCACGCTCCACCGGCTCCAGCCACGTCGGCAGCCCCTCGGCCGTCACCTCGACCCGGCCCTCCCGGTCCCGGGCCACCTCGTGGCCGTACGTCCTCGTCATCGCCTTCCCCCGGTCGTCGTCCTCGGCTGCGGTGCGGTCCTGCGGCTTGCGTCCGGTCACGCGGCTCCCAGAGGAGGCGCGGGCCGGCCCGGGTAGTCCGGCGGCGGCTTCAGCCGCTGGCCCGGCTGGCCGCCCAGCTCGTACTTGAGCAGCTTCCGGGCCTTCTCCGGATCCGTCTCGCCCTCGCCGAAGGAGGGGCACAGCGGGGCGATGGGGCAGGCGCCGCAGGCCGGCTTGCGGGAGTGGCAGACGCGGCGGCCGTGGAATATGACCCGGTGCGAGAGCATCGTCCAGTCGCTCTTCGGGAAGAGCGAGCAGACGTCGGCCTCGACCTTCTCCGGATCCTCGGCAACCGTCCACTTCCAGCGCCGCACGAGCCGGCCGAAGTGGGTGTCGACGGTGACGCCGGGCACGCCGAAGGCGTTGCCCAGGACGACGTTGGCGGTCTTGCGGCCGACGCCGGGGAGCGTGACGAGGTCCTCCAGCCGGCCGGGCACCTCGCCCCCGAAGCGGTCCCGCAGGGCGGCGGACAGGCCGATGAGGGACTTCGCCTTGGCCCGGAAGAAACCGGTCGGCCGGATCAGCTGCTCCAGCTTCTCCGGATCGGCCGCGGCCATCTCCTCGGGCGTCGGGTACGCGGCGAACAGGGCGGGCGTCGTCTGGTTGACCCGCAGGTCGGTGGTCTGGGCGGACAGCACCGTGGCGACCAGGAGCTGGAAGGGGTTCTCGAAATCCAGCTCGGGATGGGCGTACGGGTACAGCTCGGCGAGCTCGCGGTTGATCCGGCGGGCGCGCCGGACGAGCGCCGTCCGGGACTCGGACCAGGCGACGGCGGGCTTGCCGGCGGACTTCTTCGCCGCCGTCTTTTCGGCCGGCGGCCTCTCGGCTGCCGTCTTTTCGGCCACCGTCTTCTTTGCCGCTGCCCTCTTGGCTGTCTTCTTTGCCGCCGCCTTCTTGGCTGCCGCCTTCTTGGTCGGCGGCTTCTCCACCGGCGGCTCCGCGGCCGCCTTCGCCGCGCCTCTGGGCTCCGCGGCGGTGGACCGGCCCGCCACGGCCGCGCCCTGCGATTCGTTCGGTTTTGCGGTTTTCGCCTTCTTCGCGCCGGGGCGTTCGCCCACAGCGGAATCACGGGCCGCGCTCACCCTTCAGGCCCCCTTGCCCTGTGCTCTCACCGGCGTATTGGACACCGGCCAGACTAGAGCCCACCACCGACATCCGCCCCGGCCGCAGAAAAACCACAGCCCAATCGGACCCCTGCCGTAGGGGTTCCGGCGGCGATGCGCCACACTTGTGTTTGATCACACAGTTTTACCGACGGGCATCATGGGGACCACGGTCCTCTGTGCATGTCGACAAGGAGAGAACTCGTGGACGACGTTCTGCGGCGCGCCCCGCTCTTCGCGGCGCTCGATGACGAGCAGGCCGCCGAGCTGCGCGCCTCGATGGGCGAGGTCACGCTCGCGAGGGGCGACGCCCTGTTCCACGAAGGCGACCCGGGCGACCGCCTCTACGTGGTGACCGAGGGCAAGGTGAAGCTCCACCGGACCTCCCCCGACGGCCGCGAGAACATGCTGGCGGTCCTGGGCCCGGGCGAGCTGATCGGCGAGCTGTCCCTCTTCGACCCCGGTCCGCGCACCGCCACCGCCACCGCGCTCACCGAGGTCAAGCTGCTCGGCCTCGGCCACGGCGACCTGCAGCCCTGGCTCAACGCGCGCCCCGAGGTGGCCACCGCCCTGCTGCGCGCCGTCGCCCGCCGCCTGCGCCGCACCAACGACTCGATGTCGGACCTCGTCTTCTCCGACGTGCCCGGCCGTGTCGCCAAGGCCCTGCTGGACCTGTCCCGCCGCTTCGGCGTGCAGTCCGAGGAGGGCATCCACGTCGTGCACGACCTCACCCAGGAGGAGCTCGCCCAGCTCGTCGGCGCCTCCCGGGAGACGGTCAACAAGGCCCTCGCGGACTTCGCCGGCCGCGGCTGGCTCCGCCTGGAGGCCCGCGCCGTGATCCTGCTGGACGTCGAGCGTCTGGCCAAGCGCTCCCGCTGACACCGGCCCGGGGCTCCGCGGCGCATCAACGGCGCCGCGGGGCCCTTCGGCGTACCCGGGGGCCTGCGGGGCCTCAGATGAGCCCGTGCTCCTCCAGGTAGTCCAGCTGCGCCCGCACCGAGAGCTCGGCCGCCGGCCACAGGGCGCGGTCGACGTCCGCGTAGACCGCGGCGACGACCTCGGGCGCCGTGCGGTGGCCGTTCTCCACGGCCGTCTCCACCTGGGCCAGGCGCTTGGCCCGGTGCGCGAGGTAGTACTCCACGGCGCCGCGTGCGTCGTCCAGTACTGGACCGTGGCCCGGCAGCACCGTCGTCACGCCCTCCTCGACCGCCAGCAGGCGCAGCCGGCGCAGCGAGTCCAGGTAGTCGCCGAGCCGGCCGTCGGGGTGGGCCACGATCGTCGTGCCCCGGCCCAGGATCGTGTCGCCCGTCAGCACGGCGCCGTCGGCGGGCAGGTGGAAGCACAGGGAGTCCGCCGTGTGGCCGGGCGTGGAGACCACGTGCAGTTCGAGGCCGCCCGTGGTGATCACGTCGCCCACGCCCAGGCCCTCGCCGCCCAGCCGCAGCCCTGGGTCCAGCGCGCGCACGTGCGTGCCCGTCAGCTCGGCGAAGCGGGCGGCGCCGCCGGAGTGGTCGTGGTGCCCGTGCGTGAGCAGGGTCAGGGCCACGCGCTTGCCCGCGGCCTCGGCGGTGGCGACGACGTTGCGCAGGTGGGCCTCGTCGTCCGGCCCGGGGTCGACGACGACGGCGAGGTCGGAGTCCGGCTCGGCGAGGATCCAGGTGTTGGTGCCGTCCAGCGTCATCGCGGACGGGTTCGGTGCGAGGACACAGGTCGCCCGGTCGGTCGCGGGGCCGCCGATGGCGCCCGTGCGCGGCTGTCCCGGCAGGTCGGTGGCGTGCGTCATGCGTCGGCTCCCGCAGGTCCTCGGTCGGTCGGCCCGGCGATCCGGACGACGTCGATGTGCTTGGTGAACTCGTCGTGCCCGGGCCAGCTCAGCACGATCTCTTCCCCCTCCAGCCGCGCCTGTGCGAGGACGGGCGTGAGATCCCGCTCACCCGAGGCCGTCAGCACCTCGGCTGCGGTCGCATACGGCAGCAGGGAGCGCAGTGTGGAGATGGTCGGCGGCATCATCAGCAGCTCGCCCCGGTCGTAGCCGGCGGCCGCGTCCGCCGGGGCCGTCCACACCACGTGGTCGGCCTCCGTGGAGGCGTTGCGGGTGCGCTGGCCCTCCGGGAGGGCGGCCACGAAGAACCAGGTGTCGTAGCGGCGCGGCTCGAACTCGGGCGTGATCCAGCGCGCCCAGGCGCCCAGGAGGTCGCTGCGCAGCAGCAGGCCGCGCCGCTCCAGGAAGTCCGCGAAGGCCAGCTCCCGGCTGACCAGGGCCGCGCGGTCGGCCTCCCACTCCTCGCCCGTGGTGTCCGCGACGACCGTGTCCGGGGCGGGGCCGGCCAGCAGGACGCCCGCCTCCTCGAAGGTCTCCCGGACGGCGGCGCACACGATGGCCTGTGCGCCGGCAGTGTCGGTACCGAGCCGGCGCGCCCACTCCTCGGGCGCCGGCCCGGCCCAGGGCACGTCCCGCTCGTCGCGCGGGTCGACGGAGCCGCCCGGATACGCGTACGCGCCTCCGGCGAAGGCCATGGAGGCGCGTCTGCGCAGCATGTGAACGGCGAGCCCGTCGGCCGCCGCGCGCAGCAGCAGGACGGTCGCGGCACGGCGCGGCGCCACGGGCCGCAGCTCGCCGTCGGCGAGCGCTCTGATCCGGTCCGGCCACTCCGGCGGGTACCACTGGCCGTTCGAAGTCGACATGACCGGATGCTATGCGCTCACGTGCGGATGTTCGAGAGCACCGGGTCGGGAGCGGGCCCGAGGCCCACACCACCTGACCCGGGAGACCGGGATCAGTCCCGGACCTCCACCTGGATCTCGACCTCGACAGGGGCGTCCAGCGGCAGCACGGCCACGCCCACAGCGGAGCGCGCGTGCACGCCCTTGTCGCCCAGGACCTCGCCCAGCAGCTCGCTGGCACCGTTGATGACACCGGGCTGACCGGTGAAGTCCGGGGCGGAGGCCACGAAGCCCACGACCTTCACCACGCGGACGATCTTGTCCAGGTCGCCGATGACCGACTTCACGGCGGCCAGGGCGTTCAGCGCACAGGTGGCGGACAGCTCCTTGGCCTGCTCGGGGCTCACCTCGGCACCGACCTTGCCGGTCACCGGGATGGCGCCCTCGACCATGGGCAGCTGGCCCGCGGTGAAGACGTACGCGCCGGAGCGCACGGCCGGCTGGTACGCCGCGAGCGGCGGGACCACGGCCGGCAGTTTCAGGCCGAGCTCGGAGAGCCGTGCCTCGACGGCACCCGCTGCCGCGGTCACTGCTTCTCCCGCTTGAGGTAGGCCACCAGCTGCTCGGGGTTGTTCGGCCCGGGCACGACCTGGACGAGCTCCCAGCCGTCCTCGCCCCAGGTGTCCAGAATCTGCTTGGTCGCGTGGACGAGCAGCGGCACCGTCGCGTATTCCCACTTGGTCATGGCCTGACTGTAATGCCTCGCACCGACGGCCTCGTGCGTAGCCCGCCCGGCGACTGGTTAGGCTCCGCTTCATGAGCAGGCTCCATGTCGTCAGCGGCAAGGGCGGTACCGGCAAGACGACGGTCGCCGCGGCCCTCGCACTGGCCCTCGCGGCCGAAGGAAAGCGTGCTCTGCTGGTCGAGGTCGAAGGCCGGCAGGGGATCGCGCAGCTCTTCGAGACGGAGGCGCTGCCCTACGAGGAACGGAAGATCGCCGTCGCGCCCGGTGGTGGTGAGGTGTACGCGCTCGCCATCGACGCCGAACGGGCCCTCCTGGACTACCTCCACATGTTCTACAAGCTGGGCACCGCCGGACGGGCACTGAGAAAGATCGGCGCGATCGACTTCGCGACGACCATCGCGCCCGGGCTGCGGGACGTCCTGCTGACCGGCAAGGCGTGCGAGGCGGTACGCAGGAAGGACCGCAACGGACGCTTCGCCTACGACTACGTGGTCATGGACGCGCCTCCCACCGGTCGCGTCACGCGCTTCCTCAACGTCAACGACGAGGTGGCCGGGCTGGCCCGGATCGGGCCGATCCACAACCAGGCGCAGGCCGTCATGCGCGTCCTCAAGTCGCCGGAGACGGCCGTGCACTTCGTGACGCTGCTGGAGGAGATGCCCGTCCAGGAGACCCGGGACGGCGTCGCCGAGCTGCGGGCGGCCGGGCTGCCGGTGGGCGGGGTCGTCGTCAACATGGTGCGGCCGCAGGTCCTCGACGAGGACGCCGTGGACGCCGCCGCGCACACCCGGCGCCCGGATGTGGCCCGCGCCCTGGAGTACGCCCTGGAGCGCACCGGCTCCGGCGGCGCACGGCGCACGGGCCGCACCGAGCCGCTCGTGGAGCCCTTGCTGCAGGAAGCGCGCGAGCACACGGAGCGCCTCGCGCTCGAGCGCCGGGTCCGCGCCGACGTCGCCGGCCTGGGCCTGCCCACGTACGAACTGCCGCTGCAGGGCGACGGGATGGACCTGGCCGGCCTGTACCGCATGGCCCGCACCCTGCGCCGGCAGTGGACGCAGGGGCAGGCGCAGGCGCAGGAAACCCCGCAGGGGCAGGAAACCCCGCAGGCGCAGCAGATGCAGCAGGCACAGCAGCCGCCACCCGTACCGCGGGACCGGCGGCACACGGACGGTACGCCCGGGAGCGGCACGACCGGCCCCGACGCGGACGGCGCGCACGGCGCGCGTACGGGCGCGGCAGCCGCCCACGACACCACGACCGACACCCACGGCAGCACCACCAAGGAGTGAGCGGGTGAGCCTCGATCCGGCGGCGGAGCCGCTCGGCATAGATCCGATCCTGGACGACAGGCGCACCCGCATCGTGGTGTGCTGCGGTTCCGGCGGCGTGGGCAAGACCACCACCGCGGCCGCCCTGGGCCTGCGGGCCGCCGAGCGCGGCCGCAAGGTCGTCGTCCTGACCATCGACCCGGCCCGTCGGCTCGCCCAGTCCATGGGCATCGACGAGCTGGACAACGTACCGCGCCGCGTCCCCGGCATCGACGGCTCCGCCGGCGGCGAACTGCACGCCATGATGCTCGACATGAAGCGGACCTTCGACGAGATCGTCGAGGCGCACGCCGACAAGGACCGCGCACGGGCCATCCTGGACAACCCCTTCTACCAGTCCTTGTCGGCCGGTTTCGCGGGCACGCAGGAGTACATGGCCATGGAGAAGCTCGGCCAGCTGCGCGCCCGGGACGAGTGGGACCTCATCGTCGTCGACACCCCGCCGAGCCGGTCGGCGCTGGACTTCCTGGACGCACCCAGCCGCCTGGGGTCGTTCCTGGACGGCAAGCTCATCAAGCTGCTGATGGCGCCCGCGCGGGTCGGCGGGCGGGCCGGGATGAAGTTCCTGGGCGTCGGCATGTCGGTGATGAGCGGGCCCCTGAACAAACTGATGGGTGCCCAACTGCTGCAGGACGTACAGACCTTCGTCGGTGCGATGGACACCATGTTCGGCGGCTTCCGTACCCGGGCCGACGCCACCTACCGGCTGCTGCAGGCGCCCGGTACGGCCTTTCTTGTCGTCGCCGCGCCCGAGCGGGACGCGCTGCGGGAGGCGGCGTACTTCGTGGAGCGCCTGGCGGCGGAGCGCATGCCGCTGGCCGGTGTGGTGCTCAACCGGGTCCACGGCAGCGGGGCGGACCGGCTGTCGGCGGAACGGGCGCTGGCCGCCGCCGAGGCGCTGGAGGGTGGCCTGGTGAACGGCCACGGGGAATACACAGAAAATCTTGACGGCGACGGCATTGTGGATCGTGGCAGCGGGCAAGCTGGCTCACGTACCGCTGACGACCCTGGCACCCTCACTCCCACGGACACGTCCTCTCCCTCCCCCGAGAGGGGCTTCCCCCAGCCCACGTCCACGGGACCGAGTGCCGCGGAGCTCGCGGCGGGGCTGCTGCGGCTGCACGCCGACCGCATGCAGGTCATTGCCCGAGAGCAGCGCACCCGCGACCGCTTCACCGCGTTGCACCCAGACGTACCGGTGGCGGAGGTGGCTGCGCTGCCCGGTGACGTGCACGACCTGGCCGGGCTCCGCTCGATCGGTGACCGGCTCGCCGACCAGACGACGACCGGGGGCCGGACGGCCGCCGATGCGACGGAACCAGCCGATCTGAACTGACACATGCAGGCTTGCTGCACCCGCAGGCCTGTGGCGCCGGGGCCCGGAGCCGTCACCGCGGAGGGAGCCGCAAGGGTGCGGGAGGGCGGTCGCGGCACCGGCCGTACGTGCGCGCGAAGTCGGCCGTACGCGGGGCGCGGGACGTACCGTGGCGGGGCCGTACCGTGGGCGCCGTACGCCAGCCGTGGGCGCCGTACGCCGCTGCGCCGACGCGACAGCGTGCGCCCGCCTGCGGGCCCGCGGGCCTATCCGACCGCGGCGTACTCGTCGTAGCCCGGCTCGCCCAGCGGCAGCATCCCGGCGCCGCGCTCGTACTCCGTGCGCGCGGTCTCCAGGAGCCGGCGCCACGACGTCACCGTGGGCCTGCGCCGCAGCAGGGCCCGGCGCTCGCGCTCGGTCATCCCACCCCACACGCCGAACTCGACGCGGTTGTCCAGCGCGTCGGCGAGGCACTCGGTGCGCACCGGACAGCCGGTGCAGACCGCCTTCGCCCTGTTCTGCGCTGCGCCCTGAACGAAAAGTTCATCCGGATCGGTCGTGCGGCAGGCGGCCTGCGCACTCCAGTCGGTTACCCAGCCCATGCTGGCGCCGTCCTCTCCCGAATCGAGGCTCCCCCACGGCGGCAGCGGCATATTCACCGTTGCCAGTTGAGGACGTTACGGAAGCCCGACAGGGGGCAACACCCCCTGCGGGCCCAATCTTGAATGGCCCGAACGGACTATGCGTACGCGGCAGATCACCCAACGGAGTGAGCTGGCGACATGCGGGACCATTCCCTCCATAGAGGGGCAGTCCACCCGGGGAGCGACGGGCAACCACCATCAGAGGCGGCAATACGGACACCTCTCATCACTCACAAGAGTGAGCGTGAAGGTGATGCGGGAGAGTGCCTGAAGTGACTGGCGTGAAACAGCGTAGGCGAACACACCTGCGCCTGTCCTCGGAATGAGAACGTAGGCTTCGCACCATGGCTATGAAGCGCTCGGGCGAGGGTCCCTCCAGGACCCGACAGGCCGCGAAATTCCTCGGCGTCAGCGTGCTCTCGGGAGTCGTGCTGGCAGGTCTGGCCCTACCGGGCATCGGCGCGTTCGGCCTCGTGGCCAAGGGCACCGTCGAGGGCTTCGACGAGATCCCGGCCAACCTCAAGACGCCGCCGCTCAGCCAGCGCACCACCATCCTCGACGCCCAGGGCGGCGAGATAGCCAAGGTCTACTCCCGCGACCGCACCGTGGTGCCGCTGAACGACATCTCGCCCTACATGCGCGAGGCAATAGTGGCAATCGAGGACGCGCGCTACTACGAGCACGGCGCGATCGACCTCAAGGGCGTCCTGCGCGCCGTCAACAAGAACGCACAGTCCGGCGGCGTCTCCGAGGGCGCCTCCACGCTCACCCAGCAGTACGTCAAGAACGTCTTCGTCGAGGAGGCCGGCGACGATCCCGAGAAGGTCGCCGTCGCCACCCAGCAGACCCTCGGCCGCAAGGTCAAGGAGCTGAAGTACGCGATCCAGGTCGAGAAGGAGCTGGGCAAGGACCGCATCCTCAACAACTATCTGAACATCACTTTCTTCGGGCAGCAGGCCTACGGCGTCGAAGCCGCCGCGCAGCGCTACTTCAGCAAGCGCGCCAAGGACCTCACCCTCGGCGAGTCCGCGCTGCTGGCCGGCATCGTCCAGTCGCCGAGCCGCTACGACCCCGTGCGCGCCCCGAAGGAGGCCACCAAGCGCCGCAACACCGTGCTGCAGCGCATGGCGGACCTGAAGTACATCAAGCCGGAGGAGGTCGCGGCCGAGCAGGCCAAGCCCCTCAAGCTCAACGTCTCCCGCCCCAAGAGCGGCTGCATCACCGCCGTCGACAACGCCGGCTTCTTCTGCGACTACGTGCGCGAGACGTTCCTGCAGGACCCCGTCTTCGGCAAGACCAAGGAGGCCCGGGCCAAGCGCTGGAACGAGGGCGGTCTGGTCATCCGCACCACCCTCGACCCGCAGACCCAGAAGTCCATCCAGAAGTCGATCAACGATCACGTCTACCAGAGCGACTCGGTGGCCACCGCCGTGACCATCGTCGAGCCCGGCACCGGCAAGGTGCTCGGCATGGCGCAGTCCCGCCCGTACGGCTTCGGCGAGCACCAGACGCAGATCAACCTCTCCGCCGACAAGTCCATGGGCGGCTCGACCTACGGCTTCCAGGTCGGCTCGACGTTCAAGCCGATCGTCGCGGCGGCCGCGCTGGAGCAGGGCACCTCGCCGTACCAGACGTACTCCTCGCCGTTCCGCATGCCGTACCCCGAGGAAGTCGAGACCTGCGGCAAGCCGTGGAAGAACAGCATCGGCGAGACCGTCCAGAACGAGAACCGCAGTGAGGTCGGCCCGTACGGGATGCGCGAGGCGCTGGCGAAGTCGGTCAACACCTACTTCGTGCAGATGGTCGGCGACCTGGGCCTGTGCCCCGTGATCAAGATGGCCGGCAAGATGGGCATCAAGCCGGCAAGCGGCGGGAAGTTCGACGAGAACCCCTCGCTCACCCTCGGCGGCTCCGCGGCCGGCATGTCCCCGCTGACCATGGCCTCCGCCTACGCGACGTTCGCCAACCGCGGTACGTACTGCACCCCCGTACTGATCGGCTCCGCCACCGGCCCCGACGGCAAGGCGCTGAAGGTGCCGCAGACCAAGTGCTCGCGGGCCATGTCCGAGCAGACCGCCGACACCATCAACGGCCTGCTCAAGGGCGTCGTCGAGGACGGCACCGGCAAGGAGGCCGGTCTCAGCGGCCGCGACAGCGCGGGCAAGACCGGTACGACGGACGAGCGCAGGGCCGCCTGGTTCGTCGGCTACACCCCCAACATGGCGGGCGCCGTGTGGGTCGGCGGGCCGGAGGACAAGGTCGAGATGGAGAACATCACCATCGGCGGCGTCTACCACGACAAGGTCTACGGCGCCGACACCCCCGGCCCCATCTGGCGCGACGCGATGACCGGCGCCCTGGACGGCAAGGACGCCCCCTCCTTCGGCGGCGCGGCCGTCGGCGGCGGGGACAACGCCGGCGGCGACCCGGCCGCCGGCGACAAGCGCGGCACGGGCCGCGGCGGCCGCAAGCCCGGCAACGGTACGGGCGGTACGGGCGCGGGCGGCGGCAAGCAGGGCAACAAGCCCGGCACCGGCAAGCCGGGTCACGGCAAGCCCGCCACCGGCACCCTCGACAGCAAGCCCGAGACGCCCGCCGTGCCCGCCCTGCCCGCCGACGGCCTGCCCGGCGGCACCCCGGCCGGTACCCCGGGCGACACTCCCGGCCAGGGCTGATCAAGGATCCGGAAACCGGAAGAGGGGCGCCCCCACCGTCGTGACGGTGGGGGCGCCCCTCTTTACGTACGGTGCTGCCCGACTCAGCCGACCAGGCGGCGCTTGACCGCGGCCGCCACACGGCCGCCCTCGGCACGGTCACCGACCTTCGGCTTCACGATCTTCATGACGGCGCCCATGGCCTTCGGCCCCTCGGCACCGGCCGCCGCGGCCTCGGCCACGGCCTCCGCCACGATCGCGTCCAGCTCCTCGTCGGACAGCTGCTCCGGCAGGTAGGAGGCGAGCACCTCGCCCTCGGCGCGCTCGCGCTCCGCCGAGTCCGCCCGGCCGCCCTTGGCGAACGCCTCCGCGGCCTCCTTGCGCTTCTTCGCCTCGCGCACGATCACCTTGAGCACCTCGTCGTCCGAGAGCTCGCGCGCCTGCTTGCCCGCGGTCTCCTCGTATCCGATCGCGGAGAGGGTGAGGCGGAGCGTGGAGGCGCGCAGCTCGTCGCGCGTCTTGATGGCGGTCGTGAGGTCGTCCTGGAGCCTGGACTTCAGCGTGGTCATGGCGCAATCTTCGCATCCCGCCCCGGCGGACGCCCCGTATTAAAGGCCCGGGTGAGGCCCGCGTGAGGCCCGGGTGAGGCCCGGACGTCCACCGGAGCTTCCAACTCCCCTACGTGCGCTGGCACCCCCGCGGTCTGGGACGATGGACGACATGCGTGCGCGATACGGAGTACCCCTGGGAATCACCGCGGTCGGCGCGGCGGGCCTCGCCTATGCCGCCGGCTTCGAAGTCCGCTCCTTCCGGCTGCGACGGGTCACCGTACCCGTGCTGCCGCAGGGCATGCGGCCGCTGCGGGTGCTCCAGGTCTCCGACATCCACATGGTCGGCGGCCAGCGCAAGAAGCAGCGCTGGCTGCAGTCGCTGGCCGGGCTGCGCCCCGACTTCGTCATCAACACCGGCGACAACCTCTCCGACCCGCAGGGCGTCCCCGAGGCCCTCGACGCCCTCGGCCCCCTCATGCGCTTCCCCGGCGCCTACGTCTTCGGGTCGAACGACTACTACGGCCCCAAGCTGCGCAACCCCGCCCGCTACCTGGTCGAGCGCATGACCGGCCGGCACGGCCTCAACGGGAACACCCCCGTCGTCGGCGCGATCCACAACCCCTGGGAGGAGCTGCGCGACGGCTTCGACGCGGCGGGCTGGGTCAACCTCACCAACACCCGCGGCAGCCTCAAGATCGACGGGATGGAGATCGCCCTCACCGGCCTCGACGACCCGCACATCAAGCGCGACCGCTACCAGCAGGTGGCCGGCGGCCCCGAGGCCGGCGCCGACTTCTCCATGGCCGTCGTCCACGCCCCCTACCTGCGCGTTCTCGACGCCTTCACCACCGACCGCTACCCGCTGATCCTCGCCGGTCACACCCACGGCGGCCAGCTGTGCATCCCCTTCTACGGCGCCCTGGTCACCAACTGCGACATCGACACCGACCGGGTCAAGGGCCTGTCCACCCACACCGCCGGCGGGCACCGCTCCTACCTGCACGTTTCCGCCGGCTGCGGCACCAACCGCTACACCCCGGTCCGCTTCGCCTGCCCCCCGGAGGCCACCCTCCTCACCCTCGTCCCCCACAGCTGACCAGGGGCTCCACAGAGCCCCCGCATACGGTGGGGGGATGACCGACCCGACATCCCCCACCACCACGCGCCCCGCCCTGCCCGACACGGCGGACGCGCCGGCGCCCACGGGCCGCCGCCCCTACGCGGCGGCCTTCCGCGCGCTCATCGCCCTGGCAGCGCTCACCGGCGTCGTCCTGGACACGATCGACTCCGACGACCTCGGCCGGCTCTTCAGCTACTTCACGATCCAGTCCAACCTCCTGCTGGCGATCGCCTGCGCCTGGTCCGCCCACCGCGCCTGGACCGCCCGCCCCGCCCTCTCCCCCCGCATCACCGGCGCAGCGCTGCTCTACATCTCCATCACGGGTCTGGTCTTCCACTTCGTGCTGTCGAACGACGCCAGCGGCTTCGCCATGACCAGCCAGCGCACCCCCCTCGAATCGGTCGCCAACCAGCTCCTGCACACCGTGACCCCCCTCACGGCCGCCCTCGACTGGCTCCTGCTCACCACACCCGGCGGCTTCCTGATCCGCCATGCCTGGCAGTGGCTGGCCTACCCCTTCCTCTACCTCCCCTTCGCCCTCATCCGCGGCGCCCTCCTCGCCCCCGGCACCGACGGCCGCTACCCGTACCCCTTCCTGGACGTCGACCTCCACGGCTACGCCGGCATCGCCATCAACGCCGTCGTCTTCGGCCTGGCCTTCTACGCCCTGGCCCTCACCCTCGTCCTCCTCGACCGCATACGCCCCCATCTGCAGCCCCGGCGGAACCGGATTTCGCCTACGGCCTCCGGTCGGCTAAAGTAGTCCTCGTTGCTCCGGAGCCCGCAAAAACGGGGGCCGGTCGCACATCGGGGTGTAGCGCAGCTTGGCAGCGCGCTTCGTTCGGGACGAAGAGGTCGTGGGTTCAAATCCCGCCACCCCGACAGGTGAAACACCAGGTCAGGGCCCTGATCCTTTCGAGGATCAGGGCCCTGACGCGTTTCCGGCGCCGGAATCCGGTGGGGGGGAGGGGCCTACGCGGCCCCTCCCTGTTGGATCAGTCGGTCGTCGGGGGTTGCCAGCCCTGGGTTCGGAGGGTTTCGGCGATGTCCGGGGGCTCGTAGTGGGGGCCCTTGAGGACCTTGCCGTCCTGGCGGAGGACCGGGTGGCCGTCCGGGGTCAGTTTGCTCATGTTCGCGCGGTGGACCTCGGCGATCACGGCGTCCAGGTCGATGCCGTGCACGAGGGCGGTGCCGTACGCGACGTACACCACGTCGGCCAGCTCGTGGGCCAGGCGGTCCAGGGGGCCGTCGACGGCGACCTCCGCGACCTCGGCCACCTCTTCGGCCAGGAGGTCCTGGCGGTGGGCGGCCAGTTGCGGGGGGATCTCCGTGGGGGTCATGCGGGCGTCCAGACCGAAGGCGCGGTGGAACTCGCGGACCTTCCCGGCCGGGGAGGGGTGGGTCACTGGTAGTCCTTGAGGCTGAGGGAGTTGACCACTTTCGCGAAGTCCATCAGATCCTGTTCGGCGTTCGGGTCGGCGGCCTGGCCCGTGAGGGCGGACACCTCGGACTCCCAGCGGGCCTTGTTGGCCAGGGCGAGTTGCTGGTTCAGGCCCACGTACTCGCGCAGTTCGCTCTCGTACGCGGCGAAGGCGGTGCGGTGGTCGCCGTCGGCGGCGCGGAGTTCGCCGGCCAGGACGTACGCGCCCACCATCGCCATGCTCGTGCCCTGTCCGGACATCGGCGAGCCGCAGTAGCCGGAGTCGCCCAGCAGGACCACCCGGCCGTGTGACCAGCTGTCCATGTGGATCTGGCTCATCGAGTCGAAGTGGAAGTCGGGGGCGTTCCACATGTGGGTCAGGGCGTTGGGGAATTCCCAGCCGCCGTCCGCGAGGCGGTCGGCGAGGAGCTTCTTGTGGGAATCGGTGTCGCGGTAGTCGTACGCCAGCGGCTCCTCGGGCTCGAAGCCGAGGTAGACCCGGGCCTCGGTGTTCTCGCGGACGCTCATGGCGCCGCCCCAGGTGCCGTCGTCCCGTACGCACATGGTCTGCCAGCGGTCGAGGCCGAGGAAGTTGGGGGCGGTGAAGACGGCGAGGTAGGTGCCGAGGTGGCGGATGAACCGTTCCTCCGGACCGAAGGCGAGCCGGCGGACGTTGGAGTGCAGGCCGTCGGCGCCGACGACGAGGTCGAAGGTGCGCGGGGCGCTGTTCTCGAAGGTGACCGCGACCTCGTCCTCGTTCTGCTGGAGGGAGGCGATGGAGTCGCCGAAGAGGTATTCGGGGCCGTCCGTGCCGCCGGCGGCGTCGAAGATCAGGCGGCTGAGGTCGTCGCGCATGACCTCGATGTCGGGGCTGTCGAAGTCGAGGTCGGTCAGCGTGCGTTCCTCGCTGCGGTAGAGCTCCTTGCCCGTCTCGTCGACCAGCGACATGCCGCGGATGCCGGTGCGCAGGGCGCGGATGTCGTCGAGGATGCCCATCTTCTCCGCGACGCCGAGTGCGGGGCCGCGCACGTCGATGGCCTGGCCGCCGGGGCGCAGGCCGGGCGAGCGCTCCACCACCGTGACGTGGAAGCCGTACCGGTCGAGCCAGTAGGCGAGGGCGGGGCCACCGATGCTGGCGCCGGAGATGAGGATTCTGGTGTTCTTCACGGGTCTGGGCTCCCCCTGTGCGTGGTCGACGCCGCCCGGGCTGCTGGCGCCCGGCGTCGGCGCGAGGATGATCAAGAACGCGGGGGCCGCACGTCAACCGCATTTACGAAGACCCGGGCGTAGGACCCTGGCGGGTGACGGCGTTGTCCACAACCGGCGAGTACTCCACAGACTGCGGCGGCCCCCGCCACGTCGTCGGACCAGCGGCGCAGAATGGTGGGCATGACTGAGAGCAAGGGGTCCTCGCAGGGCAACTCGACCGCATCCATGCCGGACTGGGAAAAGAGGTTCCGGGCGCCACGCACAGGCCTGCCCCGGTGGGCGGAGGACGCCCCCGACCGCTCGTTGTTCACCTCGAACGCGACGGGGACCTTCGAGCTGTACACCTGGGACCGGGCCACCGGCACCCGGCGGCAGGTCACCGACCG
The DNA here is from genome assembly GCF_040675615.1 of Streptomyces sp. NPDC049585. NCBI lineage: Bacteria > Bacillati > Actinomycetota > Actinomycetes > Kitasatosporales > Streptomycetaceae > Streptomyces > Streptomyces sp. NPDC049585. The sequence continues at coordinate 346,779 of NZ_JBFAPE010000002.1, read as the reverse complement.
GCCGAACGGCACGACCGGCGGCCTGCTGTCGCCGGACGGCGAGTGGATCTGGTGGTTCTCCGACACCGACGGCGACGAGTTCGGCGTGTGGGTCCGCCAGCCCTTCCACGGCGGCCTGGACGAGCCGGCGGCGCCCGGCCTCGCGCCGTCCTACCCGGACGGCCTGGCCCTGGGCCGGGACGGCACCGCCGTCATCGGCCGCTCCACCGACAAGGGCGGTTCCTCCGTGCACGTCGTGCGCCCGGGCGCCGAGCCGGTGGAGATCTACCGCCACGAGCAGTCGGCCGGCGTCGGCGACCTCTCCCACGACGGCTCGCTCGTCGCGATCGAGCACACCGAGCACGGGGACGCCATGCACTCCGCGATCCGCGTCGTGCGGCTCGACGGCACGACCGTGAGCGAGCTCGACGACAGCGAGGGCGGCACCCGGGAGCTGGGGCTGTCGGTGATGGGCTTCGCCCCCGTGGACGGCGACAACCGGCTGCTGGTCGGCCACCAGCGCCGGGGCCGCTGGGAGCCGATGCTGTGGGACGCCGTCACGGGCGAGGAGACGCACCTGGCCATCGACCTGCCCGGCGACCTGGACGCCGACTGGTTCCCCGACGGCACCGCGCTGCTCATCGACCACAACTTCCACGCCCGCAGCGAGCTGTGGCGCTACGACCTGGCCGACGGCGGGCTGACCCGCCTGGACACGCCGCAGGGCACGGTCTCGGGAGCCCTGGCCCGGCCGGACGGGACGGTGGAGTTCCTGTGGTCGTCGGCCGCCGAGCCGCCGGTCGTCCGCTCTACGGCCGGCCACGTCGTCCTGGAGACGCCCGCGACGCCGCACGGCATCGACCGGGCGCCGAGCTCGGTGCCGGTCACGGACGTGTGGGTGGAGGGGCCCGGCGGCGCGGTGCACGCCCTGGTGCAGAAGCCGGCGGGCGAGGGGCCCTTCCCCACCGTCTTCGACATCCACGGCGGCCCGACCTGGCACGACAGCGACGTGTTCGCGGCCGGCCCGGCGGCCTGGGTCGATCACGGGTTCGCCGTCGTACGGGTCAACTACCGGGGCTCCACCGGGTACGGCCGGGCCTGGACGGACGCGCTCAAGCACCGCGTCGGGCTGATCGAGCTGGAGGACATCGCGGCCGTACGGGAGTGGGCCGTGGCCTCCGGGCTCGCCGACCCGCGGCAGCTGGTGCTGTCCGGCGGCTCCTGGGGCGGCTACCTGACCCTGCTGGGCCTGGGCACCCAGCCCGAGGCCTGGGCCGTCGGCCTGGCCGCCGTGCCGGTCGCGGACTACGTCACGGCCTACCACGACGAGATGGAGGCCCTCAAGGCCCTGGACCGCACGCTGCTGGGCGGTACGCCCGAGGAGGTGCCGGAGCGCTTCGCCGCCTCGTCACCGCTGACGTACGTCGACCAGGTGCGGGCGCCCGTCTACATCTCGGCCGGCGTGAACGACCCCCGGTGCCCTATACGCCAGGTGGAGAACTACGTGGCGCGGCTGGAGCGGCGTGGCCACCCGCACGAGGTCTACCGCTACGACGCCGGGCACGGGTCGCTGGTGGTGGAGGAGCGGATCAAGCAGCTCCGGCTGGAGATCGCTTTTGCCCAGCGGCATCTTCCCCGGGCTGCGGCGCCTGCGGCAGCTGTTCCTCGGGCGTGATGCCGAGCGCCAGGTCCTTCGCGGCCTCGGCCTCACGGCGGAAGAGCCGGAACCACATGAAGACGACGAAGCCGGCGAAGACGAACCACTCACCGGTGTAGCCGAGGTTCTGGAACGCCTTGAGGTCCAGGCCGGTGTTGGGCGCGGCGGCCGGCGGCACCGGGGTCAGGGGGGCGGGGGCCTTCGCGACGGTGACCCACGCGTCGTACACCTCGTACGGCACGAGGTTCACCAGCGAGGCGGCGCTGATCACGCCGAGCTGTCCCTGCGGCAGCCCGCCGGAGGGGCCGACGCCCTTGGAGGTCCGGCTCTCCGAGGGCTGCAGGGCGCCGGTGACGCTCGTCTCGCCCGCGGGCGGCGCCGGCACCTTGGCGGCGTCGGCCGCCGAGCCGGCGTCGCCGGGCAGCCAGCCCCGGACCACCGGCAGGGCCTTGCCGCCGTCGGTGCGCAGCATGGTCAGGACGTAGAAGCCCTTGCGGCCGTCGAGGTCGCGGTCGGGGACGAGCAGTTGATGCCCGGTGTCGTACCGACCGGTCGCGGTGACCTGGCGGCCGGAGGTCTCGGTGGTGACGGGAAGGAGGTCGCGCAGCGGCGCGGAGGCGGCCGTGCGGGCGTCGTCGGCCTGGGTCTGCTGCTCACGGTGCGAGTCGACGCGCGTCTCGAACCGCCCGAGCTGCCAGCTGCCCATGAACAGGCACAGCGGGATGGCCAGCACGGTGAAGACGTTGATCGCCCACCAGCGAGGAGTCAGCAGGAACCGATACACACCACCACGGTACGGGCACGGCAGCGGTTGCCGTCCGCCGGGGCGGCCTCGCCGCCCGACCACCCTGCGTCCCGCAAGCTCCCGTCGCTCAGGGCTTCGCCGGAGTCGTCGCCAGGGGGCCCGTCCGGTAGACCGTGCCCGCGCAGGCGTCCGGGATGGTGGCGTCGGCCGCCTTCGGCTCCCCGGCGTCCGGGACATGGGAGAGGACGACGCTGCCCGGTGCACTGGCGCTCTGGGCGGCGACCTGCTGGGCGGTCTGCGGTTTCTGTTCCGCCGCGGCCGCCGACGGGGCGGAGGAGGCGCCGGCCGCCGGGGTGGGCGAGGGCTCCGGCCGGTTGCAGCCGCTCTGCCCGTCCGCCGCCGGCACCCAGGCGAACCGGATCTCGTACGCCTGGCCCGGCTGGAGGATCACCTGGCTGGGCACGGTGCCGGGGTCCGGCAGCCCGGGGGCCGCGTCGCCGGAGGTGTGGTCGACGACGGAGACCCGTGAACCGTCGGCACCGCCCTGGGCGTGTGCGGCGACGACGCCGGAGCCGGCGACGGCGCAGACGGTGCGGGAGACGTTGACGACGCGGAAGGCGCCGTAGACCTTGCCGTCCTTGTCCGCGTTCTCGACGCTGCTGCTGCCCCGGCCGAGCTGGTCCCGGTCGCAGGTCGGCGAGGACGCGACCAGGGTCGGCCCGGGGGCGGGGACGCCTGCCCCCGTGCTGCCGCCGGGGCCGGGGGTGGCGGTGCCATCGCCGTTCCCCGGGCGGTCCGTGCCCTTCTCCTCTCCCTTGCGGGAGGCGTCGGGGCCGGCGGAGGTGCCCTCGTCGGCTCCGTCGTCCGCGCGGCCGTCGTCATGCCGGCCGTCGGCGAGCTGGTGGGTGCGCTGCCGGCTGCTGGCGGCGTTGGCGGCGCGGTCGTCGCCGGTGGCGGCGGTGGTGGCGACATGGATCAGCGCGGGCAGCGCCGTGGCCGCGAGGATCACGGCGGCAGCGGCGCCGACGACGGCCTGCCGGCGCCGGGTACGCCGGGCCGGCACGGCGTCCCGCAGCCGCTCGAGCGCGTCGGAGCGCGGTTCGAGATCACCGACGGCACCCTGCAGCATCCGCCGCAGCGCGTCCTCGTCGAGGGAGCTGTTGCCGAGGGGGGTGGGAGTGCCTCCGAGCGGGCTGTCCGCCTGCGGCTCCTCCCCCGTCGGGTCCTGCGGGAAGTGGTGGCTCATACCGGCGCCTCCATCGCGACACGGAGGGCGGCGATGCCGCGCGAGCCGTACGCCTTGACGGAGCCGAGGGAGAGGCCGAGGGTCTCGGCGACCTGGGCCTCGGTCATGTCGGCGAAGTAGCGCAGGACGAGAACCTCGCGCTGTCGGCGCTGCAGTCCACGCATGGCTTTGATCAATTGGTCCCGCTCCAGCTGTTCGTACGCTCCCTCCTCGGCACTCGCCATGTCGGGCATCGGCTTCGAGAGCAGTTTCAGCCCGAGGATGCGGCGACGGAGCGCGGAGCGGGAAAGATTGACGACAGTCTGCCGCAGATAGGCGAGGGTCTTCTCCGGGTCGCGCACGCGGCCGCGGGCGGAGTGCACCCGGATGAAGGCCTCCTGCACCACGTCCTCGCAGGAGGCCGTGTCGTCGAGGAGCAGGGCGGCGAGACCGAGCAGCGACCGGTAGTGGGCGCGGTAGGTCTCGGTGAGGTGGTCGACGGTGGTGCCCGCTGCCATCGCCTCGTCAGCGTCCCCGGTTCGGGGCGTCGCCGGCGCGGGCGTCCGTACGGCGGGAGGTGTGGCGGGCCGGTCCTGGGCGGGTACGGGGGCGGGTGCCGGGGACTGTCCGGGGCGGGCGGCCGGCCAGGGCGCGATCACCGGCATACCGCCCGGTGTGCCGGCACGCGGGCGCACCGCGGCGCTGCCGCGCCGTGGGACGGTTGCGATGCTGATGACCTCTGCCACGCCTGTTGGACACGCTTCCCCCCGTCAGGGTTGTACGCGCGGGGCAGCGTCCTCCTCCGCGCGCCGTGCGCCACGCCGCATGACGCGGCGTCAGGTGCCCTCATGCGTACCAGCTCTTCCCTCAATGCCCCGGTTCGTCTGCCGTGGTTCCAGCGCCGCCCGCGGATGTCGCCCGCGGATGTCGCGCGTCACCGCCGTGGGAGACGTAGACGCGCCCCACCGACGTCACGGTTGCGGCGGTTCCCCGGCACCGCGCGGCCCCGGCCGGCACACCGGAGCGCATGGTCGAACGGATCCGGTCACCGACTCAAGAGGTCTGGACCAACGAGTTGATCACAGCACCTTCACACGTTCGGTGGACGGTCAGCAAGTATTACCGAGCGGTCAGCCCGGCCGCCACGAGTTCCGCGATCTGCGCGGCGTTGAGCGCGGAGCCTTTGCGGAGATTGTCCCCGCAGGCGAAGAGTTCCAGGGCGCACGGGTCGTCCAGGGAACGCCGCACCCGCCCCACCCACGTCGGATCGGTGCCCACCGCGTCGACCGGAGTGGGGAACTCCGCCTCCTCCGGGCTGTCGCACAGCACCACGCCCGGCGCGTTGGCCAGGACCTCGTGAGCCCGCTCGACGTCCACCTCGCGCTTGAAGCGCGCGTGCACGCTCACCGAGTGCGTGGCGACCACCGGTACGCGGACGCACGTCGCGCTCACCGGCAGCTCCGGCAGCCCCAGGATCCTGCGGGTCTCCTCGCGGATGGCGAGTTCCCGCGACGACCAGCCGCCGTCCGCCGGCTCCCCGGCCCACGGCACGACGTTCAGCGCCACCGGTGCCTGGAACGGCCCCATCCGGTCGCCGACCGCCCGCCGTACGTCGCCCGGGTGCGTCCCGAGCTCCCGGCCGCCGCCCGCCACCACGGCGAGCTGGGCGCGCAGGGCATCCACGCCGGCCCGGCCGGCGCCGGAGACGGCCTCGTAGGAGGAGACGACCAGTTCGCGCAGCCCGAAGGCCGCGTGCAGCGCGCCCACCGCGACGATCATCGACAGCGTGGTGCAGCCAGGGCTGGCGATGATGCCGCGGGGACGCAGGCGCGCGGCACTGGCGTTCACCTCGGGCACCACCAGCGGTACGTCCGGCTGCGCACGGAAGGCGCCCGAGCTGTCCACGACGAGCGCACCCCGGGCGACCGCGACGGGCGCCCAGCGCGCCGCCACCCGCTCGGGTACGGCGAACAGCGCGACGTCGACGCCCTCGAACGCCGCCTCGTCCAGCGCGACGACCTCGGTCTCCACGCCCCGCACGACCAGCTTCCGCCCGTGCGAGCGGGGGGAGGCGACGAGTCGGATCTCGCCCCAGATGTCCGCGTGCTGGGACAGGATCTCCAGCAGCACCGCCCCCACGCCGCCCGTCGCACCGACGACGGCCAGCGTGGGAGCACCTCCATGGCCGGAGGGACCACCCGTCGGGCCCGGACGGCCCTCCGGGTGGGCGCCGGTCATCGGCCGGTGCCGCCGTAGACGACAGCCTCGTCGTTCTCGCTGTCCAGGCCGAAGGCCGTGTGGACGGCGCGGACGGCCTCGTTCACGTCGTCGGCACGGGTGACCACCGAGATGCGGATCTCGGAGGTCGAGATCAGCTCGATGTTCACGCCGGCGTTGGACAGCGCCTCGAAGAAGGTCGCCGTGACGCCCGGGTTGGTCTTCATCCCCGCGCCGACCAGCGAGATCTTCGCGATCTGGTCGTCGTAGCGCAGCGAGTCGAAGCCCACGCGGGACTTGGTCTTCTCCAGCGCCTCGACCGCCTTGGCGCCCTCGGTCTTGGGGAGGGTGAAGGAGATGTCGGTCAGACCGGTCGACGCCGCGGAGACGTTCTGGACGACCATGTCGATGTTGATGTCGGCGTCCGCGATCGCGCGGAAGATCGTCGCGGCCTCGCCCGGCTTGTCCGGCACCCCGACGACCGTGATCTTCGCCTCGGAGGTGTCGTGCGCGACGCCCGAGATGATCGCCTGCTCCATCGGCTCGTCCCCTTGCGGTTCGTTGCTGACCCAGGTGCCGCGCAGCCCGGAGAAGGACGAGCGGACGTGGATCGGGATGTTGTAACGGCGCGCGTACTCCACGCAGCGGTGCAGCAGCACCTTCGAACCGGAGCTGGCCAGCTCCAGCATGTCCTCGAACGAGATCCAGTCGATCTTCCGGGCCTTCTTCACCACCCGCGGATCGGCGGTGAAGACGCCGTCGACGTCGGTGTAGATCTCGCACACCTCGGCGTCCAGCGCCGCCGCCAGCGCGACGGCGGTGGTGTCGCTGCCGCCACGGCCCAGGGTGGTGATGTCCTTCTTGTCCTGGGACACACCCTGGAAGCCGGCCACGATCGCGATGTTGCCCGCATCGAGCGACTGCTGGATCCGGCCCGGCGTGACGTCGATGATCCGCGCTTTGTTGTGGGCCGAGTCGGTGATGACTCCGGCCTGGCTGCCGGTGAACGACTGCGCCTCGTGACCGAGGTTTTTGATCGCCATCGCCAGCAGCGCCATGGAGATCCGCTCTCCGGCGGTCAGCAGCATGTCGAACTCGCGGCCGGCCGGCATCGGCGAGACCTGCCCGGCGAGATCGATCAACTCGTCCGTCGTGTCACCCATCGCGGAAACCACGACGACCACCTGGTGGCCGTTCTTCTTGGCTTCGACGATTCGCTTGGCAACCCGCTTGATGCCTTCGGCATCGGCAACGGAGGAGCCTCCGTACTTCTGCACGACAAGGCCCACGTGCGCTCCTCGCAGCTATACGTAATGCGGTCCGCCTCAGTCTAACGAGGGGCCGGAATGGGCCCTGCCGGTGTCACATCGTGAGACAACACGGGAAATATCACCGTCCCTGGCCGTCGAGGCCGCCGACTTCGCGTACGGAATCGGCGACGGCCCGGAAGTCCTTGCGCAGGATCGCGCCGTGATTGCTCGCGACCTTGGCGCCGATGCGGATGTTCGCGTTGCGGGCGGTTGCCGCGTCGAGGCCGGCGCGTATGCGTTCCTGCTCGTCGCCGCGGCTGCCGAAGGACGTCCCCGACGCCACCACGTACCGCACCGGCACGGTGATGTCGTCCAGTACGGGCCCCAGCTCGCGCTCCCGCGAGAGCCTGCCGAGCTCGATGTTGCTCTCCGCCTGCTGGGCGGCGGTCATACGCGGAACCAGGCCCGTCGGGCGCAGCAGCGGCGTGAACCAGGCCAGACGCCGGAAGAGCCCACGGATCCGCTCCTCCATCGCCCCGTCCAGCCAGTCGTACGGGAACGCGCCGTCGACCAGGACCGCGCCCACCGCACGGTCCGGGTTCCGGGCGGCCCAGTGCGCGGCGACGACCGCTCCGTAGGACCAGCCCACCAGCACCGCCCGCTCCACGCCCCTGGCGGCGAGAACGGCATCCACATCCCGGACGGCGGCCTCGAAGGAGTAGTCCGCCGAGGTCTTCGACTTCTTTCCGCGGGCCCGCTCGTCGTAGGTGATGTGCCGCCACCCCGGCCCCAGTTCGGCGACGGTCCGCCGCCAGTAGCCCTGCGTGGCGAACTGGCCGTTGAGGTAGACCACGGGGGTGCCGGGGCTGCCGGGGCCTCCGGTGTCGGTGACGGCCAGGGCCGTGTCGTCGACGGGCACCATGCCGGTCCACGGCGCGGCGGCGGCCGGGACAGCGCTGCTCTTCGTCATGTGTTCCCCCTGTACGGATGCGGCGCCGGATGCGGTTGCGGATGCGGATGCGGTTCAGAGGCTGCGGGCGGTGATGTCGCCGTGGGGGGTGGTGGCGCGGATGTCGAGCGCGGCGGTGCCGTCGTTCTTGAGGGCGTTGCTGATGCGGCCGTAGCCGGTTTCGGCGTCCAGGGCGGCCGAGACGCCGGCGGCCGCGACCACCGAGATGTCACCGGACTGGGTACGGAGCACGAGCGCGCCGCGTACGGCCTCGTTGATCCGGATGTCGCCCCGCGCGGTGCTGATCTCGGCGGGGCCGCCCAGCCGGCCGACCTGGACATCGCCGTCGACGGCGGTCAGGCGCAGGCTCGCGGCCTCGTCGACCTTGATCTGGCGGTACGCGCCGTCGAAGACGACGTCACCGAGGCGGCCGACGCCGCGCAGTTCGCAGGCGGCGCTCTTCGCCTCGACGCGGGAGCCGGCGGGCAGTTGGACGGTGATTTCGACGGATCCCGAGGCGCCGAAGAGCTGGTTCCTGGGCTCGGGGGTGCTGATCCGCAGGACGCCGTCGGCGTAGGCGACGGCGGTGCGCTCGGCGGTCTGGACGTCGCGGCTCTTGCCGGGGTTGGCGGGCAGGACCTCGACGGTGGTGTCGGTGCGGTCGGCGGCGATGAGCTGGATGCGCCCGGCGGGGATGTCGAAGAGGGCGGAGACCGGGGCGGGGGTGGCGAACTTCTGCATGATGCGTTCCTTCGAGTCGTCGTTTCCGATGACAGAAACGCTACGTTGCGTTCGACCTTCTAGCAACGAACTTGTTGCATAGAAAAAGCATCCTCGCAGGTAGATGCAGGAAATTCGTTGCATCGATCTGAACAGCAACGCAACACACACCCCACTGATCGTTGCAATGAAATGGGCGTGAACGCTATCCTGGACACCCACGGAACGACGGCAAGGACGACGAAGGAGAACCGCGATGCCGGGAGGCAGGCTCACCCAGCAGGAACGCCAGAAGATCGCGCTGGGACTGGCCGACGGCCTCGCCTACGCCGAGATCGCCCGCCGCCTCGACCGCCCGACCTCCACCGTCACGCGCGAGGTCATGCGCAACGGCGGCCCCACCGCCTACCGCGCGGAGGTCGCCCACCGCGCCACCGAACGCCGCGCCCAGCGGCGCAGGCAACCCGCGCCCCGGCGGGCGGACGCGCCCCCGCAGCCTCACGGGCGGGATGCCGAAGCGGTGCGCGAGTACGAGGAGACGTTCACGACGATGCTCATGCAGTCGGGCACGCCCAAGATGATGGCCCGGGTGCTCGCCTGCCTCTGCATCAGCGACACCGGCAGCCTCACCGCGTCCGAACTCGTCCAGCGCCTGCAGGTCAGCCCGGCGTCCGTGTCCAAGGCGGTCGCGTTCCTCGAAAGCCAGGGCCTCGTGCGCCGGGAGCGCGACGAACGCCGCCGCGAGCGCTACATCGTCGACGACGACGTCTGGTACCAGTCCATGATGGCCGCCGCCCGTGGCACCGCCGCCATCGCCGAAACCGCACGCCAAGGCGTCGGCGTGCTCATCCCCGGCACACCGGCCGCCGCCCGCCTCGAAAACATCGCCCGCTTCCTCGACTTCGTCTCCGAGAGCACCACCCGCGCCGCCAACCAGGCCCGCGAAATCCTCCGCACGCCTCAGCCGGAAGGGCGGTAGCCCGTGGCGCACGAGATGGTCACCGTCTGCCTGCCGCCGGACGCGCACCACGACCTGCACTCCGCCATCGAAGCGGCCCTGGCGCCCTTCGACATGAACGGTGACCACGAGCCCTACCAAGGCGAATGGGACCTGTGGTGGCTGGGCCGGCCGGGCGAGGAGTTCGCCGTACTCCCCGGCCACGAGGACGATCCCCGCCTCGTCCGAGCGCCCCTCGACGCGTACGGCAACCCCCGCCACTGGGCGCCCGGACAGTGCGACGGCGGCCCGCGCGGCCTGCTCGACCTCGACGGCACCGGGAGCCGGCTCGCCACGGAATACCTGCTCACCCTGGAGGGAGAGTGGGTCTACGACACCGCCATGCCCCGGCCCGACATCAGCTACCCCGACTTCTTCGGCAAGTACGTGCGTGCCCTCGCGTCGGACGTCATGGTCGTCCGCCTGCGCATCCACTGCTGAGGGGGCCGGTCACTCAGTCGGCGAACTCCTTCAGTTCCTCGGTCTCCAGGACGATGCCGACGGGGGCAGGGATCTCGACACGTGCGCCGAACGAGTGCGTCGCAACGTGGCAGTACTTCCCCTTCGCCGGTTCCGTGTGGACCGTGACCTCCCAACGGTCACGGTCGACGAGCAGGAACACCGGGATGCCCGCAGCCGCATAGCCGTCGGGCTTCTCGATGCGGTCCCGGCGTTCCGTGTCGAAATCATGGGACGTGATCTCGACCGTCATCAGCACGCCGTCGGGATCAGCCCATTCCCCCTGGCCTGCGAAGTGCTTCCGAGGCGCGAGGGCGCCATCCGTGCGCGCGCGCCCCTTGCGATAGGCCTCGACCTTCAGCCCCCGCTCCGGATAGAGGGCAAGATCCGGTCGCTGCTGCATGCACTGCATCAACAGCCACATGATGATCTCGTCGCGGTTGCCGTCCGGCATCGGCTTGACCCTGACCTCTCCACCAATGAGCTCAAGCCGGATGGCTTCCGGCGCCCTGCGGGCAAGTTCTTCGAAGTCCTCCACAGCCACCTGCGGCCGCCCGGGCGTCCTGGGTGTCGGGGTCATGGCGTCGCCTCCTCCCCTCCATGGTGCCCGCATCGGGGCCGGGGCGGTCATGCAAGGCCGCCGTCGGTGTCGGCTTCTCGCGGCCGGAACGTGGCCGGGACGTCCGCCAGGCGGCACTCCTGGCACAGCCCGCCACGCATGGCCTCCAGGCCGCACGGCTCCTCGCACAGTGTGCACACCGGCGTGCGGCGGATCACCGTCGACAGCCGGGTGATGAGCGGGATCCCTTCAGTGCTCATGATCAGTACTCCTTCGATGCCTCGGGGTGATCCCTGCCGCGATGCGGCAGTCATCTGCGCGTACGGAATGGGCGACGACCGGCGGCGCGCCTTCCACGCGGAAGGTGTCCGGTACGGGCTGTCCGGGTGGTACGGGCGGAGGCGGCGGCACCAGGTGCCTCAGGGGAATCAGGGGCATCTTGGCCGTCAGGCGGCTGCGGACCAGGCCGGCCGGGTGGTGGACCGACTGCGGCAGACCGGTCGTCACCGCCGCCGTCAGCTGTTCGGGGGTCATGTCGCGCGCCAGCCATTGCGCGGTGAGCGGTTCGAGGGCCTCGCACTCGGCGGCGGACAGCGTCAGGCGCGCATCCGCGAAGCGGAGCCGGGACAGGACCCCGTACGCACGGGAACGCGGCTGCGGCGCGACGGCGGGGGCCGGTTCGGGTTCCTCGGGCTCGGGGGCCGGGCGGGGCTCGGGACGCTCCCCCAGCTGCCCCTCCCACCACGCCTGCGAACGCGCCGTCCGCGAGAAGAACGTCAGCGTCACCCAGCGCACGCCGGCCTTCGTCGTTGCCGCCACCTGGCGGATGAACACGTGCCCGGCCTCGCGCAGGCGCCGGATCGCCGTCCGGCACGCCTGCTGCCCGTAGTCCGGCAGCACCTTGGCCAGCGTCTTCACGTCCATCGCCGCCCCCTCGGGCAGCCGGTCGATGAACGCGGCAATCGCCGCCTCACGCTTGGGCAGATGTACGAAGTCATGCGCGCCCGGCGGTGCTTGGTCCGGTGCGCTGCGCTTCCCGAACCCAGGGTTCGCCATGGGGTGTGCACTAGAGTTGGCTGTAGCCACGGATCGACCTCTGTCTCGATCTCGTTGGTCAGACCCCGGTTCGGTGTTGGTAGCACCGGCCGGGGTTGTTTGTTGCTGCGCACGCTAGGGCGTCCGTACCGCGTGTCGCAAGCGGATCACGGAAAGTTACTTGGGTGGGTGGGCGGGAGAGAACTCCCCACCACCCATTCCTTGAAAGCAGCGCTCGGATCTCGACGCTCGGGTCTTCCCGGAGCTCAAGCGCCGACGAGGAAGCGCGTGAATGCCGCCCAGGAGACGGCCGGTACGTCGACCCTCGGCGCTTGAGCCCCGAGCTTCGAGTCCCGGACGTGGATAGTGCGGGGGGAGGCGGCGACTTCGACGCAGTCGCCCCCTTCGCCACCGCTGTAGCTGGATCTGCGCCAGGAGAAGGCGACCTCGACGCACGCTTCACCGCCTTCGTCGCTATAGCTCGACTTGAACCAGTCCAAGGCTTCGCAGCCAGCTATTCGACGCTTGGTGTTCACAGCTCTCCCCGCATCTTTTCCATCAAACTCACCGAGTCTTCAGGGGTGAGCGCCTGTGATCGCAGGATGGCATAGCGGATGTTGAGGTCTGAGACGTCCTTCGGGTCGGACAGCATCACGCTGCCCTTCTGCCCCTCGAAGTACACGAGCCGCCGGTGCTCCTGGGACTCAAGCACGTACATGGCCCCTGCGAGCCCAGCGTGCGTCTCCCTGCGGGTCGGCATCACCTGGATGTCAACGTTGCGAAGCTCCGACAGCTCAATCAGCCGTCGCAGTTGGCCACGCATCACATCTTTTCCGCCGATCCAACGTTCCATGGTGACCTGTTCGAGTACGGCGCTGATCATCGCTGGTGGCGTACGGGTCAGCAGCTGCTGGCGCTCCATGCGAGCAGCTGACCGTTGCTCGATCTCCTCGTCGTCGAGCACCGGCCGTCCGCTGCGGAACACCGCCAATGCGTACTCCTGAGTCTGGAACAGTCCTGGAATCACTTGGTTCTGGTAGATCCCCAGCGATGCACACGCCGCCTCGTACTCCGCGTACTCCTCGAACCAGTCGGGAAACTTCCGCTGCACAATGTGCTTCGCCGCATCCCTCAGCAGCCCATCCGCATCGAGGAGTTCCTCCGCGGCCTCGATCAGCTGGGCGGACGGCCTGCGTCGTCCCTGCTCGACCGAACAGATCAGGTCCACCGAGTACTGCGCCGCCTCCGCCAGCCGCTCGCGGCTGACACCTGCGCGTCTGCGCAGGCCCTGCAGCAGAACGCCGAACATCCGCATCGTCGCCGACCTGGACTGCGCTTGCCTGTCGCCCGACATGTCTTCTCCTCCGGCTTTCCCCGCCAGCCGCCGCTCGACACCCGTCCTCGTACCGCTCCCCCGGCGCGTCGTACACCCGGGATCCGTACGGCGGTTGTCACTGATCAGGCTAGGCGCGATCACACAAAGTGGCGGGCGTGACCAAAGAAAATCCCCCCACAGGTGTCGCGCCCGCCTACCGCCCCGACTGGGTCCCCCTCCGCGGCCACCACCTGTGGCGTTGCGGAGTGCACTTCGACGTCGTGCGCGTGCCCGGCGCGTACGGGCAGGCGATCGCCGCGCGGCTGCGCGAGCTCGTCGGGCCCGGGGATGCCGGGGCGATCGTGTACGAGGAGAAGGGGGGCGGCTGGACGTACTTCCTCCTGCCGCCCGGCAGCGCCGAGGACTACTCCTGGCCCGCGAACGTGGAGCGGCTGAGCGGGCCGCGCACGATCGCGTACATCGGCGTACCGGCCCTACCGGGCACGGGCAACACGTGGCCGCTGAGCTGGTGCTCGCCGCCCACACGGGTGGCGCCGTTCGTCGAGCCGGAGGTGCTGCTCGACGTGCTGCTCAGCCCTCCTGAGCCGCGCGCCGCGACAGGTGCGGGCCGCCGATCTCGGCGGCCATGACGCGGCCGGCCTCCTCGGCGAGCTGCTCTTCCGGGTCGATGGCGTCCGTGTCGAGGCCGTCGAGTTCGGCGAGGGGCTGGTCGAGGCGGACGTGGGCGACGAGGGACTGCAGGGCGCGCAGGCAGGCCGAGGCGGTGGGGCCCCAGTTGGAGAGGTAGGAGAACTGCCACCACCACAGGGCCTCGTTGACGCGGCCGTCGCGATAGTGGGCCATGCCGTGGCGCAGGTCGGTGATGATGTCGGCGAGGTCGTCGGAGATGCGGGAGGCGACGGGCGCGCTGCGCGGCACGTACGGGTCGAAGACCTCGGAGTAGACGTCGATGGGGTCGAGCATGGTGGCGAAGCGCTCGCGGAGTTCGTCGACGTCCGGCTCGGGGCCGACGTCGGGCTCGTAGCGCTCGTCGGGGACGAAGTCCTCGTGGGCGCCGAGCCGGCCGCCGGTCAGCAGGAGCTGGGAGAGCTCCAGGAGCAGGAAGGGCACGGCGCTGTCGGGTTCGTCACCGCGGGAGACCTCGGTGACGGCCACGATGAAGCTCTCGACCGAGTCGGCGATGGAGACGACGAAGTCGTCGGGGTCGCGCTTCGCGTCGTGCAGCGTTGCGTCAGACATCGAGAAGTCTTCTCCCTTCGAAGGCACGCCCCAGCGTGACCTCGTCGGCGTATTCAAGGTCCCCACCCACGGGAAGACCGCTGGCCAGCCGGGTGACCTTCAGTCCCATGGGCTTCACCATGCGCGCGAGGTACGTGGCCGTCGCCTCGCCCTCGAGGTTGGGGTCGGTGGCCAGGATCAGCTCGGTGACCGTGCCGTCCGCGAGCCGTGCCAGCAGCTCGCGGATGCGCAGGTCGTCCGGGCCGACGCCCTCGATGGGGCTGATCGCCCCGCCGAGGACGTGGTACCGGCCGCGGAACTCTCGGGTCCGCTCGATCGCGACGACGTCCTTGGGCTCCTCCACCACACAGATCACGGCCGGGTCGCGGCGCGGGTCCTGGCAGATGCGGCAGCGCTCCTCCTGCGCCACGTTGCCGCACACCGCGCAGAACCGCACCTTCGCCTTGACCTCGGTCAGAGCGTGGGCGAGCCGGCGGACGTCGGCCGGCTCGGCCTGGAGGATGTGGAAGGCGATCCGCTGCGCGCTCTTGGGACCGACGCCGGGCAGCCTGCCCAGCTCGTCGATGAGGTCCTGGACCACGCCTTCGTACACGGATCGGTGCTCCTTCTCGGAAGTTGCCTACGGGGTTGTCAGAAGGGGAGGCCGGGGATGCCGCCCAGGCCCTGGGTCAGCGGGCCCAGCTTCTGCTCCTGCATCTGCTGGGCGCTCGCCGTGGCGTCACGGACGGCGGCGAGGACGAGGTCGGCGAGGGTCTCGGTGTCCTCCGGGTCCACGGCCTTCGGGTCGATGACCAGGCCCTGGAGCTCACCGGCACCGGTGACGGTGGCCTTGACCAGCCCGCCGCCCGCCGTGCCCTCGACCAGGGTGCGGGCCAGCTCCTCCTGGGCCGCGGCAAGGTTCTGCTGCATCTTCTGGGCCTGCTGGAGCAGCTGCTGCATGTTGGGCTGACCACCACCGGGGAACACGATTGGCTCCTGCACTGTCGACGACTACGGCGTACTGCCACTGCGTAGCCGAGCCTACGTGCTCGCCGGGCGGCGCGCCCCACGCCGTGCGAACCGGGTGCCGGGGCCGGCCCCGGCACCCCGCTGACCTGCGGCGTTACTCGTGAGGGATTTCCTCGATGACGGTCGCGCCCAGCTCGCGGACGATCAGGTCGTGGCCGGTGAGGGCGGTGTCGTCGAGGTCCGGATCGTCCTCGGCGGGCATGTCCTCCTCGATCGGCACGGGCGGCGGAGCCGCCGCCTCCGCCTCGCGGTACGGCTGCGCGGGCGGGGCCGTGCGCGCCGGAGGCGCGACAGGGGCGGCCGGAGCGGCGGCCGGGGCCGGCTGCGGCGCGGGGGCCGCGGGGCGGGCGTACGACGCCGACGCCGCGGGCGCGGGGGCACCGCCGGCGGCACCGGCTCCGGCCCCGCCGGAGGGGTCGACCAGCAGCTCCGGGCGCCACTGCAGGCCCAGGTCGCCGAGGGCCTGGCGCAGGACGTCCTCACTGCCGCTGTTGGCGAAGCTGTCGCGGGCACCGGCGGTGGCGAAACCGACCTGCAGGGTGCTGCCGTCGAAGCCGGAGACGTGGGCGTTCTGGCTCAGCAGGATCCACGTGAAACGGCGACGGTTCTTGACCGCCTCCAGGATGTTCGGCCACAGCTGCCGGGCCTGGGTGGCGTCGCCCTGAACGGGCATCGAGGCGGGGGCCGCGGGGGCGGTGCCGCCTGCGGCGGGGGCGGGGGCATGTGCCGCGCCACCTGCGGCGGGGCCGGGCCCCGGCGCTGCCGCCGTGGGCCACGCGCCGGCGGGGGCCGGAGCGCCGCCCGAACCCGGCGCGGCGGCGCCTGCGGCGGGGCCGGAACCGGGTGCGGCGGCCGTGGGCCACGCGCCGGGGCGCGAGCCGCCGCCTTCGGCGGGCGGCTGGGCGGGGCCGGAGGGCGCGCCATCGCCCGTGGGCGCGGAGGCGGCGGGGCCGGAGGCCGCCGTGGGCCACGCACCGGCGCGGGAACCGCCGCCGGCGGTGGGCGGCTGGGCGGGAGCGCCCGCCGAGGGCTGGGAGGCCCCCGTCGGCCACGCTCCGGCCGGCTGGCCGCCCCCGGCGGGGGACGGCGCCGGCTGCTGGGAGGAAGTGGCAGGCCCCTGGCCGGGGCCCGCGGGGCCACCGGCCCCGGTGCCCGGGCCGCCCGTGGTCGGCCAAGCGCCGGACGGCGCGCCCGCAGCCCCCTGGGCCTGGCCCGCAGGGCCACCCGCACCCGCACCCGGACCACCGGTCGTCGGCCACGCGCCGGACGGCGCGCCTGCGGGAGCCTGGCCCGGCGCCGCACCGGCCTGGCCCGCAGGGCCACCGGCACCGGGCCCACCGGCCGTCGGCCAGGCGCCCGACGGCGCGCCCGCGGGAGCCTGGCCCGGCGCCGCAGCGGCCTGGCCCGCAGGGCCGGCCGTGCCCGCCGGCTGCTGGGCCCCCGCCACGGCCGCGCGGGCCGCTGCCGGGCCTGTGAGGCCGGTGGGCAGGGGGGCGTGGGCCTCCGGCCCGGGGACGTACCCGACCGGCGGCATCGCGGTGGCAGGGCCGGCGGCGGCCACCGCGGAGCCCATGCCGCGCTCCAGGCGGTCGAGCCGGGCCCGTACCGACCGCTCGTCGTCGAAGGCGGCCGGCAGCAGCACGCGGGCGCAGATCAGCTCCAGCTGCAGGCGCGGCGAGGTGGCGCCGCGCATCTCCGTCAGGCCCTGGTTGACGAGGTCGGCGGCGCGGCTGAGCTCGGCGGCGCCGAAGACGGAGGCCTGGGCCTGCATGCGCTCGACGACGTCGACGGGGGCGTCGATGAGGCCCTTCTCGACGGCGTCCGGCACGGCGGCGATGATCACGAGGTCGCGCAGGCGTTCCAGCAGGTCGGCGACGAAGCGGCGGGGGTCGTTGCCGCCCTCGACGACGCGGTCGACGACCTCGAAGGCGGCGGCGCCGTCGCCGGCGGCGAAGGCGTCGACGACGGCGTCCAGCAGGGAACCGTCCGTGTAGCCGAGGAGGGACGTGGCCATGGCGTATGTCACACCGGCCTCGTCGGCACCGGCCAGCAGCTGGTCCATGACGGACATGGAGTCACGCACGGAACCGGCACCGGCGCGCACGACCAGGGGCAGCACGCCGTCCTCGACGGGGATCTTCTCCTGCTCGCAGACCTGCGCCAGGTACTCGCGCAGGGTGCCCGGCGGCACCAGCCGGAACGGGTAGTGGTGGGTGCGCGAGCGGATCGTGCCGATGACCTTCTCGGGCTCGGTGGTCGCGAAGATGAACTTCAGGTGCTCCGGCGGCTCCTCGACGACCTTCAGCAGGGCGTTGAAGCCCGCCGAGGTGACCATGTGGGCCTCGTCGATGATGTAGATCTTGTAGCGGCTGGAGGCGGGGCCGAAGAAGGCCTTCTCGCGCAGCTCGCGGGCGTCGTCGACGCCACCGTGGGAGGCGGCGTCGATCTCGATCACGTCGATGGAGCCCCGGCCGTTGCGCGCCAGGTCACGGCAGGACTGGCACTCGCCGCAGGGCGTGGGCGTCGGCCCGTTCTCGCAGTTCAGACAGCGGGCGAGGATGCGGGCACTGGTCGTCTTGCCGCAGCCGCGCGGCCCACTGAACAGGTACGCGTGGTTGACCCGGTTGTTCCGCAGCGCCTGCTGCAGCGGGGTGGTGACATGCTCCTGCCCGATGACCTCTGCGAAGGACTCGGGGCGGTAGCGGCGGTAGAGCGCGAGGGACGACACACCTACGACGATATCGGGCCCCACTGACAAGTGGCTTCCGTCACAGATTCCGCTCACCGGCACACGGGGCGCAGCGGCCCCGGACGACCCCGGGAAACACAAGGGCCCCCCACGCACCCGCCAGAGCCCACTTACCCTTGCTGCCTTCCGGCCCTGGGGGAGTTGGGTGAGATAGCGCCACGTGAGGGGCTTGGCCCCAAGCCTAGCGGATGCCGGGGCATGCTCGGCCACCCCCACCCACCCGAGGACCCCTCCGGACCCCCTCGCCGGGAACAGGTTCGCGAGCACTGCCCGGAGTCTTGTATTGTTTGCGGCGGAGGATTCGCCTAGAGGCCTAGGGCGCACGCTTGGAAAGCGTGTTGGGGGCAACCCCTCACGAGTTCGAATCTCGTATCCTCCGCCAGTGCCTCACCGGGCACTACCGAAGGCCCCGACCGGGAAACCGGCCGGGGCCTTCGGCGTTCCCGCGGGCGCCGCCTCCGTGGACAGGACGTTTGGTGGAGCGCCATGGCCCTCTGCCATCATCTGCCCAAGGTCACCGGGTCAGCTTCGGAGAGATCGATGGATGCCTCACTTGGACAGTTAGTGGCCACTGCCGTCGCCCAGGGTGCTCCGGGCCTGCGTGGGCTGCGCGGCGAGAGGTGACCGATCGTTCCGCGAGTGCGCAGCCCTCGTCCGAGCGGACCGACAACGAGATCTCCGGCAGCTCGCGCATCGGGGGCAATGCCTATCAGGCCAGGACCATCCACTTCGGCGGTCGCTCGGTGGGACTCACCCTCGTGTCCCTTGCGCTCGTTGCAGCGCTCACCGTGGTCGTCATTGTGGTCACCCGAGGGGGCGGCGAGCAGCGTCACCCGGCGGCGGCTTCCACGCCGACCACGGCAGTGGTGACACCCCCCACCACCGCTTCCAGCGTCACGCCCACGCCCGCGCCCACTCCCTCGCAGGCGGCGCCGAGCGCAGCCGCGTCGGCGGCCGCCGGCTCCCAGCCGAGGGACGCCCCGGCGCCCAAGCCCACGACGGGCAGTGTCCCGTTCGCGGGGCCCAACCTCTACTGCGGAAACTGGCGGTCAGCGAAGCAGTCGGCGAACCTGAAAGTCGCCTCTTGCGTCCAGGTGAACCCGTCCGCCTCCAGCGCGACCTTCGGCGTCATGGTGAAGAACGTCGGCAGGACCCAGGTCGTCGCGCGCGCCCTCGTCCAGACCGTGGGCCTGGGCGCACCGGAGTGTCCGCAAGGGCGGTACTCGCCGACGAACCTGCGGATCGACCCCGGGGGAATCTGGTTCAGCGACCTTGCCCGGTGCGCCGTAGGAGGGCTGAACCGCAAGGACTTCCAAGCCGTCGGATTCGCGATCGAAGACCCCGACGGCACCGGCGACATCCAGCAGGGTGCTGCGGTGTACTCGGTCCATCCTTCCCTGAAGGACGGGCAACTGAAATGCAAGATCAACGAAGTCTGGACGTCCTGCGCCCCGGCCGCCTACCCCCCGAACGACTGATCCACCGCCCCGAGCCGGAGCCCCGCCCGGCCGTCGCTACGATCGCGCGCCATGGACTGGCTCGAGCGCACCGCCAAGCTGAAGCAGTGGTCCCGGAGCGGGGTGCGGGCGCCGCACAAGCCGTTGCTGTTGCTGTACGCCCTGGGGCGGTATCAGCAGGACGCCGACGGGGAGCTGCGGTACAGCGTCGTGGAGGAGGATCTGAAGCGGCTGCTGGTCGAGTACGGGCCGGGCAACCCGACCACGCCCGCGTACCCCTTCCATCACCTGGTCAGCGACGGCGTGTGGGAGGTGCGTACCGATCACGGGCCGGGCAGTCCTGGGACCGGGGTTCGGGATCTGCGCACTGCAGGCGCTGCCGGGCGGTTGGTGCCGGAGTTGCGGGCGGCGTTGCGGCGGGAGCCGGCGTTGCTCGGGCGGATGGTGCGGGTGCTCCTCGACCAGAACTTTCCGCCCTCCCTTCACGAGGAGTTGTGCGAGGCCGTCGGGATCTCGCTGGAGCCGGTGGTCGCACGTCGGCAGCGGGATCGGCGGATGCGGGAGCTGGTGCTGACCGCCTACGAGTACCGGTGCGCCTTCTGCGGGTACGACGGCAGGATCGGCGCCGTACCCGTCGGGCTGGAGGCCGCGCACGTGCGGTGGTGGGCTTTCGGCGGGCCCGACGAGGTCGGCAACGGGGTGTGTCTGTGTTCACTGCACCACAAGCTCTTCGACAAGGGCGTCCTCGGCATAGGTGAGGGCCACCGCATCCTGGTCTCGCAGCGCTTCGTCGGGCACAGCGCCGCCGCCCGCGAGCATGTGCTGGCGCTCGCGGGGCGGCCGCTCATCGGGCCGCAGGCGGGCACCTCGCCCGTGGAGGCGGCGCATCGGGCCTGGCATATCGGACAGGTCTTCCACGGTTCCGCGCGGCCCGCCGCCTGACCGGTATCGAGGAGGCCGAGCCCGTACACCGGCGGTGCCGGTGTACGGGCCGTGGGCGTCGCCGCTACCTGCGCACCGCGCACGTGGCAGTAGCCGTGCGGGACGGGTCGCTCTCCGAGCGGGCCGTCAGGGTGATCGTGCCCGTGCGGGTGGCGTCGGAGCGGGCCTGGACCGCGACGTCCACGGGGACCGTCGCGCCGGCCCGGGTCGTGGCCAGGCGGTTGGGGAGCCAGGCGGACCAGCCGCGGCCGGCCGTGGTGGCCGACAGGCGGTAGATGTCGTCCGACGCCGGCCGGCCGGTGTTGGCGAGGGCGAAGGTGCACAGGGCCCGGCCGCCGGCCGGGCGGCCGCGGGCGGTGCCCTGGGCCAGGGCGACGCCCCGGGCCTGCGGGCCGGCGCCGTCGAGGGACTTCACGCCGATGTCGTACGAGAGCACGCCGCTCGCGTCCCGCTGGATGTTCAGCACGTAGAAGTGCAGGCGGTTGGCCGCGTCCACGTACTCGTACGCGCTGCCGGAATCGGCGCCCGCATGGAAGAGGGCATCGCTGAGCTGCCGGTAGTCCCCCATGGTGATCTTCTGTGGGGTGCCGTCGGGGCGGATGAAGTCGAGCATGCCGATGTCTTCGGGGTGGGCGTCGATCACCCAGGCGAAGGGGGCACGGTCGGCGTTCTTGGTCTTGCTGATCAGCACGCCGTTGTCGGGGGTGAAGGAGTCCATGCCCATGCGGTCGACGACCTCGACGGTGTAGTTGTCGTAGCCGCCGCCGTCGCACAGCGGGTCGGTGGCGCGGTCGCAGGACGGCGACAGGTCGCGACCCATGGTGATGTTGACGCCGGTCAGGCCCTTCTCGCCGGGCGGGGCGGAGCGGGCGGTGACGCGGGCGACGACGAGGCCGGAGTCCTTGAGGGCGTCGCGGTCCAGGTGCAGGACGTTCTTCTCGTCGACGATGCCGAGCTTCATCTTGTCGCGCAGCACGTGCTGGGCACCCATCGAGCCGCCCGCGGTGGCCGGGATCCGCCAGCGCGTGTGCGGGCCGCCGGGCCCGTTGAAGGAACCGCGCGAGAGCATGCCCCAGATGCCGGTGTACGAGCGGCTCAGCGGGGTGCCATAAGGGTTGTTGTAGTTGTCGCCGATGCCCAGGATGTGGCTGAGCTCATGGGCGAAGGTGGCCATGCCGGAGCTCTCGGCCTGCGTGGAGGAGCCGTTCGCGGCGTTGGGCCAGATGCGGGCCGCCGCCTGCCAGGACGTCCACGGCACGTACCGGGTGGCGGCCGCGTTGAGGCCGGAGGCCAGCGGCGAGGGCGGGCCCCAGGTGGCGGGCACGTCCGCCGCGCCGCGGAAGCGCATCGGTCCGAACTCCTGCCACGCCGACGACTCGTCGACGCCGGCGGTGAGGTAGTAGATGAAGTCGAACGAGCCGGCCTTGTCCGCGCCCACGTCCGCGACCCAGGCGCGCTTGCCGTCGGCGCGGATGTCCTTGCCGCAGGTGTCGCCGACCGGGCAGGCGCCGGGGTTCATGCCGGGCTCGATGCCGTACTGGTACGACTTCCACGGCATGCGGTAGACGCCGAAGGACGTCAGCTGGACGCCGAGGCGCCCGCCGGAGTCCTCCATCCAGTACTCGTTGATGGTGTGGCCGTGGTTGAGCGCGCCCGGCTTGTTGAGGAAGTCCTCGTAGAACTTCGGCACTTGTGCCCGCGGAATGCCGGAGGCGCTCGGCAGCGGATTGCCGAACTTCGCGGCGCCCGCCGCCTTGGTGACGGAGAAGTCCTCGTCGGGGTAGTCGAGCAGCACCAGCGCGCCCCGGAACGTGCGCTGCGTGGGCTTGGTGGCGGGGTTCGCCCAGTCCGTGCCGGGCACGGCGCGGTACTCGGACCAGGTCATGGCGTCCGGGTTGCGCCAGTGCTGCGGGTCGACCGGCTGGACGAGCGGCGGCCGGCCGCGCCCCTGGTCGGCGGGCGCGGCCCCGGCGGGCCCGGCGGCGACGGCGGCCGCCAGGAGGCCGAGGAGCGCGGCGAGGAAGGCCGGGCGGCCTAATCGGAGGATGTGGGTGGGGGTGCGTCTGCTTCGGGGGTGCATTGTCACCTCTCGGCTGGTCAACGCGACTGGTGCACACACCAGTTGCTCGCGCTGACGGTAGAGCCGGGGGTGAAGTGATGCCAGAGCTCCTACGGGACATTCGTGAACTGCGGGGTCCCCACGACCTCCAGCAGCGCCAGCCGGCTCGCCGTGTCGCTGCCCGGCGGCGGCGTGTACAGCACCAGGCGCTGGTCGCCCTCCGGCGCCAGCAGGACCTGGCAGTCCAGCTCGACCGGCCCGATCAGCTCGTGCAGCACCCGGACGCGGCTGTGCCGGCGCACGGCCACCTCGTGCAGCTCCCACAGCTCACATCGAGGACGCCGGCGAGGGCCCGGTGGACCTGCTCGGCTTCTCGATGGGCGCCCCCGTCGTCGCGGCCGCCGCGGCCCTGCGCCCCGATCTGGTGCGCCGGCTGATCCTGGTCGCCGGGTGGGCGCACACCGAGGGCGACGAGTACCTGCGCAACTTCTTCGCGGTGTGGCAGCGCCTGGGCGGCGCGGACCCCGAGGCCTTCGGGCGGTACGTGACGATGACCGGGTTCAGCCGCGGATTCCTCAACGCCACAGGCCGCGAGCAGGTCGAGCAGATGGTGCCCAACCTGCCGCCCACCCCCGGCACCCTGCGCCACGTCGACCTCGACACCCGCATCGACGTACGCGAGCACCTGCCCCGCATCCAGGCCCCCACCCTCGTCGTGGCCGGCACCCAGGACGCCACCGTGCCGGCGGAGCACGGCCGCGCGCTGCACGCCGCCATCGCCGGCAGCACGTACGCCGAGATCGACGCCGGGCACGTGATGTTCTTCGAGCGACCGGACGCGTTCGTCAAGCTCGTGCAGGAGTTCATCACCGACTCGCAGTGAGGAGCGCGCCGCGCCGTGACGTGCGGCCCGCACCCCCAGGGGCGATCATCGGGGCATGGACCGTGCGCTGCACCTCGCCCAGCAGGACGAGGCCGACGAGCTGCTCTCGCGCAGCCCGCTGGCCGCGCTGGTGGGCATGCTGCTGGACCAGCAGATCCCCATGGAGTGGGCCTTCACCGGGCCGTACACCCTCGCGCAGCGGCTCGGGCGCGACGACCTCGACGCGCACGAGATCGCTGCGTACGACCCCGAGGCCCTCGTCGAGCTGTTCTCGCGCAAGCCGGCCGTGCACCGGTACCCGGGGTCGATGGCCAAACGGGTGCAGCAGTTGTGCAAGTACTTGGTCGAGCATTACGACGGCGAGGCGAGCGCCGTGTGGCAGGACGCGGCGAGCGGGCCGGAGCTGCTGGGGCGGCTGGTGGACCTGCCGGGCTTCGGCAAGCAGAAGGCACAGATCTTCCTCGCGCTGCTGGGCAAGCAGTTCGGGGTGCGGCCGCAGGGCTGGCGGGAGGCGGCCGGGGCGTACGGCGAGGAGGGCTCGCACCGGTCGGTCGCCGACATCACCGGGCCGGAGTCGCTGGAGAAGGTCCGTGCCTACAAGCAGGAAGTGAAAAGAGCCGCCAAGAAGGCAGGGGTCAAGAAGGCGTGAGGGGCCGAGCGCGGCCGACGGCGCGTCGCACCGCGGGTCGGCACCGGCCGCCGGGAGACTGGGCCCCATGAGCAGCCCCAAAGCATTCCTCGAAGGCGGCCCGGACGACCTGCCGTCGCGGACCGTCCCCATCGTCCCCCCGGGCGTCGAGCTGAAGATCCCGCACCGCGGGGGGTACGAGCACTTCAAGGTCACGCCCCGGCACACGGACACCGAGGAGGGCCGGCTGACGGTCTTCGAGTGGTACGAGCGGACGGAGATCGCCGAGTAGGCCCCGGTCGCCGGTCACCCGTCACCGAATCACCGTCGGCGGCGCGTCGTCCCGAAGACGGAACGCGTGATCTCGCGGCCCAGCTGGGTGCCCACGGAGCGCGCGAGGGACTTGAACATGCCGCTGCCGACGACCTGTTCGAGAAGGGAGGGTTCCGCGCGCTGCGCGGGGCCCTCCGAGGGCCGCTCCGGCGCGGGCGCCGGCGGTTGCGCGGCGGTGAGCTTCTCGTACGCCGATTCCCTGTCCACAGCCTGTGCGTAACGTTCGTACAGCGGCGACATCCGCACCGCCCCCGCCAGGGCCGTCGCGTCCACCGGGCCCATCAGCGAGCAGGGGGCGCGCAACCGGGTGGCCGCCACCGGCGTGGGGGCGCCCTGCTCGCCCAGCACGGTGACCACGGCCTCGCCCGTACCGAGCCCGGTCAGCACCTCTTCGAGGTCGTACGGGGAGACGGGGAACGTCCGCACCGTCGCCTTCAGGGCCTTCGCGTCGTCCGGGGTGAAGGCGCGCAGCGCGTGCTGCACGCGGTTGCCGAGCTGGCCGAGGACGTCGCCGGGCACGTCCTTGGGCGACTGCGTCACGAAGAAGACCCCCACGCCCTTGGAACGGATCAGCCGGACGGTCTGCGTGACCGACTCCAGGAATTCCTTCGAGGCGTCGTCGAAGAGCAGATGGGCCTCGTCGAAGAAGAACACCAGTTTCGGCTTGTCGAGGTCACCGACCTCCGGCAGACCGTGGAAGAGGTCGGCGAGCAGCCACATCAGGAACGTGGAGAACAACCGCGGCCTGTCCTGGACGGCGGGCAGCTCCAGTACGGACACCGTCCCCCGCCCGTCGGCGGCCGTGCGCAGCAGGCCGGCGCTGTCGAACTCGGGCTCGCCGAAGAACGCGCCGGCGCCCTCCTGCTCGAAGGCCGTGAGCGAACGAAGGATCACCCCCGCGGTCTGGGTGGACAGCCCGCCGATGTCCCGCAGCTCCGGGCGGCCCTCGTCGGAGGTGAGGAAGGCGACGACGGCCCGCAGGTCCTTCAGGTCGACCAGCTCCAGGCCCTTGGCGTCGGCGTAGTGGAAGATCAGGCCGAGGGACTGCTCCTGCGTGCGGTTCAGCCCCAGCACCTTGGACAGCAGGACGGGCCCGAAGTCGGTGACCGTCGCCCGTACCGGGATCCCCGCGCCGAGGCCCCCGAGCGCATAGAACTCCGCCGGACAGGCCGCCGGGGCCCACTCCTGACCCACCTCCGCGGCCCGCTGCCGCACCTTCTCGCCGTCGACGCCCGGCGCGGAGACGCCGGAGAGGTCGCCCTTCATGTCGGCGAGGAAGACCGGCACCCCCTGGGCGGAGAGCTGCTCGGCCATCAGCTGCAGCGTCTTCGTCTTGCCCGTGCCGGTGGCGCCGGCGACCAGGCCGTGCCGGTTGAGCACGGACAGCGGCACCCGGACGGGGGCCTCCGGGTGGCATGCACCGTCCCAGAGCACGGCGCCCAGCTCCAGGGCCGGGCCGGAGAAGGCGTATCCCGCGGCGATTTCGCTCAGGGGTTCCATCCATCACTCCCGGTATACGACTGATTGTCACCATCGCACTCCCGCGCCGTGGCTGCGCTCGGAGCCGCTCGCCCGGTAGGCTTTCCGTGTGATCTTCAAGCGCATCGGAAACGGGCGGCCGTACCCCGACCACGGCCGGGAAAGCACCCGCCAGTGGGCGGATGTTGCCCCTCGCCCGGTACGCCTTGACCAGCTGGTGACCACCAAGCAGCAGCTCGACCTGGAGACGTTGCTCGCCGAGGACTCGACGTTCTACGGGGACCTCTTCGCCCACGTCGTGAAGTGGCGGGGCGACCTCTACCTGGAGGACGGGCTGCACCGCGCCGTGCGCGCCGCGCTCCAGCAGCGCCAGGTGCTGCACGCGCGCGTCCTCGAACTGGACTGACGCATGCGCCGCCCCGTTGGCCCTTTCGGGTAGGGGTCCGCGCAACCCATTGATCATCTAGTAGGCAGCGACCGCACCCCGCACTACGCTGCGTCCATGAGCATGCTCACGCCCCCCGGCATGGGGGGCAAGTACCGCATCACGGGCAACAGGTTTCCCCACATGCGCCGGCCGCCCAACCGCCGCCGGATCGTGCTCGTCAGCGCCGCCGCGGCCGTGGTGCTGGGGCTCACCGGATGGGGAACGCTCCAGCTCGTCGACGTCTACGGCGGCTTCTCCGGCAGCAGCCAGGACACTGCCGCCGCCCGGACGGCGGTGAAGGAGAAGAAGAGCGGCGACTGCAAACCCGGCGCCGGCGCCCCGCCGGTCAAACGGGCCGACCCCAAGCCGCTGCCCAAACCCGGCGACATCACCGTCAACGTCTACAACGCCACCCCGCGCGGCGGCCTCGCCAAAATCACGGCGGACGAACTCGAACGCCGCGGCTTCCGCATCGGCCAGGTGGGCAACGCCCAGGCCGACTACGACAAGAAGGTGCCCGGCATCGGCATCCTCCTGGGCAACCAGGCCGCCGTGGACGGGGCGCTGAAGGTCCTCGGCACGCAACTCGCCGGCACCGAGGTGCACGCGGACGAACGCGAGGGCCAGGACGTCGACCTCGTCCTCGGGGCGGGCTACCAGGCGCTCGCGCCGAAGGAGGAGGCGGACAAGGCGCTGACCGCGCTGGAGGAGGGACAGCCGGTGCCCTCGCCGTCGGCACCGGCGGCTCCCTCGTCCGCGCCGGCGGACAAGAAGGCGAGCCCCGCCGCGAAGTGCTGACGCGGCGGGGCTTTGCAGTTGCCTGTGTGCGGGCGCGCTGTGGCTTGTCGCGCCCACGCGGCGCAGCCGCGGATCGGACACCGCCCCGCGCCCCTTCCGGGGCGCCGCAGTGCCGTGCCGGCGGCTCGGCTCAGCCCGCGGTGCCGTACATGCGGTCGCCCGCGTCGCCCAGGCCCGGGACGATGTAGCCGTTCTCGTTGAGGCGCTCGTCGACGGAGGCGGTGACCACGGTCACCGGCGCACCGGCGAGCTCGCGCTCCATGACCTCGACGCCCTCCGGGGCGGCCAGCAGGCACAGCGCGGTGACGTCGTCGGCGCCACGGTCGATCAGCTCGCGGATCGCCGCGACGAGGGTGCCGCCGGTGGCGAGCATCGGGTCCAGGACGTAGACCTGGCGGCCGGAGAGGTCCTCCGGCATGCGGGTGGCGTAGGTCTCCGCCTTGAGGGTCTCCTCGTTGCGGATCATGCCGAGGAAGCCGACCTCGGCCGTCGGAAGCAGCCGGACCATGCCGTCGAGCATGCCCAGGCCGGCCCGCAGGATCGGCACCACCAGCGGCCGCGGGTGCGACAGCCGCACGCCGGTGGTCGCGGTGACCGGGGACTCGATGTTGACCTGCTCGGTCCGCACGTCGCGCGTGGCCTCGTAGGCGAGCAGGGTGACCAGCTCGTCGGCGAGGCGCCGGAAGGTGGGGGAATCGGTGCGCTTGTCGCGCAGGGTGGTGAGCTTGTGCGCCACCAGGGGGTGGTCGACGACGTGGATCCGCATGACATCGACATTAACCGAGCTTCACGGCCCGGGCGCCCGCCCGGACCCCGTCGGTGCTCTGCCGGCCCGGAGGCATCAAACCACCACCAAGGGGGAAAGTGGGCACGTACGCCCGGTCTGTCGCCGGGCGAGGACCTCGGCACGAGGTGGTGCTGTCCATGGCTGGGCGTGAGAAACGGGAGTCCATAGAGCCCGGGTCCGGGCCGCGACGCGGCCCGGGCGAACGACGGGAACGACGCGAGAGCGGGGCGCGCACGGGGCGCGCGGCGCGCGGGGAGGGCGCGGGCGAACCACGCCGCGAGGAGATCTTCGAGCGGCGCCGGGCGCAGCGCGGCCTGCCGGAGGGACGGAGAGAGCCCCGGGCGGGCGCCGCGGACGGGGACGACCCCGGCGGGGCGGACGCCGGCCCGGAGAGCGCCGAGGACCGCCGGCGGCGCCGGGCGCAGTTCCTCCGAGAGCTGAACGAGGCCAGGGAGCTGCGCGACCGGGTGCAGCCGCGCCGGGCCCGGGCGGCCCGGATGCGCCAGCAGATGCGGATGCGGACCTTCCGGTGGTGAGCCCGCCAGCGGCCCGCCGCCCCCAGGTCACGCCCGTACGGCGCCCTCCCGGGCCCCACGTGAGCGACATCTCTCGGACTGCTGCACGACGCAGCGCGGAAGACCTCTCGCAACGCCCCGGTTTCTGCCACGATTCCGAGTGGGCGGGGTGGTTCCCCGTCCGGCCCGGCACCGCCTATGACCAGTGGGAGAGTCACGGTGTACTTCGCCGCATTGCTCGCGCGCACCGAAGACGGTTGGGAAGCGAGCGACACAGAACTCGACGATGTGGAGACCCTGGCCGACCTCGTCGACCTCGCCCGGGAGAAAGCGGTCGAGGACGACACCGTCGTCGCCCTCATCGAGCAGGAGGACACCTGGTTCGCCGTCGTGCGGGTGGACGGTGAGGACGACCCGCGCGTCTATGTCTCCAACGCCTCCGTCGCCGCCCGCAGCTCGTACGGGGCGATGCTCGTCGACGAGCTGACCGGCCGCGAGGAGGACGGCTCCGACGACCTCGACGCCCTGGACCTCGACGGCACCGAGGAGGGCGAGCCGGAGCCGGAGGAGGACGACGAGGACGGCGAGGCCGCCGGCGACGTCGTCCCCCACGGGCCGCTGGGCGACGCCGAGCTCCTGGCCGACCTCGGAGTGGGCGCGAAGGAACTGCTGGCCATGGAGGGCGACGCGCTCAACGACATCGCCGCCCTCCTGGGCTGCAGCGAGATCCTGGAGGCCGTGCGCTGACGACCCGGCCCGCCGGGCCGGTGGGCCGCCGCCCCGGCGGCCCACCGGCCGGGACCGGGTCGCCTTCACCCACACTGGTGCCATGAACGAAGCCGCCGACCGGAGTGCCGACCGGAGTGCGCCCACCGCGCCAAAGCCCGCCCCCGACCCCGTACGCGACCCGTGGCTCGCCCCCATGCGGGCCGCGCTCGCCGAGGCCGAGCGGGCCCCGGACACCGGCGACGTACCGGTCGGCGCGGTGGTCCTCGGCCCCGACGGCTCCGTGATCGGCCGGGGCCGCAACGAGCGCGAGGCCACCGGCGACCCCACCGGCCACGCCGAGGTGCTGGCCATCCGCGAGGCCGCCCGCGCCGTCGGCGAGTGGCGGCTGTCCGGCTGCACGCTGGTCGTCACGCTCGAACCGTGCACGATGTGCGCGGGCGCGATCGTCCTCTCCCGCCTGGACCGCGTCGTCTACGGCGCGGCCGACGAGAAGGCCGGCGCGGCCGGCTCCCTGTGGGACGTCGTCCGCGACCGCCGCCTCAACCACCGCCCCGAAGTGATCCCGGGGGTGCTCGACGAGGAGTGCGCCGGACTCCTCACGCGCTTCTTCCGCGGAGGCGACCGGGGAGGCGATGCGGGAGGCGATCCCGGAGGCGATCGGGGAACCGATTTCGGAAGACGGCACCCCGTCCGCTAAGCTTCCTCTCGGTAGCGTGTCCGAGCGGCCGAAGGAGCACGCCTCGAAAGCGTGTGAGGGGGCAACTCCTCCGTGGGTTCAAATCCCACCGCTACCGCCAAGGATCACCCCCGGACCGCGCGAGCGGGCCGGGGGTGATCTGCGTTTGCCTGACGGCGTGTCGGGTTATGTACGAGTACGTGCATTTCAGATCATTTGCACCGCCACGGGCAGCGAAAGTGGTCGACTCATGACCCTGCGCTTCCACGTCCTCGGCCACGTACGGGCCGACCGGGACGGCCAGCCCCTGAAGCTGGGCTCCCCCCAGGAACGGGCGGCCCTCGCCCTCCTGCTGCTGCGCCGCGGGCGCACCATGAGCACCCCCGAGCTGATCGACGCCCTGTGGGGCCAGGACCCACCGCACCGGGCCACCGACACCCTGCGCGAGTACGTCACGCACCTGCGCGCCGTCGTCGAACCCGAACGGGCGCCCCGGGCCCGCGCCAGGATCCTCGTCTCCACCGGCACCGGCTACGCCCTGCACGTCCCCGACGACGCCCTCGACGCGGCACTCTTCGACCGGCGCCTGGCCGCCGCCGCGCACGCCCGCGCCGCCGGCGACCTCACCGCGGCCCACGAACACCTGGCCGCCGCCCTGGCCGCGTGGGAGAGCGGCACCGCCCTGACCGGACTGCCCGGACCCGGCGTGGACCGCGAACGCGAACGCCTGCGCGCCCTGCACACCGGCGCCCGCGAGGACCTCCACGACTGCGCCATCGCCCTCGGCCGGCACGCCGACGCCATCACCGGGCTGCGCGCCCTCGCCACCGAGCACCCCCTGCGCGAGCGCACCCGCGCCCTGCTCATGCTCGCCCTGCACCGCGCCGGCCGGCAGGCCGAGGCCCTGGCCGTCTTCACCGAGACCGCGCGGCTGCTCGCCGAAGGCGGCGGCCCCGGGCCCGGATCGGAACTCGTCCGCCTCCACGAGCAGGTCCTGGCCGGCGACCCGGCCCTCGCCCCACCGCAACCGGGCCCGGTCGCCCGGTCGGCCACCACCGCCCCGCGGCACGGCGCGGACCGGCTGCCACCCGAGCCGCCCTCCGGCTTCACCGGCCGCGACGAACTCGCCGCCACGATCCGCACCGCCCTCGCCGGCGACGGCGCCCGCGTCGTCGTCCTCACCGGACCCGGCGGGGCCGGGAAGAGCGCACTCGCCGTCCACGTCGCCCGGGCGCTGCGCGCCCGCCACCCCGACGGGCCGCTGTGGGCCGACCTGCGCGGCACGCGCGCACTGCCGCCGGACGCGGGCGCCGTCCTCGCCCACCTCCTGCACGACCTCGGCATCACCGACGCCGCCCTGCCGCACGGCACCGACCGCAGGGCCGCCCTCCTGCGCTCCCTGCTCGCCGAACGCCGCACCGTGCTCCTGCTCGACGACGCCCACGACGAACAGCAGGTCCTCCCCCTGCTCCCCGGCGCCACCGGCTGCGCCGTCCTCGTCACGAGCCGGACGCCCCTGCAGCTGCCCGGGGCGCGGACGGTCGAGGTAGGCCCCCTGGAGGAGAAGGACGCACTCCGGCTCCTGGCCGCGGTGAGCGGCAGCGACACGACGGGCCCGACCGCCCCCGCGGCCGCCGTGGTGGCGGCCTGCGAGGCGCTCCCCCTGGCCGTACGCATCGCCGGCGGGCGACTGGCGGAACGTTCCGCCTGGACGCTGGCCGACGTGGCCGCACGCCTCGACGAGGAACGGGCCCGCCTGCAGCACCACGGCGCGTGCGCGGACACGGCGGTCGAGGCGGCACTGCGCGTCGGCTACGAGGCCCTGGACAGGGCGGCGGCAGGGGCCCTGCGCTTGCTGTGCGTCCCGGACGCGGACCACGCGGACGCGGCGACGGCCGCGGCACTGCTCGGGACGGCGGCGGAGGCGCCGGAGGCGCCGGGGGCGCCGGGGATGCCGGGGGCGCCGGGGGCGCCGGGGGCGCTGGGGGCGCTGGGGGCGCTGGGGACGGAGGCGGGGACGGAGGCTGGGGTGCCCGGGGGTGCCGGGAGTCCTGTTGCGGCGTCGGCAGCCGCCGGGATGGCGGGCGCCGGGACGGGCGTGGCCGGGACGGCCGTAGGCCGGGCTCCGGCCACCGGTACGCCGACGGACGCCGGAACGCCGGGCGTCGGGACGGGCGTGGCCGGGACGCCGGGCGCCGGGACGGCCGTGGACCGGGCTCCGGCCACCGGTACCCCGGCCGCGCCCCGGCACGGCGTGCCCGGGGGTGCCGGGACAGCCAGGGCCATCGGATCCACCGAAGCCCCCGGCACCCCCGACGAGGAGGACGCGGTCGAGGCCGCCGCGTGCGTAATCGCCTCGCTCGTCGGCTCCGGGCTGTTGGAGCCGTTGGGCTCCGGGCGGTACCGACGGCATGCGCTCGTCGAGGACTTCGTGCGCCGGGAGAGCGATCGCAGTGACAGTCCCGTCGTGCGCGAGGCCGCCCTGGTGCGGCTCGCCGGGCATCAGCTCGCCACCGCCGTCGGCGCCCTGCAGCACCTGCGGCCCGGCAACGTCGTACCCCGTCACCTGCTGCACGAGGCCGCTCCTGGCGGCGGTCTGCCGTTGTCGGGGGCCGCGGCCGCGCGCCGGTGGGTGCACGAGGTGCAGGCGCAGGTGCTCGCCACCGTGCGGCAGGTGCTGGACGCGGCCACCGACGCCGCGCTGCCCCTCGCCGTCGACCTGCTGACCGTATGGGGTGAACTCACCCCCGCCGCGGACCTGCAGGCCCCCGCCCGGCAGGCCCTGGAACGGGCCCGCCGCGGCGGCGACGACGCGTGCGCGGCCCGTGCGCTGCGGCTCGTCGCCGCGCCCCGGCCCGGCGCCGACACCTACGAGCGCGCCGAGCGCGAACTGCGGGCGGCCCTGCGGTGGGGCGAGGCAGCCGGCGACGCGCTCGCGCCCCTGCTCACGGGCCGCCAACTGGCCCTCGTCCTGCTGGAGCTGGGCCGCCCCGAGGAGGCACTGCCCCTGCTGGTGCGCGCCGAGGAGCGCCTGCGGGAGGACGGCGCGCAGGCAGACGCCGCCGAGGCACTGGCCGAGGCGGCCGGGGCGTACGTGGCGGTGGGGCGCACCGAGGAGGCGCTGCACGCCGTCGACCGGGCCACGGCCCTGGTGCGGGAGGCCGGCGGGCCGCCGGCCGTCCTGGCACGGGTGCTCGCCGAGTCGGGCCGCGTCCACCTGCGGGCCGGCCGTTCGGCCGCCGCGGCGGACCGGATGCGCGAGGCGCTGGAGACGGCCGGCCCGGAGGGGGCCGACCCGCGCTGGGAGGCCCTCGTACGGGCCCGGCTGGCCCAGTGCCGGCTGGCGCAGCTGCGGCACCGGGAGGCGATCGCGGCCGCGGACGCGGCGCTGGCGGCGGAAGCGGTGCTGGGGGACGCGCACATCCGTGCGCTGGCGCTGGCGGCGCGCGGGCGGGCGCAACTTGCTCTGGGCGAGCCGCGGCTTGCGTGGGGGGCGTTGCGGGAGGCGCACGAGTTGCTGACGCGGCGGGGTGCGGCGGAGGCCGCGGACGTGGCGGCGGTGCTGGCGGAGGAGTTCGCGGCGGGGTGACGGCGCGGACTCCTTCCTGTGCGGGCGCGTCGTGGCTCGTCGCGCCCACGCGGCGCCGCCGCGCACGGCCTGGGCCCTGTCCGGCGGATCGTCGTCACGCGCCACCACGGCGCCCCGTCAGGGGCGCGGGACCCCTAGTCGATGTGCGGCTGCCGCCGCGTGGGCGCGACAAGCCACGACGTGCCCGCAGACGGGGTGCTGCGCTTCGCCCCGGCGCGTCGACTGCGGGCCGTCGCCGGCCGATCGCGCCCACACGGCGGCAGCCGCAGATCGACACCGTCCCGCGCCCCTACGGGGCACTGCATGATCCGCCGGACACGCCCCAGGGGCGCGCAGCCGGCCTACGCCGGCACGCTGCCGGCGACCGGGGCCGGGAAGTCGTCGATCCAGCGGAACGCCGGTTCCGCGCCGGAGATGCGGATCACCTTCGAGACCATCGCCCCGCCCCGCACCACCCGCAGGCACCCCCCGCCCCGCAGCGCCCGCGCCCGGACGCGGAGGAGCAGGCGGACGCCGCTCGCGTCCAGGAACGTCACTGCGCGCAGGTCGACGACCAGGTCGCGGCAGCGTGCCGCGAGTGCTTCCATGCGCGGGCCGAGCACCTGCTCGGCCAGGATGTCGATCTCTCCCACCAGTTCCATGACGACCGCTCCTCCGACCACGCGTTCCCGCATGGTGAAGGCGAGCTCGTGCACGCCCATGGCGAACCTCACCGCCCTCCCTCATCGGGCACATCGTGTGCCCTTGTGGTGCCCCGGGAGTGGGCGGATTTCACCTGTCCGGCGGCATCGGGAAAAGCGCGGAAGCCCCGGCTCCGGACCCGTGCGCGAAATGGTCCGGAGCCGGGGCTCCCGGCGGTTGGTGCACGGGGGAGGCGGCGCAAGGGGCGAGCCGCCTCCCCCGACGAGGACACGGTCTCCGGCACGGGCCGCGGTCGGGGGGATTCGCGCGGCCCGGCCCCGCAGTGAGGCCGTATCCCGAGGTCCGGGGGATTCCTGCCAGATCCCCGGACCGGTCTCCATCCTCCGCCTGCGCCCGCGTTGCGGAGCCCGGCGAAGGGCCCGGCCCATAGGGCCGAAGGTCCTTAAATGCCGCGTAAGGGAGTGAAACGCGACACGACGGTCCGACACGCCGCCAATTTTCGGCCATCCGTTCGTTCGCACGGATGCACGGATAGACTCACGCGACCGCACAGGGGACGGCAGCAGGGGAGGCAGTGCGCGGTGCAGACGAAGAAGGTCGTGCTCTGGGGCCTGGGCATCTTCGTGGCGTACACGATCATCCACTCCCCCGCCCGGTCGGCCGAGCTGGTGCAGATAGGGTTCGAGGGCATTTCGGACGCCGCCAAGAACATCGGCGAGTTCATGACCCAGCTGATCAGCTGAGAGGACGAGGACGCCTGTGATCCGCCACCTGGTGCTGTTCAAGCTCGACGAGGGCGTGGAGCGCGACGACCCGCGTGTCGTCGCCGGCGTGCGCGCCTTCGAGGGACTGGGCGAGGCCATCGAGGACCTGCGCTCCTGGGAGTGCGGCTGGAACGTCTCCGACCGGCCGATCGCCTACGACTACGCCATCAACTGCTCCGTCGAGGACACCGACGCGCTGCAGCGCTACCTGGACCACCCGGCCCACCAGGCGGGCGTCGCCCAGTGGCGCGAATTCGCGACCTGGGTGATCGCCGACTACGTGTTCTGACCCGGCCCGGTACGCGGCGCCCGCCCGGTCCCCGCACCGGAGCGCGCCGGTCCGTCGCTCTTCACCGCCCCTCACCGCCTCGGTGGGGGGCGGTTTTTGACGTCAACACGGCTTTATGCGGTGCTTGCACACTACGGACATGTCTTGTGATGCTATGACCGCTTTTGCCGGATGAGTTGATCGAATTTGACCGCGAAGGGGTGGTGACCGTGCCGGCCCGTACAGCGCCCGAAGCCCCCCTCCGGCGCGATGAGCCCACCGACGAAAGGGACGCCGAGCAGCCGCACGCCGACGGGGTGCCGGACGAGCGCGGGGAGGACTCCGCGCAGCCGGCCGCGCCCGCCGGCCGTACCCGCGAGGGCCGCGGCGCCGACGCGCGCGCCCTGACGCAGGTGCTCTTCAAGGAGTTCGTGAAGCTCCAGCCCGGCACGCCGGAGCACGCCCGCGTGCGCGCCGCCCTGATCGAAGCCAACCTCCCGCTCGTGCGGTACGCCGCGGCGCGCTTTCGCAGCCGCAACGAACCCATGGAGGACGTGGTGCAGGTGGGCACCATCGGGCTGATCAACGCGATCGACCGCTTCGACCCCGACCGGGGCGTGCAGTTCCCGACGTTCGCCATGCCCACCGTGGTCGGTGAGATCAAGCGCTACTTCCGCGACAACGTGCGCACCGTGCACGTGCCGCGGCGCCTGCACGAGCTGTGGGTGCAGGTCAACGGCGCCACCGAGGACCTGACGGTGCTGCACGGCCGCTCGCCGACCACCGCCGAGATCGCCGAACGGCTCAACATCGCCGAGGAGGAGGTGCTGGCCTGCATCGAGGCCGGCCGCTCCTACCACGCCACCTCCCTGGAGGCCGCGCAGGAGGGCGACGGCCTGCCCGGCCTGCTCGACCGGCTCGGCTACGAGGACCCCGCGCTGGCGGGGGTCGAGCACCGCGATCTGGTGCGCCACCTGCTCGTACAGCTTCCGGAGCGGGAACAGCGCATCCTTCTGCTGCGCTACTACAGCAATTTGACGCAGTCGCAGATCAGCGCGGAGCTGGGGGTGTCGCAGATGCATGTGTCCCGGCTACTCTCACGGAGCTTCGCCCGTCTGCGCTCCGCAAATCGAATCGATGCCTAACCCCTACGGGTGACAGCCCCCCGGTGACATGGGGAAGATATATCGACTTGGCGCTACAGCGTGTTGCCGACATGTGACATTCTGCAGGAACTGCGTTTGCCACAGCGCAGCCTCCGGTATTCAGGTGGAGGCTGAATCCCTCGTGCGAGGGCGCCGCTGTGACCCGTCCGCGACCTCAAGGGGGTGGCATGTCCGTAGACCTGGGCAGCGCGAAGGTGCTCGCCAACGACGCACCGCAGGCGGCTCCGCAGACCGTGCTCGACAACTGCGAAGCCATCGACACCCGCACCCTCTCCCGTTCGTTGTTCCTGCGGCTGGCCACCCTGGAGCCCGGCAGCGCCGAGCGGGCGTACGTCCGTGACACCCTCATCGAGCTCAACCTCCCCCTCGTGCGCTACGCCGCTGCGCGTTTCCGCAGCCGCAACGAGCCCATGGAGGACATCGTCCAGGTCGGGACGATCGGGCTGATCAAGGCGATCGACCGGTTCGACTGCGAACGCGGGGTCGAATTCCCGACGTTCGCCATGCCCACGGTCGTCGGCGAGATCAAACGCTTCTTCCGCGACACCAGCTGGTCCGTGCGCGTGCCGCGCCGCCTGCAGGAGCTCCGGCTCGCCCTCACCAAGGCCAGCGACGAGCTCGCACAGAAGCTCGACCGCTCCCCCACCGTGCCGGAACTGGCCGTGTGCCTCGGCGTCTCCGAGGAGGACGTCGTCGACGGCCTCGCCGTCGGCAACGCCTACACCGCCAGCTCCCTGGACTCCCCCTCCCCCGAGGACGACGGCGGCGAGGGCTCGCTGGCCGACCGCCTGGGCTACGAGGACACGGCGCTGGAGGGTGTGGAGTACCGCGAGTCCCTCAAGCCACTGCTGGCCAAGCTGCCCGCGCGCGAACGGCAGATCATCATGCTGCGGTTCTTCGCCAACATGACGCAGTCGCAGATCGGCGAGGAGGTCGGCATCTCCCAGATGCACGTCTCCCGGCTGCTGACCCGCACGCTGGCGCAGCTGCGCGAGGGGCTCATCTCCGACTGAGTCATGTACAGCTGACGTACCGTCAGCGACACTGGGTCGATGCGACGGAAGACGCTCGTCTCCGCTTCGGCCGCCGCGCTCTGGCTCGGGACGGCGGGCGCCCTGGGCGCCCTCGCCACCGGCTGCGACAGCGCTGCCCGTGACGGCTACGTCGCCGCAGGGGACGCCGGCCCCGGCGGCAACGTGCCGCCGCAGGACGGCGTACGGTACGTGCCGCTGCCGTCGTCATCGCCGTCGCCGGTGCGCGTCACGGCGACGCCGACGCCGGCTCCGACGCCGAGCCCCACGGTGCGCCGCACCGTACCGGCTCCCCGTTCCGTCCCGCCCACGCACCGGCCGGTTCCGGCTCCCGCCACGAGCGGGGGCGCGAGCCCCACGAGGAGCAGCGGCAGCCGTACACCCACGGCTGCGCCGCAGCCCTCCCCTTCCCCGCCTGCTTCCCCGCCTGCGCTACAGGTGAGCGCACCGCGCCGGGAGGCCGCCGACGACCGCTGGTGCGAGCAGGTCGCGCTGACCTTCACGAACACGGGCGGCGGCCCGATCACCGAGGGCACGGTCACCCTGGGGACGCATGTCCTGGGCCTGTGGGGCGAGATGGACTGGACGACCGTGACCACGACCCGCCCCCTGCCCGCCCCGCTCGCCGCGGGCGAGGTGGTGGAGGGGAAGTGGACGGTGTGCGTGGACGCGTGGCGCGTCCTGCCGGGGATGTGGATCGAGACGCGTGACGTGACCGTCGATTGGCGCTAGGCCGTGTCCGGCGGATCGTGCAGTGCCCCGTAAGGGGCGCGGGGCGGTGTCGATCTGCGGCTGCCGCCGCGTGGGCGCGACAAGCCACGACGCGCCCGCAGATTGCCCGGGCCCCGGGGCAGTACGTCGACTGCAGGCCGTCGCCGGCTGATCGCGCAGTTCCCCGCGCCCCTACGGGGCGCACCCCGCGTGCCGCTAACCCAGCGCCAGCCAGGCCGCGCCCGCCACGAGGGCGATCGCGACGATCACGCCGAGGAGGACGCCCACGCGCCCCCCGCCGCCGTCGCGGCGGCGTCCGTGCGTCGCGGGCGCCGTGGCGCGCGGCGCGCCCGGCGCCGCCGGTGCGGCCTCGTCGACGAAGGCGCGGAACATCTGCGTGCTGCCCGCCGGGTCGTAGGGGCCGTCCTGGTGGGCTTGGGGATGCTGCGGGTTGGCCATGGGCCAGGACCCTAGCGAAGCCGGGGCGGCGCCGGGCCGCGGGGCTGCCGCTTTACGGCCACTCGGGCAAGCCTTGGGGTTTCTTTTACCCGATTTTCCTACTTTTCGTTTGCCTTCAGCAACCAATCTTTCTTACAGTTGCCTGAAGCAACCTAAAGTCCGAGGAGCAGGCCCATGGCCGCACAGGAGCAGTACGAAGAGCTGGCCCGCCAACTCAGTGCCATCGGCGCCGTCAAGCGCGGCCTGAGCCGGAGCCTGCCCCAGGACTGCCACCCGGCCACCGCGATCATGCTCGCCCTGCTCAAGCAGGACGGCGACATGCGCATGAGCCGCCTCGGCGAGCTGATGGCCGTCGACGCGTCGGTGACCAGCCGGCACGTCGCCCACGCCGCCGAGCGCGGCTGGCTCGACCGGCGGGCGGACCCCCTCGACCGGCGGTCCCGGCTGCTGAGCCTCACCCCCAGCGGAGAGGCGTTGCTGGAGGAGGTGAGCCGGCGCTACACACAGGCGCTGGCCACCGCTCTGGAGGACTGGTCCGACGACGACGTCGGCCACCTCATCGGCCTGATGAAGCGGCTGCGCACCAGCTTCGGGGACTGCCGTCCCCGTACGCCCGCGGCCGCCACCCGTACGCCCGTCTGACACCCCCACCGAGAAAGGAAGTCCATGGCCAAGTCCACACCAGCCGGTGTACGGGACGCCACCGGAGCAACCTCCCCCACCGCCGACGGCGCGCCCATGACGCACCGCCAGATAATGGAGGCGCTCTCCGGACTGCTGCTCGGCATGTTCGTGGCGATTCTCTCCTCGACGATCGTCTCGAACGCGCTGCCGGAGATCATCCACGACCTGCACGGCAGCCAGTCGTCGTACACCTGGGTCGTCACCGCGTCCCTGCTGGCGATGACCGCCTCGACTCCGCTGTGGGGCAAGCTCTCCGACCTGTTCAGCAAGAAGCTGCTGGTGCAGCTGGCGCTGGTCGTCTACGTGGCGGGCTCCGTCGTGGCCGGTCTGTCGCAGAACACCGGCACCCTGATCGCCTGCCGCGTCGTGCAGGGCATCGGCGTCGGCGGTCTGTCCGCCCTGGCGCAGATCGTCATGGCCGCGATGATCTCCCCGCGCGAGCGCGGCCGTTACTCCGGCTACCTCGGCGCGACCTTCGCCGTCGCCACCGTCGGCGGCCCGCTGCTGGGCGGCGTCATCACCGACACCGACTGGCTGGGCTGGCGCTGGTGCTTCTACGTCGGCGTGCCCTTCGCGATCATCGCGCTGATCGTGCTGCAGAAGACCCTCAAGCTGCCCGTGGTCAAGCGGGACGTCAAGGTCGACTGGCTGGGCGCCTTCTTCATCACCGCCTCCGTCACCCTGCTGCTGATCTGGGTCACCCGGGCCGGCAAGGGCAAGGACTACGACTGGATCTCGTGGCAGACCGGCGTCATGGTCGGCGGCTCGCTGCTGCTCGCGCTGCTCTTCCTGCTGGCCGAGAGGCGCGCCGCGGAGCCGATCATCCCGCTGCGGCTGTTCCGCA
This sequence comes from Streptomyces sp. NPDC049585, assembly GCF_040675615.1. Taxonomy (NCBI): domain Bacteria; kingdom Bacillati; phylum Actinomycetota; class Actinomycetes; order Kitasatosporales; family Streptomycetaceae; genus Streptomyces; species Streptomyces sp. NPDC049585. The sequence goes on along the minus strand of NZ_JBFAPE010000002.1, from coordinate 306,784 downwards.
ACCCGACGATCGCGCTGTCCTCGCTCGCGAGCCTCTTCGTGGGCGTGGCGATGTTCGCCGGCACCGTCTTCTTCTCCCAGTACTTCCAGCTGGCGCGCGGTGAGTCGCCGACGATGTCCGGTGTGCTGACCATCCCGATGATCGGCGGACTGTTCGTCTCCTCGACCGTCTCCGGTCAGATCATCACCAAGACCGGTCGCTGGAAGGCATGGTTGCTCAGCGGCGGTGTGCTGCTGACCGCGGGCCTGGGCCTGCTGGGCACGATGCGCTACGACACCCCGTACTGGCACCTGGCGATCTACATGGCGCTCACCGGTCTGGGCATCGGCATGATGATGCAGAACCTGGTGCTCGCCTCGCAGAACCAGGTCGAGCCCAAGGACCTCGGCGCCGCCAGCTCCGTCGTCACCTTCTTCCGCTCCCTCGGCGGCGCGGTGGGCGTCTCCGTGCTGGGCGCGGTGCTCGCCAACCGGGTGCCGGACTACGTCCGCGACGGACTGGTCGCGCTCGGCCCGAAGGCCGCGGCGGCCATGGGCCACGGCGGTACGTCCGGCGGCGGCATCCCCGACCTGAAGGCGCTGCCCGCCCCGCTGCGGACGGTCATGGAGAGCGCGTACGGCCACGGCATCGGCGACGTGTTCCTCTACGCGGCGCCGTGCGCGCTGATCGCGTTCATCGTGACGCTGTTCATCAAGGAGGTCGCGCTCAAGCGCGGCTGACGAGAACTCCCGGTGCGGGGGCGTGCGCAAGGGCAGGGGACGGCCTGCACGCACCGCACCGGGCATGCGAAGTGCCGGGTACGCCACGGACGTACCCGGCACTTCGCGTTGTCCGCCAGGCCCTGTCCGGCGGATCGTCGTCACGCGCCCCTACTGGGCACGGTCGCGCAGGACCTCGATGCCGGCGATCACGGTCTCCAGGCCCATCCCGAAGTCGTGCTCCCACATCTGGGCGACGGTGCGCTCGCCGCGCGCCTCGACGAGCTCGGCGGCCTCCCGGTACTGCTCGGTGAAGTCCGTCCGCTCCGTGACGACCTGCATCACGTGGGCGTAGTACTCGTCCTCGCCGACCCCCGCCGCCCGGCAGCGCTCCATGTACAGCCCCTGCGTGGCGGCGAAGCCGTACGCGAACTGGAACACGGCCGAGATCGCGCCGGTCAGCGCGTGGGGAGCGACCCCGCTGCGCCGGATGACGGCCAGCGAGGTGTTCGCGAAGGTCATGGCGCGCGGCCCGATGTTGAGGTACTGGCCGAGCAGCTGCGGCAGCCAGGTGTGGGCCACCAGGGTGCGGCGGTACTGGCTCACCAGGTCGCGCAGCTGATCGCGCCAGTCGGCCGTCTCCTCGGCGGGGTCGGGCAGGGCGATCTCGCCCCACACCTCGTCGATCGCGAGCTCGAGCAGGTCGTCCTTGGTGTCGACGTACCAGTAGACCGACATCGCGGTCACGCCGAGCTCCGCCGCCAGGCGGCGCATGGAGAACTTCGCGAAGCCCTCGGCGTCCAGCAGCCGCACCGTGGCGGCCACGATCCGCTCCCGGTCGAGGGCGCCCTCGCCGCTCTGGCCGCCCGACCGGCGCTTGGGGGCACCGTCCTGCTTGTCGGCCAGCCACACGCTGGTCCGCATGCTGCCCGCGTCCGCGCGGCTGCCGCCCGCCATGCCGGCCCTCTTCCTCTTCACTGGAACGCTCCCCGTACCGAAATGCTACGGCCCGCTCCCGGCGGGCCGAAGGGCCCGCCCGGAGCGGGCGTCGTCATGCTCCGCTCACCGCTGTCACGCTCCGGCCTGCTGCCGCCGCTCGGCCCGGTACAGCAGGACGGCCGCGAGGGCACCGCCCGCGAGGACGGCGGCGGCCCCCACCAGCTGGCTGGTCTGCACACCCGTGGCGAAGGCGTCGGCGATCGCGGCGCGATCGGCGGGCGTACGGGCGTGGGAGAGGGCGGCCTGCAGCGAGCCCGCGCCGGCGGCGACGGCCGGGACGAGGGCCGCGAAACGGGAGTTCAGCACGGCGCCCAGCACCGCGACGCCCAGGCCGTTGCCGCACTCCTGCAGCGTGCCGTTGACGCCGGCGCCGACGCCGGCCTTCTCCGGCGGGATCGCCGACATGATGGCGTTGGCCATGGCCGGCATGGACAGCGCGATACCGCAGCCCATCAGGATCAGGCCCAGCAGCATGCCGCCGTAACCGTGCGCCCCGAGGATCGCTATGGCCGCGAGCCCGCCGGCCAGCAGGCCCATGCCGCCGGCGATGGCGAGCGGGGTGCCCACCTTGGGCAGCAGCCGGGCACCCACGCCGGTGAGGTTGAGGACGACGATGACCAGCGCGAGCGGCGTCATGCGCAGACCCGTCTGCAGCGGGTCGTAGCCCAGGACGAGCTGCAGGTGCTGGGTGAGCAGGAAGAACGAGCCGCCCATGCCGAAGGCGACCAGGATGCCGCCGGAGACCGCGCCGACGAAGCGGCTGTTGCGGAAGAAGTGCATGTCCAGCATCGGGTACGGGCAGCGGCGCTCCCACAGGGCGAACGCGGCGAGCGTGACGAGGCCGATCGCGCCGGAGAGCAGCACTCGGCCGGAGGTCCAGCCGTGACCGGGCCCGGAGATGATCGCGAAGACGAGGCCCGTCATGCCGATGGTGGACAGGATCGCGCCGGGCACGTCCGGCCGGTCGCCGGAGGGGTTCTTGGACTCGGGCACCCACTTGAGCACGGCCAGCAGGCCGACGACGGCCACCGGCAGGTTGATCAGGAAGATCGAGCCCCACCAGAAGTGATTGAGCAGCGCGCCGCCGATCAGCGGGCCGGCGGCGAAGCCGAGCGAGCTGACGGCACCCCACAGGCCGATGGCCTTGGGCCGCTCCTCGTCGTCGAAGACCTGCACGATGACGGCCAGGGTGGTGGTCATCAGCAGCGCCCCGCCGACGCCCATGCCGGCGCGGGCGGCGATCAGCTGGCCGGTGCTCTGCGCGAGGCCGGCGGCCAGTGACCCGAGGCCGAACAGGGCCAGGCCCGTGACCAGCATCTTCTTGCGCCCATAGCGGTCGGCGGCATTGCCCGCGGTGAGCAGCAGGCCGGCCTGGACCAGCGAGTAGGCGTTGATCATCCACTGGACGTCGGCCGTCGAAGCCCCCATCTCGCCGGTGAGGGAGGGGATCGCGACGGTGAGCACGGTGTTGTCCAGCAGCACGGTGAGCTGCGCGAGACAGATGACGGCGAGCACGGCCCAGCGCGTGGGGTTCCGGTGCGGCGCAGCGGTGGGTTGTGGTGTCCGTTCGGTCTGGCTGGCAGTGTGCGCCGGCATGCGGGGTCCCCCTTGTACGGTGTACGAGCGCGATTGCTCATACACCGTACAAGACGCAGCTATACGCTGTACATCGCTTTTTTGACGGGCCCTGCCGCGGGCCTCACCGCGGGCGTCGTGACGACGGGCTCGGCGGGCTCGGCGGGCTTGATGAGGTAGCCCGCGCCGCGACGGGTGTGGATCATCGGCGGGGCATCGGCCTCGATCTTGCGGCGCAGGTAGGAGATGTAGAGCTCGACGACGTTGGCCCGGCCGCCGAACTCGTACGACCACACGCGGTCGAGGATCTGCGGCTTGCTCAGCACCCGCCGCGGATTGCGCATCAAGAAGCGCAGCAGCTCGAACTCGGTCGCGGTCAGGCGGATCTCCCGGCCGCCGCGGAAGACCTCGCGGCTGTCCTCGTCCAGCACCAGATCCCCCACCACCAGCACCGCCCGGCCGCGGGGGGCCGGCGAGGGCGAACGGCGCAGCAGCCCGCGCAGCCGGGCCACGACCTCCTCCATGCCGAACGGCTTGGCCACCCGGTCGTCCCCGCCCGCCGTCAGCCCGGCGAAGCGCTCGCCGCCCGGGTCCTTCGGGGTCAGGAACAGCACCGGCAGACCCGGCCGTTCACGGCGCAGCCGGACCGGCAGCTCCTGCGCGTCCGCGCCGGCGAGGGCCACGTCCAGGACGACGGCGTCCGGCCGGAACTCCGCGGCCGCACCGGCCGCCGCGCCGGCAGCGGCCGACCGCACGTGCCAGCCCTCGTAGCGCAGGGCGAGGCAGAGCAGTTCGGTGAGCGCCGGCTCGTCGACGACGACCAGGACGCGCACGGGGGATCCGTCGTCGTGCAGCAACTGGGGGCGCCCGGTGGGCGAGGCGGTGGTCATAGCGCCGATGGTGGGAGCGCCGGGTGAGAGAGGCCTTGCGGCACTCTGTGAATCTTCTGAGAATCGGCCGGCGCGGCGTGGCGGGACGACCGGGCCGCGCAAAAACGCCACAGGGCCGGTACGAGAACGTACCGGCCCTGTGGTCACAGTAGCGGGGACAGGATTTGAACCTGCGACCTCTGGGTTATGAGCCCAGCGAGCTACCGAGCTGCTCCACCCCGCGACGGTCGAGAAGACGGACCCGGAAACCGGGGACCGACGACTCGGCTGTGCGCTCGGCAGGATTCGAACCTGCAACCTCTTGATCCGTAGTCAAGTGCTCTATCCGTTAAGCTACGAGCGCTTGGCTTCCCGGCCGTTTTCCTGGCCGGTCGGCGTTGCGGGAACAACATTACATGAACCTCGCCGCCAGACGAAATCCATTCCCCACACCCCGCCTGACCTGCACAAACGTCATCCAGTGATCGAAAAAGCCCCGGCCGTCGAATCGACGACCGGGGCTTTCCCGTGTGCTGCGGAGGCGGAGGGATTTGAACCCTCGATGGGCTTTAAGGCCCAAACCGCATTAGCAGTGCGGCGCCATAGACCGGACTAGGCGACGCCTCCAGCTCACCCGCGCGTACACGGATGTCGCGTGCAGATGATGACACAGCCTTGCGGCCCGCCACCAATCGCACCCCTACGGTACCGGGCGACGGGTGTCCTGGGCAAAGGCGTTCGCGGCGCGCAACGCGGGGCGCTCCGGGGCGTTAGTGCGGGTGAGGGGTCCGACCGGGGTTCCGGCCGCCCGGCCCCGCCGTCGCCCGCACCCCAGGAGTACGCGCATGTCGCTCCGCCCCCTTCGCCGCCTGGCTCGCACCGCCGCGATCCTCCCGGCCCTGGCCCCCGCCCTCCTCGCCGCCCCCGGCGCCACCGCCGCCCCGCTCCCGCCGGCCGGACTCGACCACGAGGACCACCTGACGATCGCCATCGCCGACGGCGTCCGGCACGGCACGCACTACGAGCTGTACTGCCACCCCGCCGGCGGCACCCACCCCCGCGCCCGCGAGGCCTGCGACCAGGTCGACGGCCAGACGACCTGGGCCAAGGACCCCTTCGCCCCCGTACCGGCCGGCGAGATGTGCACGATGATGTACGGCGGCACGCAGCGCGCCCACGTCACCGGCACCTGGGCCGGGCGGCCCGTCGACGCCGAGTTCAACCGGACCAACGGCTGCGAGATCGCCCGCTGGAACCGGTTCTCCCTTCTGTTCGGGGACTCGAAGGGCTTGCCGAAGAAAACCTCCGCGCAAACATTCCGGAAGTGACCCCGACGTCCCCACGAAGGCGGACACGAGGGGCATGTCCGGCCTGCCCGCAACGCTCCTGAGGGGTCCCCCGGACCCCCTCGGCACACCCGTCATCACACCCGTCATCCGCAGTAGCGCCCGCCACGGCAGCCCGTAGACTTCCCCTCGATGACATGCCCGGGCGCGGTACGAAGCGGTACGAACCCGCCCCGAGCGGTCGGCAAGCAGCGGTAACCAGGGAGGAAGCGTCGTCGTGAGCAGCAGGCCATCCCGAGGCGCTGCTCGCCTCGCAGCCATACTCGACGCGCTGCCGGACGCCCTGCTGCTCGTCAACTGCAACGGCACGGTCGTCAACGCCAACCACATCGCGCTCGAGACCTTCGAGGTGCCCGGCACGGGACTCGTCGGACGCGGCCTGCTCGACCTCCTCCCCGAGTTCGACTCCCGGCGCATCCCCGGCGGCCTGCGCCCCCCGCGCGCCGAGGCCGACGGCGGACGCACCAAGCCCACCCGCATGATCGCCCGGCGCACCGACGGCACACAGTTCCCCGTCGAGGTCACCAGCGCCAACCTCGAGGACGGGCGCACCCCCTACGCCGAACCCAACGGCTCCTACGACGACGAACTCCTCATGCTCGTCGTCCGCGACCTCACCGGCACCCTCGACACCGAGGCCGAACTCGCCCGCCAGCAGCGCCAGACCGAGATGATCCTGCGCGCCGCCGCCGAAGGCGTCGTCGGCGTCGACACCGCCGGCAAGGTCGTCCTCGTCAACCCCTCCGCCGCACAGATCCTCGGCTACCGCGCCAGCGACCTCGGCGGCCGCGAACTGCACCCCCTCATCCACCACTCCCGCCCCGACGGCACGCCCTTCCCCTACGAGGAATCGCCCATCGCCGACACCCTGCGCTCCGGGCGCAAGCACCGGGTGCGCGGCCAGGTCCTGTGGGCCAAGGACGGCCGGGCCGTCCCCGTCGACCTCACCACCGCGCCCGTACGCGACGGCGAACAGCTCGTCGGCGCCGTCATGACCTTCACCGACCGGCGCCCCTACGACGCCCTCGCCGCCCGCCACCAGCAGCTGCTCGGCCTCGTCGAATCCTCCCTGCGTGGCCCCCTCGACCAACTCCGCGCCGAACTCGGCACCCTCGCCGACGACCCCGCCGGCCAGCTGTGGCCCGAGGCCAACCAGATCCTCCACCACCTCGCCGCCGGCTACGGCCGCATGGCCACCCTCGTCGACAACGTCCTCGCCTACCAGCGACTCGACGCCGGCCAGGACGACCTCGACCGCGAGAAGGTCTCCCTCGACGACGTCGTCTCCGCCGGCGTCGAGGGCGCCGTCGACCTCATCGGCCCCGGCCGCGCACAGTTCGCGGTGCACGCGCCCGCCATCGAGGCCGAGATCGACTCCACGCGGTTCGCCCAGGCGCTCGCCCACCTCATCGCCGACGTCGCCGGCGTCGACGCCACCGGCGCGGCTGCGCCCGGCGCCGTCCGCACCGGCGACTCCACGATCGTCGTCGCCGCCGCCCAACGCGGCGACGTCGTCCGCATCGAGGTCCGCGGCCCGCACCCCGGCGGCGACCCCGTCCACGGCCCGCTCGTCCGCGGCATCGTGCGCCGGCACGGCGGCGTCCTGCAGACCCACGACGTACCGGGCGCGGCGGGCGGCCGCGCCTACGTCCTCGAAGTACCGCTCTCGGCCGAGGCCGGCCCGGTCCCGCCCCCGGCGGACCGGCGCGGCCCCGACACGGAGAATCTGACGACGGTCATGCCGCTGCCGACCCAGCGGGGACGCGGCACGGCGCCGGAGGCGCCGGGGGCCGTCGGCACGGGGCGCTCCCCGGTTGCGGGGGCCCCTGCGGGCGGCGACGGCACGGCACCCCGCACGACGGACGGCGGGAACGGCTTCCCGGTACCGGCGGGGCCTGCGGGCGACGGCGCGGGGCAGGGTCGCGGTGCGGCCGGTGGGCCGAACGGCTTCCCAGTACCGGCGGGCGACGGCACGGGGGCGGGTGCCGGCGCGGCCGGTGGGCCGAACGGCTTCCCAGTACCGGCGGGCGACGGCGCGGGGCAGGGCCGCGGTGCGGCGGGTGGCCCGAACGGCTTCCCCGTTCCGGCGGGTGACGGCGCGGGGCCGGGCGCCGGCGCGGCCGGCGGGCCGAACGGCTTCCCGGTACCGGCGGGGCCTGCGGGCGATGGCGCGGGCCAGGGCCGCGGCGGCGGGAACGGTTTCCCTGTGCCCGCGGGGCCCGCGGGTAGCGACGCGGGCCGCGGTCGCGGTACGGCGGGCGACGGCGCAGGCCAGGGCCCCGGCGCGGCCGGCGGCCCCAACAGCTTCCCCGTTCCGACGGGTGACGGCGCAGGGCCAGGCGCCGGCGCGGCCGGCGGCCCCAACGGCTTCCCGGTTCCCGCGGGGCCTGCGGGCGACGGCACGGGCCAGGGCCGCGGTGCCGCGGGCGGCGGGAACGGCTTCGCGGTGCCCGCGGGTAGCGGCGCGGGCCACGGTCGCGGTACGGCGGGCGACGGCGCAGGCCAGGGCCCCGGCGTGGCCGGTGGCCCGAACGGCTTCCCGGTCCCGGCGGGCTCCGCGGGTGGCGCACCCGGTGCGGCCGGTGGCTCCAACGGCTCCCCGATTCCGGTGGGCGACGGCGCAGGCCACGGTCTCGGTGCTGCCGGCGGCGGAAACGGCTTCCCGGTCCCGGCGGGTGACGGCGCAGGTCCGGCACCCCGCGCGGCCGGCGGTCCCAACGGCTTCCCCATGCCCGGGCCCACCCCCGGCAAGGGCACAGGCACGCCGGACGGCGGCCCGGCCCCACACGCCGGCCGGCACGGCAACGGCCCGGCCGGCAACTCCAACGGCTTCCCCATGCCGGCGGGGCCCGCGGCTGACGACGCAGGCGTGACGGAGCGCGGTCCCGGCGGGCACGCCAACGGCTTCCCGGTCCCGGCGGGTGACGGCACAGATCCGGCACCCCGGGCGGCGGGCGGACCGAACAGCTTCCCCATGCCGGCGGGCCCTGCGGCCGGCGGTCCTAACGGCTTCCCCATGCCCGGGCCCACCCCCGGCGAGGGCACGGCCACGCCGGACGGCGGCCCGGCCCCACACGCCAGCCGGCACGGCAACGGCCCGGCGGGCGGCCCGAGCGGCTTCCCCGGTCCCGCGGGCCCCGCGGGTGGCGCACCCGGTGCGGCCGGTGGCCCCAACGGCTTCCCCCTTCCCGCGGATTCCGCCGGTGGCGACGCCGGCGCTGCGGGCGCCCCGAACCGCCTTTTCGCTCCGGGGGTTCCCACGGGCGACGGCGTGGGTACGCCGGAGGGCGCCGGTGAGGCTCCCGCGCCCGGGCGCGGCCGGCGGCGCAACGGGGGCGACGCCCCGAGCGGTGACGGTCGGCGTGGCGGCTTCGAGGGCCCCATTGCGCTGCCCGGTGCCGCGGCGGGCGACCCGGCCGCCGCCCAGGGCCCGCACGGCGGGCTCGACAACGCGGCAGCTCCGTTCGAGATGGCCGGCGACGACACGGGCGCACCGGGCGGCGCCCACGCCGTACCGGGTGCCACCCCCGGCCCCGGGGCTGCGGACGTCAACGGCGTACCCGGCGCCGGCCGGAGCAACGGCCCTGCGGGCCACGGCGGGTCCGAGGTCGACGGCGCGCCCGGCCCGGAGAGCGGTCCTGCGGACCACGAGGCATTCGGCGCCCCCGGCGCCGGCGGTGCACGGCCCACCGGGCGGCGGCGCGGGCCGGCGCGGGCCGAGGTGGAGGACGAGCAGGGCGGCAGCGGTCTCGTGCCGGCTCAGTCCGCGCCCACCGGGCGCCGGGCGCGGCGGGATGCGGCGCCGGAGGCCGTGGACGCGGCGGAGGCGCCGACGGGGCGGCGGGCACGGCGGGCGCTGGCCGAGGCCGTGCCCGAGGCGCAGATTCCGGGGCAGGCGACGGCCGAACCGGCGGTGGAGCGCACCGCGTTCGCCATGCCGCCGGCCGAGGGCCCGGCGCAGGGCGGCGCGGATCCGGCGGAGTTGTACGACCTGGCGGGGGCGTCCGTGCCGCCGGCGCAGCCCACGGGGCGGCGCCGGGCGCGGCGGGCGCTCGCGGAGGAGCCGGGTGCGGCGGCACCCGCGCCGGCGGCGCCCGCGGCGCGGCCGATCAGTGTGCGGACGCTGGGTCAGGGCCCGGGTGCGGGTGACACGCCGGCGGCGGGTACGCCCACGGCCGGTTCGGGCCGGCGTCGCAGGCTGGCGAATCCGGCCGAGGGCGATCGTGAGGCGCAGGCCCAGGCGGCGGCCGCGGCGGCGCCGGTGCGGCCGCAGCCGCTGGGTTCGCCGGAGGGCAAGGCGTTCGCGGTCGGGGCGCCGGACGAGGGTGCCGAGGGCCCGGAGCCGTTGGACGGTCCGGACGGTGCGGTCGAGGTCGTGGAGGCGGTGCGGCCGCCGATGGACGACGAGCTGCCGCCGGAGCCGCTGGACAATCCGCGCCGCCTGCTGGTGTGGCCGGCGCCGGACGAGGCGACGGAGAAGGCGCTGACGGAGCGCGGCTACCGTCCGGTGATCGTGCATTCGCGCGAGGAGGTGGACGAGCAGAAGGCCGCGTATCCGGCTGCGCTGTTCGTCGATCCGCTGACCGGTCCGATCACCCGGACGGCGCTGCAGTCGCTGCGGGAGGCGGCGACGGCGGCGGAGGTGCCGGTGCTGGTGACGGCGGGTCTGGGGCATGCGACGCGGGAGGCCGCCTACGGTGCCGACCCGGCCGTCCTGTTGAAGGCGCTGGCGCCGCGGGACAGCGAGATGCATCCGCCGCGGGTGCTGCTGATCGAGGAGCACGAGCCGATCGCGAATGCGCTGACGGCGACGCTGGAGCGGCGCGGCATGCACGTGGTGTGCGGGGCGACGGATTCGGAGGCCGTACAGCTCGCGGGGCAGACCCGGCCGAACCTGGTGGTGATGGACCTGATGCAGGTGCGCCGCCGGCGCGCCGGCATCGTGGACTGGCTGCGCGGCAACGGCGTGCTGGGCCGTACGCCGCTGGTGGTGTACACCTCGGCCGACATCGACCCCTCGCAGTTGCCGCGGCTGGCGTCGGGCGAGACGGTGCTGTTCCTGGCCGAGCGCTCGACGAGTGCGGACGTGCAGGGGCGGATCGTCGACCTGTTGGCGAAGATCGGCACCAACTGACCGCCGGCGGACCGTGCAGCGCCCCGTGAGGGGCGCGGCACCGCCGTGGCCTAGCCGCTGGTGATGCGGTGGGCCGCCGTCCGTACGGAGGCGCGCAGGCGCTCGACGTCCTCGTCGCGTTCGCCGACGATGATGCGGCGCATCTGCGGCTGCACGGTCGGCCAGGAGGCGAGGGCGATCATCATGAACAGCAGGTCGGCGGGTGGGATCCGGTCGTCGATGACGCCCTTGGCCTGGGCCTCGGCGAAGGCGGCGACCTTGCCCTCGTAGTGGCGGCGGCGCTCGGCCTCGTGCGGGATGCCGCCGGTGCCGTACTCCAGGCCTTCCCAGAAGACGAGCCTGATGAGCTCGGGGTGGGCCGCGTGGTACTCCATGAGCCGGTCGATCCAGCCCTCGAGGTCCTCGGCGTCGACGGGGTTGGCGGCGGCGAGTTCGATCAGGCGCTTTTCGAGGACCTGGGAGAAGAGCTCGGCCTTGTTGCCGAAGTAGGCGTAGATCAGCTGCTTGTTCGCCCGCGCCTCGCGGGCGATGCGGTCGATGCGGGCGCCGGCGATGCCGAAAGCGGCGAACTCGGCGGTGGCCGCTTCGAAGATGCGGGCCTTGGTGGCCTCGGGATCCCTGACTCCTGCCATGGGAACAGAGTAACCAACCATTTGGTTGACAGCGCTTGTACGTGCCTGCCACATTCATGTCGACCGTCACAACCAACCAGTTGGTTACGCCTCAGGGGGAGCGCCCACCCAATGCCGACCACCACCCCGGCCACCGCCGCACCCAGGGGGACGACGCCGTCCGCGCCCGTCCGCCCGGACCGCAGCTCCGGCACCCTGCTCGCCGTCATCGCGCTGTGCACGGCGGTCACCGCGGCGAACATCTACCTCGCCGCACCGCTGCTGCGCCTCATAGCCACCGACTTCGGCACCACCCCGGAAGCGGCCGGCTGGATCGCCTCCGTCGCCCAGCTCGGCTACGCCGTCGGCCTGCTGCTCTTCGCCCCGCTCGGCGACACGGCCGACCGGCGGCGGCTCGTCGGCGGGCTGTCCGCCGTGGCCGGCGCGGCCCTGGTCGCCGCCGCCCTCGCGCCCGGGCTGCCGGCGCTCGCCGCCGCGATCCTCGTCTCCTGCGCCGCGACGGTCGTCCCGCAGCTGCTCGTCCCGCTCGTCGCCGAGCGCGCCCCCGCCGAGCGGCGCGCGCGGCACGTGGCCGCCGTGGTGGCCGGCCTGTTCACCGGCATCGTCGCGGCCCGGGTGGTCGGCGGCCTGGCGGGCCAGGCGTTCGGCTGGCGGGCGGTGTTCTGGGGGGCCGCGGCGCTGACCGTGGCGGTCGGCCTGCTCACCGCCCTCATGCTGCCGGCGGAGACCCGGCCGCGCCGCTCCGGCAACCCGTTCCGGGGCATCGCCGCGCTGCCCGGTCTCTTCCTCTCCTCGCCGCAGCTGCGCGCCGCATGCCTGCGTCAGGCCGGGCTGTTCGGGTCCTGGAGCGCCCTGTGGACCTCGCTGACGCTGCTGCTGACCGACGCCTCCGGCCCGTACCGCGTCTCGCTCGGCACGGCCGGCCTCTTCGGCCTCTTCGGTCTCGTCTCCACCGCGGTCGCGCCCGTCTCCGGCACTCTCGTCGACCGCTTCGGGCCGCGCCGGGTCGTCGCGGTCGCGTACGGGGCGAGCGCGCTGGCCGTACCGCTGTTCCTGCTCGGCGAGCACATGATGGCCGCGCTGTGCGCGGGTGCGGTGCTCATCCACGCCGGACTGATGGCCGGTCAGGTCGCCAACCAGACGCGGGCGCTCGGCGCCACGGAGCGGCCGGCGGTGGCCAACACGGCTTACGTCGTCGCCGCGTTCATCGGTGGCGCGGCGGCGTCGGCGCTGGCCGGGCCGGCGTTCGGCCGGTGGGGCTGGGCGGGCGTGTGCGCGATCTCGGCGGTGTGGGTGACCGTCGGCTGGGTCGGCGGCGCGCTGGCGGAACGGCGCGTGCGCGCCTGAGGGCCCGGGACTTCGCCCCGGGCCCTCAGGGGGCGACTGCGGCCGCCGGCGGGGCTACCCGCCCAGGACCGTCACCACCAGGTCCCCGTCCGCGTACTGCTTGCGCAGCACCTTCTTGTCGAACTTGCCCACCGACGTCTTCGGCACCGCCGCCACCGTCGTCCACCTCTCCGGCAGCTGCCAGCGGGCGACGCGGTCGCCGAGGAAGGCGCGCAGGCCCTCGAAGTCGGCGGGGACTCCGTCGCGCAGGACGACGGCGGCCAGGGGGCGCTCGCCCCACTTCTCGTCCGGCACGCCGATCACGGCGGCCTCCGCGATCCCGGGGTGGGCCATCAGGTGGTTCTCCAGCTCGACGGAGGAGATCCACTCGCCGCCGGACTTGATCACGTCCTTGGCGCGGTCGGTGAGCGTCAGGAAGCCGTCGGGGGTGATCGTGCCGACGTCGCCGGTGCGCAGCCAGCCGTCCGGACTGAACTTGTCCTCGGGGCGCTGCGGTTCGCCGTCCGCTCCCCCGTGGTACGCGCCCGCGATCCAGGGGCCGCGGACCTCCAGTTCGCCGGCCGACCGGCCGTCCCAGGGCAGCACCTCGCCGCTCGGGCCCACCAGCCGTGCCTCGACGGAGGCCGGCACCCGGCCCTGGGTGATCCGGTAGGGCCAGGCCGCCTCGGCGTCCAGCCCGGCGGGCGGGTAGGCGACGGTGCCGAGCGGGGAGGTCTCGGTCATGCCCCAGGCCTGCACGAGCGTGAGGCCGAGCTTGTCCTCGAAGTCCTTCATCAGCGAGGGCGGGCACGCCGAACCGCCGCTGATCACGGTGCGCAGCGAGGACACGTCCCGCGGCTTGGCCACGAGCTCGGCCAGCAGCCCCTGCCAGATGGTGGGCACGCCCGCCGTCACGGTCGGCCGCTCGGCCTCGATCATCTCCGCGAGCGGGGCCGGCTGCAGGAAGCGGTCGGGCATCAGCAGCGACGACCCGGCCATGAAGGCCGCGTGCGGCAGCCCCCAGGCGTTGACGTGGAACATCGGGACCACGGGAAGACAGATCTCGGCGGGCGTCAGGCCGAAGGACGCCGCCGCGTTGACCTCCATCGCGTGCAGGTAGACCGAGCGGTGGCTGTAGACCACGCCCTTCGGCTCGCCGGTGGTGCCGGAGGTGTAGCACAGCGCCGCGGCCTGCCGTTCGTCCAGCTCGGGCCACGGGTACGCGTCGTCCGGGTGCCCGGCGATCAGCTCCTCGTACGCGTGCACCTGCGGCCGGCAGCCGGCCAGGACGGAGGGGTCGCCCGCGCCGGAGACGACGACATGCTCGATGCACTCCAGGTGCGGCAGCAGGGGGGCGAGCAGCGGCAGCAGCGAGCCGCTGACGACGACCACGCGGTCGGCGGCGTGCCGGACGATCCAGGCGAGCTGCTCGGCGGGCAGCCGCAGGTTGAGGGTGTGCAGGACCGCGCCCATGGAGGGGATGGCGAGGTACGCCTCCAGGTGGTCCCCGTTGTTCCACATGAGGGTGCCCACCGGTTCGCCCTCGCGCACGCCGAGCCCGTGCAGGGCATGGGCCAGGCGCGTGGCGCGGCGTCCGACCTCGGCGAACGTGCGCCGCTCCGGTGCGCCGTCACCCGTCCAGGTCGTGACCTTCGCGCCGGCGTGGACCGTCGACCCGTGGGCCAGGATCCGCGTGACCGTGAGCGGTACGTCCTGCATCGTGCTCTGCACCGGGGCCTCCCGACTGGTGCGCGCGTCGTCGCGCGAGGGGCAGTTCCCGGTGATTCTGCTGGGGTGTCCGGCGGTAAGTCACTAGCCGGAAGCAACGACTCCGACACATTCCGTTGACAGGGCCGGTATCAGGGGGCCCTGCGACGCTATGCGGCGTGCGCCAGCTCCGGGTCCTCGCGGAGCTTGCCCAGGGCCCGCGAGACCGCGCTCTTGACCGTGCCCACCGAGACGCCGAGCAGCTCGGCGGTCTGCACCTCGGTCATGTCCTCGTAATACCTGAGGACGACCATGGCCCGCTGGCGGGCGGGCAGCCGGTGCACCGCGCGCCACATCGCATCCCGCAGCGCCTGCTGCTCGGCGGGGTCCGCGGCCGCGGTCGCCTCGCGCTCGGGGAGCTCCTCGCAGGGGTACTCGTCGATGCGCCGCTTGCGCCACTGCGAGGTGCGGGTGTTCACCAGCGCCCGGCGGACGTAGCCGTCGAGGGCGCGGTGGTCGGCTATGCGGTCCCAGGCCAGGTAGGTCTTGGTGAGCGCCGTCTGCAGCAGGTCCTCGGCGTCGCACGGGTTCGAGGTCAGCGAACGGGCGGTGCGCTGCAGCACCGGGCCGCGGGCCCGGACGTAGGAGGAGAACGACGGGTACACGGCGGCGGTGGAGGCGCTGGTGCACACGGACGTCGAGGTCACTGTCATGCCCTCAACGCTAGGAGCGCGGGCGCCTCCGGCGTATCGGCCGCAGGTGCCGAAGCTCGGTCACCCTCAGGTCGTAGCGGTGGGGGTGTCCCCACCTCCTGGAGGGGGAGGAGACAGCGACGTAAGGCGCTCCGCGGGGCGCGGCCGGACGGAGATCGGACGGACATCGGACGGAGACCGTACGAGGATATGAGGAATCGATTCAGCGGATGATCGCCACGGGGGCGTCGATCGCGTTGCGGTCGATGGTCAGCTTCCGGCCACCGTACGTCTCGCTCACGTTCCCCGCGTACTGGTGGATGCGGCGGTGCGGCTGCCAGGCCCCCGAGGGCAGGACACGCTCGTGATCGGTGGACGCCGGAACCTTCCAGCGCGCGAACCACAGCACCTCCGGCAGGTCGTCCAGCCCGTCCCGGCGGGCCAGCACCATGTGCCGTACGCCCGACTCGGCGCTGCTGTAGAGGCCGGGGAGGTAGCCCTGACGGTCGACCGTGGCGCTCCAGGCGCGGATGAAGTCCAAGGTGGCGCCGCCGCAGTCCTCGTCCTTGTAGTCGTACGCCTCCATGTCCAGATAGAGCGCGCTGCCGGGGGCGATACCCAGGTCGGCCGCGGTGTCCACGGCATCGCGGCCCTCGTCGACGCCCTGCTCCTCGGGGTAGTCGCCGATGGGGTAGTACCGCTTGCTGTTCGCCCGCGCGCACGGCGACTGCGAGCCGACGTACACCGGCAGCACCCGCCAGCCCAGGTCGCGGGCGCCGGTGAGCCAGCGGTGGCTGAGGTAGTGCTGGTTCGGGCAGGCGCGGGCCCGCCCGGCGTAGTAGACGCCGACGGCTCCGTACGGGGACTCCTCCCCCCAGGCGCTGAGCGTGGTCAGCGGCGGCGCCTGGCAGGTGTCGAAGCCCTTGCCCCGGTAGACGACGGGCCGGGTGTCCGGAACGGCGTCGCCCGGCGCGGCCGCGGCCGGCACCTGGGCGACTGCCGCCAACAGGGCGACGAGATATCCGATGATCTTTCTCCGTCGGTACATAACGGCGAGCCTGGGCGCCGTGCGGGGCGGCCCCGCGCTGACACGCCCAGCCGTTCATCCGTCTGCGCCGAGAATGAGCCCCGACGTGGGAACACCGCTTCCGGCGGTGACGAGCACGCGTCCGGCACCCGGCACCTGGTTCGCCGACGTGCCGCGCAACAGCCGTACGCCCTCGGCGATGCCGTTCATCCCGTGCAGGTACGCCTCGCCGAGCTGGCCGCCGTGCGTGTTGACCGGCAACGCGTCCGCCGCGAGGAACGCACCGCCCTCGCCCGGGCCGCAGAAGCCGAACTCCTCCAGCTGCATGAGGACATGGGGCGTGAAGTGGTCGTACAGAACGGCGGCGTCGACATCCGCCGGCCGCAATCCGCTCGTGCGCCACAACCGCTCGGCCACTCCACGCGACTCGGGCAGACCCGTGATGTCCTCGCGGTAGAAGTTCGTCATCTGCTCCTGCCCGCGGGCCGCGCCCTGCGCGGCGGCGAGCACGACGGCGGGCGGATGCCGCAGCGCACGGGCCCGTTCGAGGCCGGTGACGACGAGCGCCTGCCCGCCGTCGGTCTCCTGGCAGCAGTCCAGCAGCCGCAGCGGCTCCACGATCCAGCGGGACGCGGCGTGCTCGGCGAGGGTCAGGGGCCGGCCGTGGAAGTACGCCGCCGGATTGCGGGCCGCGTGCCGGCGGGCGGTGACGGCGGCGTGCCCGAACACCTCCGGCTCCAGCCCGTGGACGTGCAGGTAGCGGCGCGCCTGCACGGCCGCCCAGGACGCCGGCGTGAGCAGCCCGTACGGCATCCCCCAGCCCAGCGCCACGCCCTCGGTGGAGGGCGCACGCTGCGAGAGACCGGCGCCGAAGCGGCGGCCGGATCGCTCGTTGAACGCCCGGTAGCAGACGACCACTTCCGCCGCGCCCGAGGCGACGGCCAGGGCCGCCTGCAGCACGGTCGCGCAGGCGGCGCCGCCGCCGTAGTGGACGCGGGAGAAGAAGGACAGCTCCCCCATGCCGGTGGCCCGGGCCACGGCGATCTCGGGGCTGGTGTCCATGGTGAACGTCACCAGGCCGTCGACGTCGGCGGGCGCGAGGCCGGCATCGGCGAGGGCGGCGCGCACGGCCTCGGCGGCCAGGGCCAGTTCGCTGCGGCCGGAGTCCTTGGTGAAGGCGGTGGCGCCGATACCGGCGATGGCGACGCGACGGCTCATGGGGCACCCCCGGAGGCGGGCAGGACGAGGGTGGCGGTACCGGTGACGTGACGGCCGAGGCTGTTGGTGCCCGTGAAGGTGACGTCGGCGGTCCGTTCGTCATCACATGTGGAGGTAATTATTCCGGTCAGGGTGAGGGTGTCACCGGGGTAGTTGGGCACCCCCAGGCGCACGGCGAGGCGGCGCAGGACGGCGCCGGGGCCGAGGCGCTCGGCGAGGTAGCGGCCCACCAGGCCCTGGGTGGTGAGGATGTTCATGAAGATGTCCGGCGCCCCCGCGGCGCGGGCGGCCTCGACGTCGTGGTGCACGTCCTTGAAGTCCCGGCCGGCGAGCGCACCCGCGACGATCAGGGTGCGCGTGACGGGGACGACGAGCGGCGGCAGCTCGTCGCCGGGCTTCACGGGGCGTCCTGGCGGCACGGGGCGTCCTCCCGGCACGGGGCGTCCTGGCGGCTGTCGCGCTGGTGGCGGGCACGGAAGAAGGGCAGCTGCTGGGCGTCCCCCGGCCCGTACGCCCGCGCGAACTCCAGCTCGACCGGCATGCCGATGCGCAGCTCCGCGGGCCCGGCGCCGGTGACGGTGCTGATCATCCGTACCCCTTCGGCGAGTTCGACCAGGCCGACGGCGTACGGCGGTGCGAAGGCCGGGTGCGGGGGATGGTGCACGACGACGTACGAATGCACCGTGCCGGCGCCGGACGCCTCTGCTGTCTCCCACCGGTCCGAGCCGCAGTCCGGGCATCCGGGACCCCAGGGGAAGCGCAGGCGGTCGCAGGCCGTGCAGCGCTGGAGGAGCAGCCGGTTCTCGGCCACGCCCTCCCAGAAGCCGGCGTTGTCGCGGTCGACGACGGGGCGGGGGCGCCGGGAAGCGTCCGCCGCATGGTGCGGGCGGTACTTCAGGATGCGGAAGCGGTGGGTGGCGGCCGGCTCGCCGTTCGCACGGATCTCGGTGCGGGTGGTGACGAAGTGGCCGGTGCCGAGGCTTGTGGTCTTGCGCGGCGAGATCTGTTCGATCACGGAGTCGAAGGTGATCACATCGCCGGGGTGCAGGGGCCTCAGGTACTCCTGCTCGCAGTCCGTGGCCACGACGGCGGTGCAGCCGGCGGCGTCGAGGAGGGCGAGCAGCTCGCCGTACGCGGCGGAGCGCTGCGGGCCCGCGCCGGGGGCGGTGGTGGGGCCCGGCATGATCCACGCCTGCAGCATGGCGGGTGGGGCGACGGCGGTGGGCCCCTCGTGGGCGGGGTCGGGGGTGGCGTCGGGGTCGGGGTCGCCCATGACCTCGCACCAGTGGCTGATCATGGCGGTGTTCACCGGGTACCGGCCGGTGCCGGAGGCGGCGGGGCACCCTTCGTAGGACCGCAGGCGCGCGAACAGGTCGTCGTCGCTCACGATTTCTGACTGTCCGTCAGGTCACGGGGGCTGTCAAGGCATGGTGGGGCGGGCGGCGGGCACAACGCCGCGCGGCGGCACCGGAGTGCCGCCGCGCGGTTCGTACAGACCCAGTCCTCTCTCACCACGTCACCCTGCTGTCACCCCCGGGGCGCGGGGGGCCGCAGGGCTCACCACATTCTGGTGAAGGTGATCCTGATGTTCTCCTGCTGGATCACGTTGTGCCCGTGCTGCCCGGGACTGAGAATGCTGGCGGTGTTCGCCTGTGCCGTGGCGCCCGCACCTGTCGCGAGCTGCTGCGCCGTGGTGCTGTTGCCGTGGTTGCTCCCCCCGACGCCGCTGCCCACGATGTCGGCGGCGGCCGCGTTCGCGCCGCGGTTGGCCAGCTGGCCGTGGTCGTCGGCCGTGGCGACGCCGGCGAAGAGCAGGGCGGCCATCGGCAGGGCGGTCAGGGCGGCGAAGATGCGGGCGGCAGTGCGGGTGCTTGCCATGTCACTTCCTCCAGAAGGAACTGCTCGAACGAACGACTCGATTCGAACGAACTACTCGATCGTGCCCAGCGGTTGGCCGGCCGCCGCGGCGATTTGTCGACGTCGCGACTTCAGACTTGCCCACCGGATCCACACCGAACCCACCGACTCTCCGCATTCCCTCGCAAGCATGAGATTCCCGACCTAAACACTGACCCCACGGAAACGCCGCGCACCGACGCCCTCTCCGCCCGCTCTCGCCCCATGCGCACCAAGAGGCGAACCGTTTCGGCAGCGCCGGCCCGCGGCCGGGGAAACTCCCCCGGATCGCCCATCGGTTTCGGCCCAACTGCCCCCGAAAAACGTCTTTTCGCTTCACTTCGAAGGTGACGGACCGGCTCCGCGCCACCGGAAACGGGGACGTCCAGCAATGACGGCCCGGTCCACCGCCCGCCCCTGTCGGCCGCTCGCGGCCGCCAGGTCCCGCGACGGCGCGACCGGGCCGCCGCTCGGCCGCGCCGTCACCTGCGACCCGGATGCCATCGGGACCCGCAGGTACCCCAACTGGCACTGCAGCCCCTCGCCTTACTCGACCCGTCTCTCGCAACTCCCCTCGCAACGCCCTCACAACATCCCTGGCAACACCCTCCATCGCACCGCCGCGCGGCCGTGCCCACCGGTCCGTACCGACCGACCGTCGACCGCACAGGAAGGTGCCCGATGAACCTCATAACCCAGGTCCTGCCCGTCGCCCTCCCCACCCTCGGCTGGGCCGCCCACGCGCTCGTCCTCCTGCGCCGCCTGCGGGCCGCCCGCACCGACCGGCTCACCGGGCTGATGCGGCGCGAGGAGTTCACGCCCCGCGCCCTGCGGGCGCTGCGGCATCCGCACACCGCCGTACTGCTGCTCGACCTCAACGGCTTCAAGCAGATCAACGACACCCACGGCCACGAGGCCGGCGACCGGGTCATCGCGGCCGTCGGCCGGCGCCTGTCCGCCTGGTGCAAGGAACGCGGCGGCTTCGCCGCCCGCCTGGGCGGCGACGAGTTCACCGCGCTGGTCCGGCTGGCACCGGAGGCCGACCCCGACGCCGAGATGCGCTGCCTGTCGGCCCGGCTGTCCGCCCCGCTCGACGCCGGGACCGCCACCCTCGCGCCCCGCGCCTCCATCGGCCTGTCCCGCACGGCCGACCACCCCGGAGCCGGCCTCTCCGACCTGCTGCGCGGCGCGGACGAGGCCATGTACGCGGCCAAGCGCCGCGGCATCCCGTGGCAGCCGGCCCGCCCCGCCGCCCCCCGCACCCGGCGCCCGAGCCGCCCGGGCCCGGCGCACCTGACGCTGCTCACGCCGGTGTGGCGGAAGGCGTCGTGACGGTCGTGACGACGGTGTCGTGACGACGGTGTTCTGATACGCCGACGATCCGGCCGTCCCCAACCGGCCGGGTCGTCGCTGTCTGTATCTGTGCTGTTGCTGTTGCCTCAGTCCAGGCGGGTGTGGACGTAGAAGCCGCCGAGGCTGGAGTCGCTCGGGATGAGGGAGGTGCAGTAGCCGTTCAGGCCGCCGTAGTACTGGTCACCGTAGGCAAGCAGGTAGTCGCCGGTCCGCGGGCCGACGACGCCGTCACTGTCGAGGCCGACCCAGCTCTGGTACCACCGCACCTGGGCGTCCGTCCGCGGGCCCCACTTGCCGTCCTCGGCGACCTGCGCCCGGCCCACCTTGGCGGCAATGCTGTTGACCTGGTGCTGCACGCACCAGACGGCCGAACCGGAGGTGGTGTGGCCGTAGCCGACGTAGCCGGCGCCCTCGGCGGCGTTGGCGGTACCGCCCAGTCCGCCCGCGACCAGGGCGGCGGTGCCGACCACGAGACCGGCCTTGGCCGCGTACTTCTTCAACACTTTCGTGTCCCCCGTTCATGGAATTGATCTTCGCGGAGGACGTTAGGCCCTGATCTGCCCATGCCAGAAGCCGGAGCGGCCTCCCGGACGCCCCTGATGCGCCGCCGGGCCCGTCCGGTGACAGCCGTGACCGGACCGGGACGTTCCAGGGCCCTTTCGTCAAGCCCGGCGTCCCGGCCGTCCTGTGTCCGGTATCCGGTCACAAGCGTCCGCCACGCCGGACGCATGATTGACGCCCTCCCCACCGGCCCCGAGTCTGTCGCCCGCGACGGACGACCCCGTCCCTACCGAGGAGGACCCATGCTCCGCACCGCACGCAGCAGGCTGCGATTAACCCTGGCCGCCCTGGGCACCGCCGCGGCCCTGGCCGCCGGCTTCCTCACCCCCGCGACCGCCACCGCCGCCCCCGGGCCCGGCCTCCGGAGCGCCCGCTACGTCGCCCTGGGCGACTCCTTCACCTCGGGCCCCTCCATCCCCACCCAGGTGAACGTGACCTGCGGCCGCTCGAACGCCAACTACCCGTCACTCCTGAAGGAATGGCTGGGCGTCACCCGCTTCACCGACGCCAGCTGCGGCGGGGCCGTCACCCAGGACATGTGGCGACCGCAACCCGGACGCCCCGGGACGACGCCCCAGCTCGACGCGATCGACTCGTCCACCGCCCTGGTCACCCTGGGCATCGGCGGCAACGACATCGGCTTCGGCGAGATCATCCTCCGCTGCGCCCACGCCTGGCCGAAGCCCGTCCCCACCGACAACCCCTGCCAGCGCTACTTCACCGGCAGCGGCACGGACGAGCTGGAACAGCGCATCGAACAGACCGCGCCCAAGGTCGCCGACATCCTCCGAGCCATCCACCAGCGCGCCCCGCACGCCCGGATCGCCGTCGTCGGCTACCCCGCGGTGATCGGCGACGACATCGCCGGCTGCCGCACCTCCCTGCGCATCGCCGACGGTGACATCCCCTACCTGCGCGGCGTCATCCGCCACCTGAACGCCATGCTCCGCCGCCAGGCCGTCGCCCACGACGCCCTCTACGTCAACACCAACGCCACCACGGCGGACCACGACGCCTGCCGCCCCTTCGAGGACCGCTACGTCGAAGGCCTCTACGTCCGCCCCGAACGCCCCGCCATCCCCGTCCACCCCAACGCCGACGGCGAACGCGCGATGGCTCTGGCGGTCGTCAAAACCCTGATCGTCGGCTCCTGACCCACCCCGTCCCGGGCCGGTGCGGCAGCCCGGGACGTGGGTCACTCGGCGACGACGCCCTGGGACAGGCCCTGGATCTGGGCCACGGCCTCCGCAGCCGGGCCGGCCGGCGCCGCCTTCGGCTTCCGCTCGCGGGTCATGGACGTGTAGACGGCCACCGCGGTCGCCGCCGGCGCGCCGGCGGCGAGGAGGCTTCCTGCGGCCGAGCCGCCGCAGAGCGTCACACCGGGCAGCGCGAAGGTCGCAGCTCCGGCGAGCAGCACGACTCCGAAAGCGCCTACGGTCTTACCGTTCCGCATGGATTCCCCTCACAGCAACTGCGTGCAGCCCACGCAAGCGACCAGGGCCAGGGCGACCACGGACAAGAGCCAGAAGTACCACCGCGGAAGATCGCCCTTCGAGTTCCTGAGCATCATTCCGGCCACCGGTATCAGGATCGCCAGGATGGCGAGTGCGGTAACGAGGGCGCGCATCACATTCCGTTCGGTGAAATCCGGTCCGGCAGGCACCAACACGAAAGGGGTGCACCGAAAACGGGGCACCCCTTCTGGCTGCGCCAAGGCGCATGTGGCGGAGGCTGAGGGATTTGAACCCTCGGTGACATCGCTGCCACGACGGTTTTCAAGACCGTTCCCTTAGGCCGCTCGGGCAAGCCTCCCCGCGTCGGCCGGCCTGCGGCGACGCGGGAGTAGCCTACCGGGTGCGGGTCAGTTGTCGCCGCGGCGTTCGCCGAGGACGATCTGGGTGGTGGCCGTCTTGCCGTCGCGGATGTAGGTGACGGTGACCTTGTCGCCGGGCTTGTGGGTCCAGATCTCGCTGATCAGGGTGGGGCCGCTGTCGATCTGGGTGTCGTCCAGCTTCGTGATCACGTCGCCGGGCTTGAGGCCGGCCTTGTCGGCCGGGCCGCCCGGGGTGACGGAGGGGGCGCCGCCGCCGGCGCTGGGGGCGATGCGGGCGCCGCCGCCGGAGTCCTTCATGTTCACGGTCGCCGAGATGACCGGGTAGATCGGGGTGCGCTCCTTGATGAGCTGCTCGGCGACGCCCTTGGCCTGGTTGATGGGGATGGCGAAGCCGAGGCCGATGCTGCCGGCCTGGCCCTGGCCGCCGAAGCCGCCGGTGCCCGCGGACTGGATGGCGGAGTTGATGCCGATGACGGCGCCCTGGGCGTTGAGCAGGGGGCCGCCGGAGTTGCCGGGGTTGATGGAGGCGTCGGTCTGCAGGGCGCTCATGTAGGAGGCCTGGCCGCTGCCGCCGCCGTCGCTGGAGGCCACGGGGCGCTTCTTGGCGCTGACGATGCCGGTGGTGACCGTGCCGGAGAGTCCGAAGGGGGCGCCGATGGCGACGGTGGCGTCGCCGACGGCGGTCTTGTCGGAGTCGCCGAGCGGGAGGGGGTTGAGCTTGGCGCCGGAGGGGTTCTTCAGCTTGATGACGGCGACGTCGTAGCCCTGGGCGCGGCCGAGCACCTCGGCGTCGTAGGACTTGCCGTCGGAGAAGGTCACGGACAGCTTGCCGCTGTCGGCGGCCGAGGCGACGACGTGGTTGTTGGTGAGGATGTGGCCCTGCTTGTCGTAGACGAAGCCGGTGCCGGTGCCGCCCTCGCCGTTGTTGCCCTGTGCCTCGATGGTGACGACGCTGGGCAGGGCCTTGCTGGCGATGTCGGCGACGGAACCGGGCGTACGGCTCTCGGTCTTGGGGTCGCCGGAGGAGGAGACAGTGGTGGAGTTGTCGCCGCTGTGCTGCGCCGCCCAGTAGCCAATGCCGCCACCGATGCCGCCCGCGACGAGCGCCGCGGCGAGCACGGCGGCCACGAGGCCGCCGGCGCTGCTGCGCTTGGGCGGCGGGACGGGGGCACCCCAGGGGGCGGCCGCCTGGTACGGGGGCGGCGCGTCGGCACCGCCGTACCAGGCGCCGCCGGCGGCCGGGGCGCCGAGCGGGACGCCGGTGGCGGTGTGGGTGGCGGCGGCGTCCGGCTCGCCGGCCGGGGCCGAGGGGGCCTGGGTCGGGGCCTGGGTCGGGGCCGGGGGCGTCTGCGGTACCGGCGGGAGCTCGGTCGTACCGTCGCCGGCGGGCGGGGCGGCCGGGGGCGGGGACGTCGGAGACTCCGGCCGCGGCTCGGCCGCGGGCGGAACGGCGGCGCCCTCGTTCTCGGTGCTCACAGTCGTCTCCTCCATCGGTGATCGTCGGACGGACCGCCGGATGGTCCCACCCATCAGGTGCACGTCAGTACAGCGTGTCCGGTAACAGCCTTTCCCATCGCACGTCAGACCGCCGTAAACGGAGCCTGTGACGTCCGCGGAGGTCCTTACTTGCCGACAAATGGGACCCCATGCGCGATTGTGCCAGGCAGTGGCACCATAACGCGGTGACCCCTGCGCGCCACCCCCTCGACGTCGTCGCCCACCGCGGAGCGTCCGACGACGCGCCGGAACACACCCTGGCCGCCTACCGCAAGGCCATCGAGGACGGCGCGGACGCCCTGGAGTGCGACGTACGCCTGACGGCCGACGGGCACCTGGTGTGCGTGCACGACCGCCGGGTCAACCGCACCTCCAACGGCCGCGGCGCCGTCTCGACACTGGAGCTGGCCGACCTCGCCGCCCTGGACTTCGGCTCCTGGAAGGCGCCGGCCGGCGAGACCGAGGCGCCCGACCGCGACCGTACCTCCGTACTCACCCTGGAACGGCTGCTGGAGCTGGTCGTCGACTCCGGCCGCCGCATCGAGCTGGCCATCGAGACCAAGCACCCCACGCGCTGGGCGGGCCGGGTGGAGGAGGCGCTCCTGGCCCTGCTCACCCGCTTCGGCCTGACCGAGCCGCCGCCGGACGAGCCCTCCGCCGTGCGGGTGATGAGCTTCTCGGCCCGCTCCCTGCACCGGGTGCAGGCGGCGGCACCGCTGCTGCCCACCGTCTACCTGATGCAGTTCCTCTCGCCGCGTCTGCGCGACGGGCGGCTGCCGCAGGGCGTGCGCATCGCCGGACCGAGCATCCGGATCGTCCGCAACCACCCCGAGTACGTCGCCCGGCTGCACCGCGCGGGCAACGCCGTCCACGTGTGGACGGTGAACGAGCCCGAGGACGTCGAGCTGTGCGCGCGCCTGGGCGTGGAGGCCGTCATCACCAACCGGCCCCGCGCCGTACTGACCCAGCTGGGCCGACGCTAGGCATTACGGGGTGTGCACCGGCGCGTTCGGTGCGTAAGAAGGCCGCGCGAGTGCTCCCTTCGGCCGGAGGTTGGCCGGTTTCCGGTCCAGTCCATTGGGGCATTCATCCCCTGACGTGGGGCAAAGGAGGTCTCGGGGGTGGCGTTGGTGGTGGCACAGGAGGTGCCCACGTCGTCGATCATGGCCGTACCCCATGGTCCAGCCGGTGTGGGTCGGGCAAGACACCGGATGCGCAGCGAACTGCGCACCAGCGGGGTACCGGAGACGGTCATCGACGACGCGGTACTGATCCTTTCCGAGCTGCTCAGCAACGCGTACCGGCACGGGCGCCCGCTGAGCCGGGTGAACGGCTCCGATGAGGCGGACGGCGGCGTCCTCGCCGCCTGGCGCGTCGACGCCCGCGGCCGGCTCACCGTCGAGGTGACCGACGGCGGCGGCACGACCCGCCCCTTTCCGGCCACGCCCTCGGTGACGGCGCGCGGTGGCCGGGGCCTGAACATCATCAGCGCCCTCTCCCAGGACTGGGGCGTGCGCGACGCCCTCGGCGAGGTGACGGTGTGGGCCGCGCTCTCCGCGCAGGCGGCACTGTCCTCGCACCCGGGTCGTGCTACGCGCGTCGACCCCGTGCCATCGGATCCTTTCGCCGATTCCCTCACCCATGCCCTCGTCGACGCCTACGCCGATCTGGACGAGCCGGCCTGACGCCCGGCCCGGGCACCCGCGCCGGCACCCGCTACGAGCCGCCCGGCACCCCCGCCCGTACCCGTCCGGTACTCCACCCGTACCCGGCCGGCTCCTCCACCCGTACCCGCCCGGCGCGCCGCCCCTTCCGCGCGTGCCCGGCGGCCGCGGCCGCGCCTGGCGCTAGGCTCGCGCCGCAAGGTGGAAACGCCGCGGGGCGCGACGACGCCCCGGGGCGCGACCGCACCGCGCGCCCACGCCGGACGCACCGATCGGGAGACACGCACGCATGGCCAAGAAGCGCCGCCCCCAGACCCAGGCCGCCCAGCCTCGGACCGGCAACACCCCGGTCCCCGTCGTCGGCGCCCGCCAGCCCTGCCCCTGCGGCTCGGGCCGGCGCTACAAGGCCTGCCACGGCCGCGAGGCCTCGCACGCCGCCGTCGAGCTGGTGCAGCGGCCGTTCGAGGGACTGCCGGGCGAGGCCGACTGGGTGGCCCTGCGCGAGCTGGTCCCGGCCGCGACCGTGGAGCTCCGCCTGAAGGGCGGGCTGCCCGAGGGCGTGCCGTCGGTGACGCTGGCCACCGTGCTGCCGATGGCCTGGCCCGCGCTGCGCCGCGACAACGGCGCCGTGCTGCTGGGCCTGCAGAACGACACCGCCACCGGCGACCTCAGCCGCGACCTCGCCGACACCCTGCAGCGGGCCCTGACGGCCGAGCCGGGCACGCCGGTCGCCGCCGGCCGGGCCGCTGTCGACGGGCCGCGCCTGCAGGACCTGCTGGACACCGAGGCTCCCTTCGAGCCGCAGGTGCACACGGGCTTCGAGTTCTGGGTCGAGAACGCCGATAACGCCACCGGCGAGGTCGCCGCCTCCCTCGAGCGGGCCAACGCCGCCGCGATCCCCACCGTCCGCCTCGCCGGCCTGGACGCGGCGTACTGGTGCGAGACGCCGGAGAAGAACCACCTGCGCTGGGTCATGACCGTGCCCGAGGAGCAGCTGCTGGACGCCCTGGCCCGGCTGCACGCCGCGGGCACGAGCTCGCTGGGCGAGGGCACCCGCCTGGTCGGCTCGTTCCGGGCGCACGGGCTGACCGTGCCGGTGTGGGACCTGCCGAGCTCGATGGGTGCGGCGGAGACCGAGAAGCCGGCGGCGGCCCTCGCCGAGCGGCTCGCCGTCGCGCTCGCCGACGACAGCCCGCTGACCGCCGACGAGCGCCGCGCCCGCGGCGGCCTCACGAGCCGTCAGGTCACGCTCAACTGACGGCCGGCCGAGGGGCGGCGGCAGCCGATCCGGAAGATCGTGGCAGTCGATCGCGGCGGCCGTGAGAGCCGATCGCGACGTCCCTGGCAGCCGATCGCGAGGTCTGCGACGGCCGGCCAGGACGTCCTCGACGGTCCGAGCGCGCGATCGGTGACGGATGATCACTAGGGCGTGTCCGGTGGATCATGCAGTGCCCCGTCAGGGGCGCCGTGGTGGCGCACGACGAAGATCCGCCGGACACGGGCCGGATCCGTGCGGGACCCGTGCGAGATCCGTGACAGTCGATCAAGCGGCCGTCCCACGGCAGCCGATCATGGAATCCGGGCCTCCGGGCAGCCTTCCGGGTGATCACCCGAAGGGCCACCCGGAAGATTGCCCGGAGGCATTCGGACACCCACGGACCCCCCGCCGGTCCCCTGCCCGTCAC
This sequence comes from Streptomyces sp. NPDC049585, assembly GCF_040675615.1. Classification (NCBI taxonomy): domain Bacteria; kingdom Bacillati; phylum Actinomycetota; class Actinomycetes; order Kitasatosporales; family Streptomycetaceae; genus Streptomyces; species Streptomyces sp. NPDC049585. Next base: position 279,071 of record NZ_JBFAPE010000002.1, on the reverse strand, counting down.
CGGCCGCACCCTCGAAGACGGGCGGATGGGGCGCTTTCCGGCGCCCGGAGCGGGCAATTCCGTGGCCGGAAGGCGTGACTCCTGTCACAACTCCCGTCGCTGACCGGCAAATCGGCGTCCGGAAATCCACGATCGAATTTGCGAACCGCGGATCTCTTGTTACCTTTTTAGGAGCCCGGTCGCTGGTGCATCCCCCGTCGCCAGCGACCGGGCGTTTCCATGCCCGGCGCCGGTTCGGCGCCTTCGGGCACCGGCCGGGGCGGCTCCGCCCGCCGGCCGACCGCGGTGCCGGCGCCCTGGACATCCGTTCCCCGCCCGGCCCGGCCGCCGATGGCCGCGGCCCCTGTGCCCCCGCACCCCTCCGTCCAGCTCATCGCCCTGCCGAAGCCGCAGGTCATGCGCGTGGGCGCGGTCCCGGGGCGGCGCCGCCGGCGGCGCGTACGGCCGGTCCCACGCCCCCGGCGCGGGCCCTACGAGGGGGCGCGGACCCGCCGGAACAGCGCTGACGATGCCCTCGCGCGCCCCTGCCCACGGTCCGCCGGACCGCCCGTTGATCAACCCGCGTCGTCCTCCGGAGAGTTGCTGCCGGAGCGGAGCAGGAGCTTCCCCTCGGTCGAGGCGATCTCCGCAACCGCTGCATACGAGCCATGTCCGCGCACGGTCGCCCGGTGGGGGGTCTCGCACATGTCCGGATTATCGGTTGCGGTCAGACGGCAGTTCACCTGCATGGTCCGGCCGTCGGGGGACATCAGGCTGAGCACGCCCGTCAGCGGGGCGCCGGTGGCGTTGCGATAGTAGGTGCGTCCCCACGTCTCCCGGTCCTGTTCGAGGACGCAGGTCTGCGCCTCCACTCCCTCGGGGGAGGTGAGTTCGGGGCCGCACCTCGCCATCCCGGCGGCGCCGGCCTCCGGGCCCGCGAGGCCGGGCATCGCGGACAGCCCGAGGGCCGGGTCGTCCCAGCCGTCCGTGTCGTCGGGGTGCTGCGCGCCCGACCCCCGTGCCCCGCCCATCGGCCGCAGGGCGGCCGCGCGGGCCGCCGGGCCGGCGCCGGAGCCGGGGTGGCCCTGCGGAGCCCGCCCGGCGCGTTCCTTCGCCCGTCCCGCCGGACCGGCCGTGGCGACTGCCAGCGGCAGCACCACGGCCAGTACCACCGCGCTCGCCAGCGCGATCATCCGGAAATTCGCCGCGCGCTGCCCGGAGGGGCCGGGAAGGCTGGAGGCACGCACCATGGGGATCACCTGCAACTCGCCGCGGGGCACGCGCTCGCGCGCCACCGCGGGGAACGGGACGTAAGGAAGGGGTGGAGGCCGAGCGGCCCCGCCGGCCCGGCGGCGCCCTCGATGTCGCGGCGCCCGGATCCGGTCCGGAGCCCCGAACATACGGGCAGGAAGGGGCGCTTCGCCGCGCCGCGCGCCCGTTTCCCGCGTTTCTCCGGGTGGCTTACACCCAAAAGAGTGAGCGCCGGTTCGCGGCCCGTCCCGGGTGGGTGTGGCAGCGCGTGCGTCTCCCGTCCGTACGCGCTCCCCGCTCCGCCCGCGCCGGGCAGCGGCCCGGCACCCGTCAGTGGGCGAGCCGGGTGCTGTCCCCGCCGGTGCCGGCGCACTGCTCGACCAGCACGTCGACGAGCGTGGCCACGTCGGGCAGCCAGGGCCGGGCCGGTTCCGCCGGGCGGCGCCGGCCGCCGCCGCGGCCCGCTCGGGCCGGGGCCGGCGCCGCCGGACGCGGGGCGCGCTCCCAGCGGACCTGGCCCGCGCCCGTCGGCGAGGGCGGCAGCACGGTGTAGCCGCCCTCGCCGTGGAAGCGCAGCGAGCCGGGCACCCAGTCCTGGCGGTGCAGCAGCTCGCCGAGCGCCTCCAGGGAGTACGGGGCGACGAGCAGCGCCCAGCGGGTGGGGGTGGCGACGACCGGGCCGACCCGTACGCCCGCCCGGTCCAGGGCGGCCAGTGCCCGGGCGCCGGCGACGGCCGGCAGGCTCACCGCGCAGGGGGCCCGGCCCCCGGTGGCCAGCACGACGGGGGCCTCCGGGCGGTTGGTCCACCACCAGCGGACCATCCGGGCGTCGGTGGTCGCCGCCAGCAGCCCGGGGTCGAAGGGGTGGGCGCCGGGGTGGGCGCACTCGGGGTCGGGGCAGCCGCACTCGCGCAGGCGGCCGGGCCGCAGCCCGACGCCGGGCACCACCGGCCACTGCCACTCCGTGGCATAGGTCAGGGCCGCGGTCAGCACCGCGGACCGGCCGGCCCGGCGCAGGGAGAGCTTGCGTCGCCTTCCGAGGATCTCGCGCATGAGCGCTCGTTCCTTTCCGTGAACGTCCGTGAACGCCGAAGGTCGGTCCGCGACCGGGGCACGGCCGGGACCGTGGGGCACATGCACGTCCACCTGAGTGAACGGCATGCACCGCAGGGACTGCAGGAATCGCAAGACTGCAAAGGCACTGCGTGAACTGCATGGGACTGCACTGCATGGTTTGCATGGACTGCGGTGGCACTACGTGGCACTGCGTGGGACTGCAACAGCTTCCTGGGACTGCTATAGCCCCCTGGAGCCCATGGGGACTACATATGGCACTACGGGCACTGCTCGGCGCGGTACTCAACGCGCCGCGACCCCTCGGCCGGCACACCACGTGGATCACGGGTCACTGCGTACTACGCAGCGCATCACGCCGCGGGCCAAGCGGGAAACCTGGCGGGGGGTGGCGCACGCATGGCGCTTCGTGCTGAGCCGGTGCGCCCCTCGCCCTCGGCGCGGGTCGCCCCGTGCCGCCCGGGGACGGGCGTGGCCGTCGACCGATAAGACGCTCGGGTCCGCCACCGGGTTGCGGGGCGGTCCCGACTGCCGCTTGCCCTTCTTTCGAGTACGTACCCACCGGAGTGGGTGCGACGCGCCGTCGGAGCGGGATCAGTCGACAGCAACGGGCGGGCCCCGGCCACATTTTCCGGCCAAACTCCCTGTGCCCCCGATCGGCCGCGAAACCTCATCAGACACCACCAATCCCACTGGTCCGATGCTGGACATGCCCTTGCCCGGGCGTGTACATGTGGAGCACCCACAGCGCGCGACACGTCAGGGGGTGTGCGGTGCCGTTGCCCCGAAAGCACAGGCCAACCCGCTGGTCGAGCGGGGTCGCCGGGCTGCCCGTGCGCCCCGCGCGGGCCGGGGGCCGAGCGGGCCCGCGGCGGCCCGGCCGAGGCGGGCCGCCATGACCACGCCCCACCCGCCGAAAGTGGCCGGAATCAATCCACCGGCCCCTGCCCCCGCGCACACTTCGTCCCCCGCGGTGCCCGGTCCCCCCGCCGCCCCCGAGCCGGGCGCGCCGCCCGCCCAAGGGCCCCCGGCGGACGCCCCCGCCGGCCCCTCGCCCGCCCGCGTCGTCCAGGACCGCCTCGCCGGCTGGGTCTCCGACCTGACCACGCTGCAGGAGCTGACCGAACGCCTGAGCCGCACGGCCGGCGTCGAGGACGCCCTCGGCGAACTGCTGCGCGCGGGCGCCTCGCTCGTCGGCGCCGGCCGCGGCCTGGTCACCCTCCACCCCGCCGCCGCCCACGGCCACCCGGTCACCGTCGGCCTCGGCCTCGGCCACGCCGACCTCGGCCACATCGAGACCCTGCCCGCCGGCGGGCCGCAGGGCTCCGGCGGGCCGTACGCCGGCCTCCTCGACGACCTGCCGCCCGTCGGCGACCGGAGCGGCACCGTCCACCCCGACATCCCGCACGACAGCGCCCTCGACCCCCGCCACCGCGAGGTCGCGGCCCGGCTCGGCTACGCCGCCAGCTACGCCCTGCCGCTGGAGTCCGCCGCGAGCCGCGGCGAGCCCGCGGACCCCACCGCCGCGGGCCGCATCGGCGGCGCCGTGTGGCTGTACGACGAACCGGCCGAGCCCGACGAGCGCCAGCGGCACCTGGCCGGCCTGTACTGCGGCTACGCCACCGAGCACCTGGCCCGGCTCATCGAGCTCGACCACGCCCGGCAGACCCTGGCCACCCTGCGCGAGGAGCTGCTCCCGCGCCGGCTGCCGCGGGTGCCCGGAGTCCGGCTCGCCGTCCGGCACCACCCCGGGGCGGACGGCGGCGGCGCCTGGTACGACGCGCTGCCGCTGCCCGAGGGCGCGCTGGGCCTGGCCATCGGCGCGGTCACCGACTCCGGGCCCGGCGCGATCGCCGCGATGGGCCGGCTGCGGGCCTCCCTGCGCGCGTACGCCGTCATGGAGGGCGAGGACCCGGTCGCCGTGCTCTCCGACCTCGAACTGCTGCTGCGGCTGACCGAGCCGCACCGCACGGCCACGGCCCTGTTCGCCTACTGCGAGCCCGCCGAGCGCAAGGTCGTGGTCGCCGGGGCCGGGCACTGCGCCCCGCTGATCGTCGGCGGCGGGCGGGTGGAGTACGTGGACACCACGCTGTCGGCACCGCTGGGCATGCTCGCCTGCTGGGAGGCACCCAGCGTGGAGATCGAACCGGCGCCCGGAGAAACGCTCCTCTTCTACAGCGACGGGCTGCTGCGCCGCGCCGGCGGCAGCGCCGACCGGGCCTTCGCCCGACTGCACCGGGCGGCCGCGAGCGTGCCCCGCGCGGCCCGGCACGACCCGGAGGCCGTGGCCGACCACGTGCTGCGGGCGGTCCTGCCCAAGGACGCGGCCGGTGCGGCGGGGGGCACAGCGGCCGACGACATGGTCCTGCTCGTGGCCCACTTCGACTGAGCGGAGCCGGACGGCAGCGCTGCGTACTGGGCCCTCGGTCCCTTCTCCGGCACATTCCTGCGCACATACGATGTGAACGGTCGAGGTGAGCGCCCCGCCGAGGAGGAATTGCAGTGACCGAGCAGCCCGCGCCCGAGAACCCCGAGGGCGATGAGCAGCCCATCAAGCAGCGGAAGAACGGCCTCTACCCGGCCGTCTCCGACGAGCTTGCCGCCAACATGACGTCCGGCTGGGCCGACACCGAGCTGCGCGACCTGCAGCCGGTCCCCCAGGCCGCAGAGACCGCCCGCCGCCGCGCGGAGCTGTCGGCCCGCTTCCCGGGCGAGCGCCTGGTGATCCCGGCCGGCAACCTGCTGACCCGCTCGAACGACACCGAGTACCCCTTCCGCGCCGCGACGGAGTACGTGTACCTCACCGGTGACCAGACCCACGACGGCGTCCTCGTCCTGGAGCCGGCCGGTGAGCAGGGCCACACCGCCACCGTCTACCTGCTGCCCCGCTCCGACCGCGGGAACGGCGAGTTCTGGCTGGACGGCCGCGACGGCGAGCTGTGGGTCGGCCGCCGCCACAGCCTCACCGAGGCCGAGCGGCTGCTGGGCCTGCCCGCCGCGGACGTGCGCGAGCTGCCCGACGCGCTGCGCGCCGGCACCGGCCCGGTCCGCGTCGTGCGCGGCCACGACGCCGGCGTCGAGGCGGCCCTCGACGGCCTGGCCGACGCCGGGCGCGACGAGGAGCTGCGCGTCTTCATCAGCGAGCAGCGCCTGGTGAAGGACGCCTTCGAGATCGGCGAGCTGCAGAAGGCCGTCGACTCCACCGTCCGCGGCTTCGAGGACGTCGTGAAGGTGCTCGACAAGGCCGAGGCGACCAGCGAGCGCTACATCGAGGGAACGTTCTTCCTGCGCGCCCGCGTCGAGGGCAACGACGTCGGCTACGGCTCCATATGCGCCGCCGGCCCGCACGCGACCACCCTGCACTGGGTGCGCAACGACGGCCCCGTCCGCTCCGGCGACCTGCTCCTGCTCGACGCCGGCGTGGAGACCCACACCCTCTACACCGCCGACGTCACCCGTACGCTGCCGATCAGCGGCACGTACACCGAGCTGCAGCGGAAGATCTACGACGCGGTGTACGAGGCCCAGGAGGCCGGCATCGCGGCGGTCAGGCCCGGCGCGAAGTACCGCGACTTCCACGACGCCGCCCAGCTCGTGCTCGCGACGAAGCTCGTCGAGTGGGGCCTGGTCGAGGGCCCGGTCGAGCGCGTCCTGGAGCTCGGCCTGCAGCGCCGCTGGACCCTGCACGGCACCGGCCACATGCTCGGCCTGGACGTCCACGACTGCGCGGTCGCCCGCACCGAGACCTACGTCGACGGCGTGCTGGAGCCCGGCATGGTGCTCACCGTCGAGCCCGGCCTGTACTTCCAGGCCGACGACCTGAGCGTGCCCGAGGAGTACCGCGGCATCGGCGTGCGCATCGAGGACGACATCCTGGTCACCGAGGACGGCAACCGGAACCTCTCGGCCGCCCTGCCGCGCACCTCCACCGACATCGAGGCGTGGATGGCCGCCCTCAAGGGCTGACCCGACACACCGCCGCGACCTGCGGCGAGAACCCGGCGGACCGGGGGACCCACCGAGCGGTGGCCCCCGGTCCGCGGCGTTCGGCGGGTGCGGCAATCCCGAAGGAATCGATGCATGTTGATTGCCAAGCAAATCGCACGACCGTACCGTTAATCGAAAGCTCGGGGGGAATGGGGGCTGTCATTCTGCGCGGAACCACGGCACAGTTCGCCCCACTCACTCGCTTCCTCCCTCGAAGCACCGCACGGCCACGCCCCGCGTGACCGGCGCGGCGGGCCCGGTCGAACCCGCCCCTTCTCCCGCGCGTTCAACCCGTACGGCACGACTGCGACTTCCGCTCCTAGGGGGGACGATGCCGATCCATCGGAATGGGACGACAGCCACCACCGGCCACCACCGGCCCGGCGGAACCGGAACCTTCGGGGCCCAGCTGCGCTGGTACCGGGGACGCGCCGGACTCACCCAGCGCGAACTCGCCGAGAAGTCCGGCCTGAGCGTGCGGGCCCTGCGCGACATCGAGCAGGGCCGCGTGCAGCAACCGCAGACCAGGACCCTGCAGCGGCTGATGGAATGCCTCGGCCTCGACCCGGAGGAGGTCCGCCGGGCGGGCACGGGCACGGCCCCCGACGCCGACGCGGACCCCGACGCCCATCCGCCGGACGACCGGCTCCGCATCGGCATCCTCGGCCCCCTCACCATCGGCCTCGGCGGCACCGAACTGGACGTCCGCGCCGCCAAACCCCGGCGATTACTGGCCCTGCTGGCCCTGCACCACCCGCAACCGGTCGGCCTCGGCGAGATCACCCGCGCCCTGTGGCCCACCGACCCGCCCCCCTCGTACCAGGGCCTGATCCACACCTACGTCGGCCAGGTGCGCCGGCTCCTGCTGCCGCCCGGCGCCGGGCCCGCCACGCCGGCCGCCTCGTACCTGGCACGCACCCACACCGGCTACGCGCTGTGCGTCGAGCGGGACCAGGTCGACCTCACCCGCTTCGAGGACCTCTCCGCCAGGGCCCGGCAGGCCCGCGCCGCCGGGGACACCGCCGCCGCCCACGACCTGGCCGGCCGCGCCTACCGCTGCTGGCGCGGACCGCTGCTGTCGGACGAGCCCCTGCTGACCCAGGACCCCGCCGCCACCGCCGCCGCCAAGCGGCGCATCGACAGCCTCCTGCTGTACGCCGACCTCGCCATGGAACTGCGGCGCCCCGAACAGGTGGTGCACCCGCTGCGCCTCGTCGCCGAGCAGGAACCCCTGCACGAAGGGCTGCAGGCCCGCCTCATGGTGGCCCTGGCCAGCTGCGGCGAGCAGTCCGCGGCACTGAAGGTCTTCACCGAGGTCACCCACCGGCTCGACCGCGAGCTCGGCATCGCCCCCGGCGACGAGATCCGCCGCGCCCACCTGCAGGTGCTGCGCCAGGAACTGCCCTGGCCGCGCGGCGAGTGGCTGGCCCGCCTGTCCGGGCGCGGCGAGCGGCCCGCCCCGCCGCAGCCGCGCCACCCTCCCTCGGCCCCGCCGTCCTGCAAACCCTCCCAACTGCCGGGCGAGGCCCGCATCCACGTGGGCCGCGCGGCGGAGACCCGGCAGCTGGACCGGCTGCTGCTCTCCCCCGGCGAATGGCACGGACAGGTGCCGGTCGCGCTGCTCACCGGGCTGCCCGGCGTGGGCAAGACGGCGCTGGCCCTGCGCTGGGCCCACCGCGTCCGCGAGCGCTTCCCCGACGGCCAGCTCTACGTCGACCTGCACGGCCACTCCGTCCGGCCCCCGCTGCCGGCCGCCGCGGCCCTGACCCTGTTCCTGCGGGCCCTCGGCGTCGCGGACGACCGCCTGCCCACCGCCCCCGACGAGGCGGCGAACACCTACCGCACGCTGCTCTCCGGCCGACGGGTGCTGATCGTCCTCGACAACGCCGGTACGGCCGAGCAGGTACGCCCCCTGATCCCCGGCAACGCCGAGTGCGCCGTCCTCGTCACGAGCCGCAACACGCTCTCCGGGCTCGTGGCCCGGGAGGGGATCCGCCGCATCGGCCTCGACGCGCTCGGCCCGGACGAGGCCCTGGTGCTGCTCACCCGGCTGCTGGGGCGGGCGCGCACCGAGGCCGAGCCGCAGGCCGCCGCGGAGCTCGTGCGGTACTGCGGGGGGCTGCCGCTGGCCATCCGCATCGTCGCCGCCCACCTCGCCGAGAACCCCGGCGTCGGCCTCGCCGAGTACTGCTCGGAGCTCGGGGACGACGGCCCGGTGCGCGGCCTGCGGGTCGAGGGGGACCGGCTCTCCTCGGTCGAGGCGACCTTCGAACTGTCGTACAAGGCACTGCCGGAGCCGGTGCGGCGCTTCTTCCGCCTGCTGGCCACGACCGACAGCGGAAACGTCACTGCGCTCACCATGGCCGAGCGGGCGCGCATGACGCCGTGCGAGGCGATCCGCATGCTGCGCACCCTCGTCGACGCGAGCCTGGTGCAGGAGTACGCCCATGGCTGCTTCCGCATGCCCGACCTGCTGCGGCGCTATGCGCGGGTGCTGGTGAAGAGCAACGATGCCTCTCACCTCCGGGTGGTCCGGTCCTCGACCATGTGATCCGGGCAGTAAGGAGATCCTCGGGTCAGCCGCCGAGCGGGTCAGCCGCCGAGCGCCAGGCGCACGGCGAACGTCCCGAAGACGGCGGCGGTGAGCCCGTGCGTGAACCGGGTCGCCCGCGGGGAGTGCAGAAAACGGGCCAGCCGGTGCACCAGCCGCATCCACACCAGGAGCCAGCCCAGCCCCATGGCCAGATACCAGGCGGCCAGCACCGCCACCCCGGCCGCGGGATCCGCCCCCGCGGGCACGAACTGCGGAAGGAAGGCCATCAGGAAGAGACCCACCTTGGGGTTGGAGCCCGTGCACAACAGCCCCTGGACGAACGCCAGTCGCACCCCCGGTCCCCGCTCGGCGGCCGGCCCGGGCGCCGCTGCCGCCGGCGCGGGCGGGCGCAGCGCCGACCGCAGGGCGAGGACGGCCCAGACGACCAGCACGAGCGCCCCCGCCCAGCGGAACGCCGTGAACAACTGCGGCCGCGTGGTCAGCAGCGCGGCCAGGCCGGCCGCGCCCAGGGCCGCCTGGGCGGCCCCCGCCGCGATCATGCCGATCGCGGCGGCGGCCGCCGCCCGGCGGGTGCCGCCCAGCACCAGGCGGGTGATCAGGGCCAGGTCGGGACCGGGCGTCATGATCACCAGCAGGGAACTGGTCACGAAGGCGACCGCGTCGACGGCTCCTCCTCGACGACCAGGCGCTCCTCCAGCGCACGGACGGTGGCGTAGTCCTCCAGCAGTTGCTCCTCCTCGCGGTGGGAGAGGATCACGAAGCCGAAGTTCAGGCTGTCGACCAGGTCCTTGGTGAGGGAAACCCGGTCGCCGTGGGAGAGGTTGAGCACCGAGAAGTGGTGGCTGGGCAGGGTGCGTATCGCCTCCAGCGGAGCCGTGCTGCGCACCGTTCCGGCCCGGCGGGCCATGTGGAAGACGCACATCTGGTGGGCGCGCAGGGCGTACCCCCGGGGCGGCTCGTCGCCGGCCAGCCAGCGCACCGTCCGGTCGATCTGGCTGTCACCGGTGGCGTTGCGGTTGAACCGGGGCTGGCCGCCGCCGTGCGGCCGGGCCCCGAGCTCGATGAGCACCGGCCCCTCGGCCGTGCCCATGACCTCCACGTGGGCCGCGCCGACGCGCATGCCCACGGCGTCCAGGACACCGAAGACGTACTCGGTGAGGCCCGCGACCGCCGCGTCGTCCGGAGGCAGCCAGCGCATCGTGTCGTAGACGGCCATGTGCGGGCCGTTGTCGACCTTGCGATAGGCACATACGTCGACAAGGGAATGCCGGCCGTCGTGGCTGAAGGTGTCCACGACGTACTCGGTGCCCGTGACGAACTTCTGCACGATCAGACGGTCGTCGACCTCGCCGAACTGATTGACGCGACCGAGCTGCCGCTCGAAGACCGCCCGCCAGTCGGCACCGCCCGGCAGCTTGATCACACCGTCCGTGCTGGCGCTCTTGGGCGGCTTGAGCACCAGATCCGCCCCCTGGAGACGCTCCTTCTCCAGCCATTCCTGCACCTCGTCGGCGTTCGCGGTGCAGATCTGCGGGATGACCGGCAGCCCGGCCGCGGCGACGGCCTCGGCCATGCGGCTCTTGTCGCGGCGGGCCTCGGCCAGCTGCGGCACATTGCAGCGGCCGGGCACCAGGAGCGGGGCCAGCCGCTCGGCCAGCTCCACGCCCGACTCGCAGCCCGCGACGACGGCCCGCGGCGCGCGGCCGGCCAACTGCCGGACGACGCCGTCGAGATCGCCCTCGTAGACGACGGTGTCGGGGAAGTCCTGCGGGCGGAAGGAGGAGGCGTAGGCCTCCGGGGGCCGCGGGCCGGTGAGCACGGCCACGGCCGGAATGCCGTGCCGGGCGAGGGCCTCGGCGAACAGGGCACCCGAGGAGTAGGGGTCGACGACGACGCAGGGGCCCTGCCCCCACCCCGCGTGGTGCTCAGGCGCGGTCATGGCCGGCACCTCCCGCCGCCAGGGCGGCCACGGCCGCACAGTAGCGGGCGAAGAACTCCGCCGCGGGCCGGCTGACCCGGCGGGCGCGCACCGGTGCGTGCACCATGCCCTCCTCCATCACGTACTCCACCGGGATGCCGTGCTCGCGCAGCAGGCCGGCGTATTTCTCGGCGTCCACGCGCAGCGAGTCCATCGAGCAGCCCACGATGTAGGCCGGGGGCAGCTCATGGAACGCGCCGCCCAGCAGCGGGGAGACGTACGGATCCTCGGCCTGGCCGGGCCGCGGGCAGTAGCAGCCGGTGTAGAACTCCATCTCGCCCCCGGACAGCAGCGGCGCGTCCTCGCCGCCCTGCCGCCAGCGGGTGAAGTCGAGCACCGGGCTGATCACCGCCTGGCCGCGCAGGCGCGGGCCGCCGCGGTCGCGGGTCATCATCGACAGCACCACCGCCATGTTCGCCCCGGAGCTCTCCCCGCAGATCAGCGCCGCAGTGGGGTCGAGCCCGCCGAGACCGAGCGCGGGAAGATCGGCGAGCGTGCCGCACAGCCCCGCGTAGCAGTCCTCGACGGGGCCCGGGAAGGGGTGCTCGGGCGCCGTGCCGAAGTCGAGGGCGACGGTCACCAGGCCGGTGCGGGCGGCCAGTTCGGCGACGAGGCTGTGGTGGCTGTGCAGCGAGCCGATGACGAAGCCGCCGCCGCGTATGTAGAACAGCACGGCGCTGCCGCTGCGTTCGGCTGGCTCGTAGATCCGGATGCGGGCCGTGCGCCCCTCGTGGGAGACGGTCGCATCACGGTGCCGGACGCCCTCGGGGACGGGGACGGGCAGCACCTCGGTGAGCCCGTCGTACAGCGCGCGCTGCCGCTCCACGGGATAGGTGTAGAAGTCGGGAGGCAGCGCGCGGTCGACCGTCGCCACGAACTCCTCGATGCCCTCTGCGTAGGCCATGCGCCTAGCTCGCTTTCGCGTCGTGACGGCCCGGCTCGGCGCCGGCGTCGGTCTCCTCGTCCGCGCCGGCGCGCGGCCCGGTCATGCCGGTCAGGGTGGCGGCCACGGCCACCGCCGTCAGCACGCCGCACATCCACCAGGTGGCCGCGGGCGACGCCGACCACACCGCGACGCCCGCCACCGGGCCGATCGCGTAGCCGATCTGGAACGGGAAGGCCGCGGCCGCTATGTACCGGCCGCGCAGGTGCGGCGGGGCGATATGGCCCGGGTAGGCGGACGCGCTCGGGGTGCCGATCATCTCGCCCACCGTCCACACCACGGTGGCGACGACGAACATCGCCATGCCGGTGCCCGCCACGTAGAGGTTCATCCCGACGCCCACCAGCCCGATGCCGAGCGCCACCGCGATCCTGGCCGGCAGGTGCTGCACGTACTTGGTGATGAGCAGCTCCAGCGCGATGACCATGATCGCGTTGAGCGACAGCAGCGTCGAGTAGAAGGTCGTGCCGTACCCGTCGGCCTTCAGCTGCAGCGGCAGCGCGGAGGTGTGCTGGATGTACACCAGCGCATTGAGGAAGAGGGCCAGCAGGAAGAGCATGTACCGCCGGTCGCGCACCACCGCCGCGTACGACCGGACGGGGGCGTCCTCCTCCGCCGTGACGGCCCCCGTGCGGTCACCGGAGCGGGTGAGCACCAGGGCGCACAGGGCGAAGCCGATCTGTGCCGCCGCCTCGATGTAGAAGATGAGGTCGTAGGAGAAGCTGATGAGGAGCGCGCCGAGCAACGGGCCTATGGTCGTGCCCAGGTTGAACGCCATGCGGTAGATGGCGAACACCATGACGTGGTGCTCCTTGGGCGTGCGCTCCACGAGCAGCGCCGAGGAGGCCGGGCGGTACGCCTGGGCCACCACGCCGATCAGTGCCGCCACCGCGACGATCACCGGCAGGCTGGTGAGGTAGACCAGGCTGAGCGTGAGCGCCCCGGCGAGCGCCATGGAGCTCGCGATCGTCCGGGCGTAGCCGAGCCGGTCCGAGAGCGAGCCGCCCAGCAGGACGCCCACCACCGTGCCGACACCGTAGGCGCCGAGCGCGAAGGCCGCGTCGGTGGCGGAGATGCCCTTGTCGGTGAGGTAGAGCACCAGGTAGATCTGCAGGAAGTTGCCCAGCCGGTTGATGAGCATGCCGCCGAGCACCAGCCAGATGGGCCCGGGGATGCCCCGCAGCGTCTGCATGACCGAGGGCTTGGCGGCCTTCGGCGCGGGGGCGGGTGGTTGTCCGGTCGTGGTCATCTGGCCGGGCCCTCCAGCGGCCGGCTCTTGAGCTCGACGATCCGCGGGGCGTCGGCGAGCGCGGCCCGCGCCTGCTCCACCGAGTCGGCGAGCGCGACGACGCGGCCGTAGCGGGAGATGTACCCGCGGGGCGGCAGGCGCAGCACGGCGCCGGCATCCGCCATTTCCACGGCGCTGTGGATCGACGGGGTGAACCGCCCCTCGTGGACGGTCACCGCCTCCACCTCGACGTCCTGCTCGGGGTAGAGGAAGCGGACGGCCGCCGCCTTGCGGTGCCGGACCGTGGTGTCGGGACGGCGACCGGCCGCCGTGTCCGCCGCCGCGAGGGCGACGTCGACGCCGGTGGCCAGGTGACCGAGGTAGGGAATCATGTCGCCACCGAGGCGGGCGTTGACCTCCATCAGCTTCGGCCCGTCGGGCGTCAGGCGGAACTCGGTGTGGCTGACGCCGGTGGTGAGGCCCAGCGCGGCGTGACTGCGCCGCAGGGCGTCGAGGAGCACCGGGTCGGACAGCAACGGGTCGGCGCCGTCCACCTCGTGGCCGATCTCCTCGAAGTAGGGCGCCATGCCGACCTCCTTGTGCGCGACGACGAGCGGGGTGCACTCGCCCTCGAAGCAGACGGAGTCGACGCTGATCTCCGGCCCGTCGACGAACTCCTCGACCAGCACGGAGACGTCGAAGACGGGAACGCCGGGGTAGGAGGCGCCCGCGGCGGTCGCGTAGGCCTCGGCCAGCTCCCCGGCACCGGCGGCCTTGCGCACGCCCAGGCTTCCCGCGAGGCCGCGCGGCTTGAGCACGACGGGGTAGCCGATCTTCTCCGCGGCGGCCTCGGCCTCGGCCAGGGACCGCACGCCGATCGAGGCCGGCTGGGCCACACCGGCCCGCTCCAGCGCCGTTCTGCCCGCGAGCTTGTCCCGGCAGGCGGTGACGGCCTCGGGGGTGTTGCCCGGCAGCCCCAGCGCCTGCACGATGTGCGCGGCCGGTGCGATCAGGCCCTCGTCGTAGCAGAACATGCCCGCCACCGGGTGCTCGGCGGCCACGCGGCGGGCGGCTTCGACCAGCGGCTCCGGGCGCGTGTTGTCGACGATCGTGCTGCCGACCACGTACGGCCGCTCCCACGTCACCTCCGCGGGCTGCAGGAGCCACAGCGCATACCGCCGGGCGACCGTCTGCAGAATGAACTCCCTGCTGCGCCGGCCGCTGCTGCCCACCAGAAGCAACAGCGGCTTCTCGCCGTCCCACCCCATGTTCCGCTCCCTCACGTCTCGAATCGCTCCTGCGGCCGGTGCGGTCGCAGGAGGTGCCCCCATCCCGCGCAGACGGCGGTCACCGGTTGAAACACCGGACCGGCCGCCGCCGTTGCACGGGCCCCGCCCCACGGTGCAGCGGGGGTCAAAGGGGACACCGGGCCGCCAGTTCCGGTGCCAGGGTCCGGTGTTCCCGTCGCACCCCGGCCTCCCCCTCCGCCGCCGGGTCCGCGCCCCAGGCGGCGGGCCGGTCGGGGAAGACGGCGGTCACCGTGCCGCCCACCCGGACGGCGGGGATCTCCGCGCGCAGCCGCGCGACCGAGGTCTTCATCTCGTGCCACGGGCACACCAGCCGCACGGCGTCCGCGGTGGGGGCGGCCAGGTGCAGGGGGCCGCCGCGGTGCGGGCAGCGGGCCCGCATCACGAACCCCCGGCCCGCCACCGTGGCGTAGACGTACGGGGTGCCGGCGACGACGACGCAGTTGTCCCGTCCGGCGACGGGGAAGGTCACGACAGGCACGCGCGGTAGTCCCCCACGGAGTGGATCTCGTAGACGCATTCGTCGGACAGGATGTCGGCGCCGTGCAGCCGGTTGCGCCTGATCACGACGCCCTCGCCCGCCTGCAGGGTCAGCGACGAGCCGAGCCCGCTCTCGAAGCGCATGGTGCCGGAGACGATGTGGCACAGTTCGTCGCCGTCGTGGCAGTGGGTGTTGGACAACTCTCCCCGTGGCTCGACCAGATGGGCGACCGGCGCCTGCACCCGGCCCAGCCGGATGCCTTCGAAGACCGGGCCGTGGAGCTTCTTGAGCTCCGGCTGGTCGTCCATCCACCGGATCTGCTCGGCGAAGTCGTGGTCGCCGATCTCCAGCAGCGTGCGGTACTCCTCGATACCGCGGACGAGCTCCGGGATGATCCCCTCGCCGTGCGCCTCCAGCAGCGGCTTGATGATCTTCTCGCGGGCCATGCGGCCGTGGTGCTGGTCGATGTGGACGTGCTCGGTGAAGTACTCGGTGTCCACCACGTCGCCGAACACACCGCGCAGCAGCCGGTCGGCCCGGCGGCAGAAGTCGACCAGCGAGCTCTCGGTGTAGTAGAGGGCACCCACGTAGCGGAAGAAGAGTTCGTGGTTCTTGCCCAGGTAATGGAAGTAATTGTTCAACAGGAGGCTGCTGTTGAGGTAGTACTGCCAGTACCGGTGGACATCCGACTCCAGGCCGACCGACTCGAGGGTCCGCTCGTACAGGGTGCTGTGCTTCGTCTCGTGCACCCCGTAGCCGTACTCGTCGATGACGACCTTGAACCACTCCGACTGGGCCCTGCCGTAGTAGCCGAGCACATTGCGCATCATCGGGGACGCCTCGGAGAGGAAGTCCGGCGCGAACTGCACCAGCCACATCCGCGCGGCGCGCTGCGGATCACTGGAGCCGGTGATGGTGCGCTCGAACGGCGACTGCTCCTCCTCGCTCTCCATGACCAGCGAGTCCAGGTAGCTGTCGAGGCTCTCCGTCGTCCAGGTGCCGGAGGTCTCCACCTCGTCGTCGAGGAAGCCGAAGGCGTAGCGCTCCAGGGCGGGGCGGATCCGCTCGCCCAGCGCCCGGTTGCCCGGGCTGTAGAAGGCGCGGAAGTCCTCCTCCTTGCCCTTGAGGCCGGACTTGGGGAAGAAGACGAGATCGGCCTCGTAGATGCTGGTCAGCAGGCGGTTCACGGCCAGGCTGGTGTAGTCGAGGACGTTCGCCCGGCCGGGCACCGCGTCGAAGTCGAGGTGCGGGAGCACCTGCGGGCGCAGCTGGCGGCGGTAGGGGTTGTCGTGGTTCAGCCAGTCCTCGTTGTCGAGGTAGATGGGGTTGGTGGCGTACTGCACCACGGCGTCGCGCAGTTCCTTGCCACTGAGTTCGAACGGTATGTGCTGCGGGACGTGACTCATGACTCGCTCCCTTGTCCTCAGAGGTGCACGCTCAGCTGGAAGTCGCTCCACCGCAGGCGGAAGGGGACCTGCTCCCCCGCCTTGACCGGCACCGGCTTCTCGAACGGGACCCACCCCTGCATCCAGTGCGACGTGGTGTTGCGGGGGGAATTGCTCAGCGTGATGCCGTCGTCCAGGTCGAGCTCGAACCAGACCACCAGGGCGTGGACCTCGCCGTCGTCCGTCGCGGTCAGGGACACCGGGCGCTCGCCCGGCTCCAGCGGATCGCGCACGAGGTCGAACTCCAGGACGCGGTCGGCGTGCGACATCAGCCGGTGCGGCCAGGTGCCCAGCCGTACGGGGAAGTGCCCGCGGGTGGCCAGCGCGTTCATCAGCGAGACGTCGAAGGCGTCGGCCATGGCCACCTGGTTGAGCTTCACTGCGGCCTCGCTGTGCACCAGCTGGCCGATCAGCCGCGCGCTGGTGGGCAGCATGACGGCGTCCGGGGCCAGCAGGTGTTCGCGGGCGTGCCGCACGGAGGGCAGCAGGCCCTCGCCGATCAGGCCGCAGTCGACGATCTCGGAGACCAGGACGTCCACCGGGGCGTCGAGGTCCTTGCCGACCTCCAGCTCGTGCGACGGCTTGTCGATCACCGTGATCGTCCCCGAGAGGTCGTGCGCGTCGACGACCTGCCGGGCGACCTCGGCCAGCAGCGGGTTCATCTCGCACGTGACGACCTTGCGGGCGCCGGCCCGGGCCGCGGCCATGGCGAGCAGCCCGCTGCCGGAGCCGATGTCCAGCACGCTCGCCCCCGGCGGGATCACCCGCTCCAGGGCGGTGACCAGGGCGTCGTTGCGCTCGGCGTCGTTGAGCATGGGGAAGTGCCAGCGCGGCACCGTCCGGCGGGCGATGCGCGCGAAGGCGTCCGAATCGGTGGACAGCCCGCCGGACGGTGCCCGCAGGAGCGAGGACGCCTGTTCGGCTATCTCGCTCATCTCCTGGGCCAGCGACTGCAGCGAGGCCACCAGCAGGCGGTGCTGCGGGCTGTTGGGCGAGGTGTTCCCGCCGCCCGGTCCGGCACCCGCCCAGGACGCCGCGATCTCTCCGATCTCTTCGATCTCTCCGACATGTGCCTGCTGCATGTGCACCACTGCTCCTCACGCCTTCTCGCCGGGTCGACCGTGGTGCGAGGCCGGCCTTGTCGACCTTCAAGATCTCGGCGCCCCCGCACTGCGACCGTACGGAGGAAAGGGGGAAGCCGATCTGCAGCGCGCCTTCACCGCGAACGGCAGTTCCTACCGCGCGGTTGACATGGACACAGTGCGGTGACCTGGGCGGACGCGGACACGGCGTACCGGCGGTCACAAGGCGGCAGATTCCGCCGCGCCGCGCCGGTTGATTCCGGCGCCGGCGACCGCCGCGCACGGCGCGGCCGGCGGTGTGACGTCGGCCACTACCGCAGCGCCCCGTAGGGGCGCGGGGCAGGGCGTGTCCGGCGGGTCTTCGTCACGCGCCACCGCGGCGCCCCGTAGGGGCGCTGCATGATCCGCTGGGCACGCCTGGCCGTCGGTGGCCGGTCGCGCCCACGCGGCGGCAGCCGCAGATCAGCGCTGCCCCGCGCCCCTACGGGGCGCAGCACGATCCGCCGGGCAGGGCCTACGACGCCTGCAGCAGGGCGCCTGCCGGCGGGGCGCCGTCCCGCCACTTGAGGATCTTGTCGAAACTCACCACCGCACCGGCTCTGCCGGGCCGATTGCGCACCCGCACGTGATCCGTGAGGGAGGCGATCAAATAAAGACCCCGGCCGTGTTCCTCGTGAACGCCGGCCGGGGCCTTGGTGTACGTGGCGCGGGCCGTACGGGCGGCGCGCCTGCGGGGATCGGTGAACCCTGGTCCCGAATCGGTCACCTCGATGCGACAGGTGTCGCCGTCGATCACGGCGGTGACCCGGTAGCCGGACGACGCATCACCCCCGTGCTCGACGGCGTTCGCACACGCCTCGCTCAGGGCGATGGCCAGGTCGTACGAGGTCTCGGGGTCGACGCCGGCCGTTTCCATGGCACCGATCAGCAGCCGCCTTGCGAGCGGAACGCTCGCGGCCTCGCGCCGCAAGTGGAGTGACCACCAAATGCTCATGCTCAGCCTCCTGGCTGCGGCTCGACATACCGATACCTATAGCCGCACCACGCGCCCGGTAAGCCTGTCGGCCCTGTGAGTGCCCTCATTCGGCCGACGCGCCGAGTGGGTGAAGTCGTGTAAGGGAGTGGCCATGGAAGCGCGCGGGACCCGTGCGCAGGCCGGGCACCCTGCTTCTAGATCGTCCGGCGGCGGTGGGATGATGGCGCAGCCATGCCTCAACCCGTCGCGCGCGCCGGCGCCGATCTGCGACTGATCCGGGCCGCGGTGTTCACCGCGGTCTGTGTCGTGCTGTCCGCGGGCGGGCACGTGCTGGCGTCCTGCGCCGGGGTACCGCTGTGGACCCTGGCCGCGGGTTGCGTGCTGGTCTTCGCGGTGGCCGCGCCGCTGGCCGGGCGGGAACGCTCGCTGCCGGGCATCGCGGCCGCGCTGGCCGTCGGCCAGCTCGCGCTGCACGCCCTCTTCGGACTCGGCCAGGCCCGCGCGGGCGCGATGCCCGTCCCCGGGCGGGACGGACACGAGGGCCGTCTCATCGACTTCGCCGGGCAGCTTTTGTGCGACCAGCGGCCGCTGTCCGCGGCCGAGGCACGGCGCGTCGTGACCGACGCCGGTCTCGACCCCGCGGTGCACCCGGCGATGGCCGCACCCGCCGGCGGCACGGCCGCGCCCGGCGCCGGCCACGCCTCGCTCGCGCACGCCCTGCTGCCCTCGCTGCCGATGGTGTTGGGCCACCTGCTGGCCGCCGTCGCCCTGGGCTGGCTGCTGCGGCGCGGCGAAGCGGCCCTGTGGCGCCTGGTGCGCCTGTCCGCCGGCCCCGCCCGCCAGCTGGCCGCGGCCGCGCTGTTCGGTGCCCTGCGTGCCGCCCTGGCGCTGGTGCGCGTACGCGTACGGGCTCTGCAGGCCCCCGTCGTCGTACGGCGCCGGAGCACGGCCGACGACGAGCGTCCGGCCCGGGAACCGGAGCTCCAGCACTTCGTGATCAGGCGGGGACCGCCGGCCTGCGCCCTCGCGGCCTGACCGACGCGACGCACCGCCGCCCGCAGGGCGGGAAAGGGGCCGTTCGCGCCGTCGCCGCACGCGCGCCACCCCTCTTCTTCCCTCCTGCCATCGATCGGAGTCCTCCCATGACCGCGTCCCGTCGTTTGCTCGCCGCCCGCACCTCCCTTGTCGCCGGCCTGGCCGCCGGCAGCCTGCTGCTGCTCTCCGGCCCCGCCTTCGCCCATGTCAGCGTGCAGCCGGGCACCGCCGAGAAGGGCGGCTACAGCACCATCAACATCAAGGTGCCCAACGAGAAGGACAACGCCTCCACGGTCAAGCTCGAGCTCAGCCTCGACCCCAAGCACCCGCTGGCCTCGGTGATGCCGCAGGCCGTGCCGGGCTGGGAGGTGAAGGTGGAGAAGACCAAGCTCGACAAGCCGCTGCAGATGCACGGCAAGACCATCGACGAGGCCGTCAGCAAGGTCACCTGGACCGGCGGCAAGATCGAGCCGGGGCAGTTCCAGCAGTTCCCGCTGTCGGTCGGCCAGCTGCCCACCGACGCCGACGAACTGGTCTTCAAGGCGCTGCAGACCTACTCCGACGACGACGTCGTGCGCTGGATCGACCCGTCCAAGCCGGGCGGCGAGGAGCCCGAGCACCCGGCACCGGTCCTCAAGCTCGTGGCCAAGGGCACGGCCGGCGCGGCGGGCGGCCACTCGCACGACGGCAAGGACGGCGACAAGTCCGACAAGAAGGACGGCGCGAAGGGCGGCGTCACCGCCGAGGCGGCCGGCGACGACAAGGGCGACAAGGACGCGAGCGACGGCACCGCCCGCGCCCTGGGCATCGCCGGCATCGTCGTCGGCGCGGCCGGTGTGGCCTTCGGCGTGCTGGCCGGGCGCCGTCGCACCGCTGCCTGACCGAGCAGCACCGACTCCTGGAGAAGCACCCATGCGCACCAAGCTCCTGGGCGCGGCCCTCGCCGTGGCGGCCGCGCTCACCCTCACCGCCTGCGGCGGCGGATCCGGCGACGGCGGCGACAAGCCCGCCGCGGACGTCTCCGCCGAGCCGCAGAAGACCGGGGCGATCACCCTGGACACGCCGAAGGCCAAGCCCGACCTCGTGCTGAGCGACACCTCCGGCAAGAAGTACGAGCTGGTCAAGGAGACCAAGGGCCGCCCGGTCCTGCTCTACTTCGGCTACACCTACTGCCCCGACGTCTGCTCGACGGTGATCTCCGACGTCGCGGCCGCGGAGAAGAAGCTGTCCAAGGCCGATCAGGACCGGCTGCAGGTCGTCTTCGTCACCACCGACCCCGAGCGCGACACCCCCGAGCGGATGCGCACGTGGCTCGACGCCCAGGGCGGGCAGGACATCGTCGGCCTGACCGGCGACTTCGACACGATCCAGGCGGCGGCCAAGCCGCTGGGCATCCTCGTGGAGAAGCCGAAGAAGGAGAAGGACGGCTCGGTGACCGTCAGCCACGGCGCCGAGGTCGTCGGCTTCTCGCCGAAGGACGACGCCGGTCACTGGATCTACACCACGTCCACCACGTCCGAGCAGTACGCCAAGGATCTCCCGAAGATCGTCAAGGGGGAGAACCCGTGATGCGCAAGAGCACCGTCCTGACCGCCGCCGCCCTGCCGCTGGTCGTCGCCGGCGCCCTGCTGATGGTCACCGGCTGCCAGTCGGAGAAGGACGCGCTGTCCTCCAACAAGGCGGAGCTGTCCGTCAGCGGCGCCTACATGCCGCAGCCGGCGATGGACGACATGGCCGCCGCCTACTTCACCGTCGAGAACGACGGCGGCAAGGCCGACACGCTGACCAAGGTCACCAGCCCGCTCTCGTCGGACATCACCCTGCACACCACCGAGGGCTCGCAGATGAAGCACGCCCCGCAGCTGCAGGTGCCCGCCAAGGGCAAGCTCGCGCTCGCGCGCGGCGGCACCCACCTGATGCTCGGCAAGCTCGGCCACAAGCCGCAGGTGGGCGAGAAGGTGAAGTTCACGCTGCACTTCGCGGACTCCGCGCCGATCACCGTCGAGGTGCCGGTGCAGAGCACGTCGTACCGTCCGGCGGGCTGACGCGACGATGAGCAGGACGGGTACGGCCCGGCGGGCCGGGGCGCTGCTCGGCGCCCTGCTCGCCGCGCTGCTGTGCACCCTGACCCTCGGCGCGACCCCCGCCTCGGCGCACGCCGCGCTGACCGCCACCGACCCGGCCGACGGGTCGGTGGCGGCCACCGCGCCCCGCCAGGTCACGCTCACCTTCTCGGAGGGCGTGCTGCTGGGCGCGGACTCGGTACGGGTCCTCGACCCGCGGGGCGGGCGCGTCGACGAAGGAGCGCCCCACCACGCGGACGGCCGCTCCGAGACGGCGGTCGTCGCCCTGCGCGGGCAGCTCGCCGACGGTACGTACACCGTGGCGTGGCAAGCCGTCTCGGCGGACAGCCACCCGGTGGCCGGCGCCTTCACCTTCTCGGTCGGCGCGCCGTCGGCGACCACGGTGTCCGTGGACTCGGTGGCGCAGCACACCGACGCGGCGGTCTCCGCCTTCTACGGCATCGGCCGCTATGCGGCGTACGGCGGCTTCGTGCTGCTCGTGGGCGGCTGCGTGTTCGCCGGACTGTGCGGTGCCTCGCGGGCCGTGCAGCGTGTCGCGGTCGGCGGCTGGGTCGCGCTGTTCGCCTCGACGACCGCGCTGTTGCTGCTGCGGGGCGCGTACACCGGTGGCAAGGGACTGGGGTCGGTCGCCGACCTGACGCTGCTGACCGGCGTCCTGGCGACGAAACCGGGCGTGGCGCTGCTGTCGCGCCTGCTGCTGCTGAGCGCGGCGGCGGTGTTCCTCGCCGTACTGTTCGGCAGCTTCGCGCGCGAGGACGGCCCCGTCGAGCGCGGCCGGGCCGTCGCGTACGGGCTGGGCGCCGGCGGTGCCGTCGTGGCCTCGGGCCTCGCGGCGACGTGGGCCCTGGCCGAGCACGCCTCGGCAGGCGTACAGGCGTGGCTGGCCATGCCGGTCGACGTGGTGCACCTGTTGGGCGTGGCCGTGTGGCTGGGCGGGCTCGCCGCCCTGCTGGCCGCGCTGTGGTCGGGAGCGGCGGTCGGGCGGACGGCGGTACTGCGCTTCTCCCGCGCCGCCTTCGTCTCGGTGTGCGTCCTGGTGGCGACCGGCGTCTACCAGTCGTGGCGGCAGCTGGGCTCCTTCGGTGCGCTGACCGGCACCTCCTACGGACGCACCCTGCTGGTCAAAGTTGGACTAGTGGTCGTCATGGTGACCCTGGCCGCCGTGTCGCGCCGCTGGACCGGGCGCCTGACGGACGGCAGCACCACCGCACGGCGGACGCCGGCGCGGCCGGCCGCGCCGGCACCGTCCGCCGATCCGGTACGGGCCGCCCAGCTCGCCCGGCAGCGCGCGGCGCAGGAGAAGGCCGCCGGGCGGCGGGTGCGCGACGCCGACGCGACGCGCACCGGACTGCGGCGCGCGGTGCTGGCCGAGGCCGCCGTGGCCGCCGTCCTGCTCGCCGTCACCACGCTCCTGACGAGCACTCAGCCCGGACGGGCGGAGGCCGAGGCCCGGCGGGCCACGGGCCGGCCGGCATCCGGGCAGGCGACCGCCGCGCCGGCCGAGGTGCGCATCCCCTACGACACCGGTGGCAAGGGCGGCCGCGGCACGGCCGTGGTCACCCTGGACCCGGCCCGCGCCGGGGCCACCACCGTGACCGTCACCCTGACGGACGACTCCGGCCGCCGTGTGGACGTTCCCGAGCTGACACTGTCCTTGACCGAGAAGGCGAAACGGATCGGTCCCCTGCGCACCACGCTCGAACGTCAGTCCACCGGACAGTGGCGGGCCACCGGATTCCGGGTGCCCATGGCCGGCGACTGGCAGCTGTCCCTGACCGTAAGGACCTCGGACATCGACCAGGTCACCGAGATCGAGAACGTGAAGATCACCTGATGGCTGACACGACTGGTACCAAGACCGCCGGCTCCCCCTCCGGTCCGTCCTCCGAGCCCCCCGCCGCCGGAACCGCCGCCGGACCCGCCGCCGTCTCGCGGCGCCGGCTGCTGGGCACCGCCGGAGCCGTCGGCGCCGGCGCCCTCGTCGTGGGCGCCGGAGCCGGCGCCGCCGGCGCCCAGGCGGTCGGGGGCAGACCCGACCCCCTCACCTCGATCGGGGCGACCAAGTACCCCTTCCACGGCACCCACCAGACCGGCATCGTCCAGCCGGCCCAGGCCCACGCCCACCTGGTCGCCTTCGACCTCGCCCCCGGCAGCGGCAGCAAGGCCGCCGCGGCCCTGCTGCGCCGCTGGTCCGCCACGGCCGCCGACCTGATGTCCGGCGAGACCCCGCGCGACGACGACCTGGGCATCGCCCTGGACGCCGGCCCCTCGGCCCTGACCGTCACCTTCGGCTTCGGCCACAGCTTCTTCGACCGCACCGGGCTGACCGACCGCCGCCCCGCGGCGCTCGAACCGCTGCCGTCCTTCAGCGCCGACGCGCTCGACCCCAAGCGCAGCGACGGCGACCTGTGGATCCAGATCGGCTCCGACGACGCCCTCGTCGCCTTCCACGCCCTGCGGCTCCTGCAGCGCAAGGCCGGCGAGACCGCGCGCCTGCGCTGGCAGATGACCGGCTTCAACCGCACACCGGGCGCCACGTCCCACCCCATGACCGGGCGCAACCTCATGGGACAGATCGACGGCACCAACAACCCCAAGCCGACGGACCCCGCCTTCGACAAGCACGTCTTCGTACCGGACGGCCGCGACGCGAGCGGCGGCGCGGCGGAGGCGTGGATGGCCGGCGGCTCCTACGCCGTCGTCCGGCGCATCCGGATGCTGCTCGACAGCTGGGACCACCTGTCGCTGGAACGGCAGGAACGGATCATCGGCCGCCGCAAGTCCGACGGCGCGCCGCTGTCCGGCGGCTCCGAGACGACACCGGCCGACCTGCAGAAGGTCGGCCCCGACGGAGCCCTCGCCATCGCCGGCGACGCGCACATCCGCGTGGCCTCGCCGGCCTCGAACCGCGGCGCGGCGATGCTGCGGCGGCCCTTCTCCTACCACGACGGCTTCCGCGACGACGGGGCGCCGGACGCGGGACTGCTGTTCATCGCATGGCAGGCGGACCCGATGAAGGGGTTCGTGCCGGTGCAGCGGAAGCTGGACCGCGGGGACGGGCTGTCCCGCTTCCTCAGCCACGAGGCGAGTGGGCTGTTCGCGGTGCCGGGTGGGTGTGCGGAGGGCGAGTACGTGGGGCAGCGCCTGCTGGAGGGTTAGGGCGTGTCCGGCGAATCATGCAGTGCCCCGTAAGGGGCGCGGGGAACTGCGCGATCGGCCAGCGACGGCCCGCAGCTGACACACCACCCCCGAGGGGCCGACTGCGGGCACGTCGTGGCTTGTCGCGCAGTTCCCCGCGCCCCTACGGGGCGCCGTGGTGGCACGTGACGACGATCCGCCGGACACGCCCTAGTGCCCCGTAGGGGCGCCGTGGTGGCGCAACGCCGCGGCTATCGTGGGCACCGCGAAATTGAGCGCACCCCTCCGGAGGAGAACCGCGTGATGCCGGCCACTCGTTATACGTACCTCGGGCCCGAGGGGACCTTCACCGAGGCCGCGCTGCGCACGCTGCCCGAGGCCGCGACCCGTGAGCTCGTGCCCATGGTCTCCGTGCCCGCCGCGCTCGACGCCGTCCGCGGCGGGGACGCGGCCGCCGCGCTCGTGCCGATCGAGAACTCCGTCGAGGGCGGCGTCACCGCCACCCTCGACGAACTCGCCACCGGCGAACCGCTGATGATCTACCGCGAGGTGCTGCTGGAGATCGCCTTCGCGCTGCTGGTGCGCCCCGGCACCCGCATGGAGGACATCAAGACGGTCACCGGTCACCCGGTCGCGCAGCCGCAGGTGCGCAAGTGGCTCGCGGCGCACCTGCCGGATGCGGTGTGGGAGTCGTCCGCGTCCAACGCGGACGGTGCGCGGCTGGTGCGCGAGGGCCGCTACGACGCCGCGTTCGCGGGGGAGTTCGCGGCGGCGACGTACGCACTGGAGCCGCTGGTGACGGGCATCCACGACGCGCAGAACGCGCAGACCCGCTTCGTGCTGGTGGGCCGTCCGGCGCGGCCGGCGGCGCGGACGGGGGCGGACCGCACGTCGCTGGTGATGTGGCAGCGCGACGACCATCCGGGCGCCCTGCTGGAGTACTTGCAGGAGTTCGCGGTGCGCGGGGTGAACCTCATGCGGATCGAGTCGCGTCCGACGGGCGAGGGCATGGGCCGCTACTGCTTCTCCGTCGACTGTGAGGGCCACATCACCGACCGCCGGGTGGCGGAGGCCCTGATGGGGTTGAAGCGGACGTGCGCGAAGGTACGCTTCCTGGGTTCGTACCCGCGTGCGGGTGTCGACCCGGACGAGCTGTCGGGCGCCGTGGTGCCGCCCCGGGCGGGCACGTCGGACGGTGACTTCGTGGCGGCGGCCGAGTGGCTGGCGCGCTGCCAGGACGGGCGTATCTGAGCCCCGGGCCCCCGGGCCCGAACCGCGGTTGCCCACAGAGTTATCCACAGGTACTTCTCGACCTGGGGATAAGTCGACAGATCGAGAGCCCGGGAAATCCGTACGAAACGGTCACCGCTCGACAAATCACTCCGAGGGGTCACGCCGTTCGTCCACAGCCCCTCTTTCCGGTGATCTCCAGCCCCTGGTCCACCGAAATGCCTCGAACAACCCTTTAGGGGGAGGCAACGCCACCCCAAAGAGTGGCGCACAGAGGTTTACACGAGGAAACCCTGATGAATGACGGAAGAGCCGGAAGGCTTGATTCCGACATCCACAGATTTCCCGCACACCCTGTGGACAATGAAGTGGAACCACATGTTCCTGTGGACAACGCAGCGGCGGCCCACGGTGGGCATCTTTCCGGGAATTCCGGCGTGTACCGTCACCATGCCGCACACAAGCCACAGGCGTTTTTCCGCCTCCCCCGAATACCGTTCATTCACGCGACTTGATTCGGGCAAATCGCCACCAAAAGGAATATCGCGTCGAGCGGCGGCGGCCCACGACGGTAGCCTGGAGGGGTGATTGACCTTCGCCTGCTCCGTGAGGACCCCGACCGAGTGCGCGCGTCCCAGCGCGCCCGTGGAGAGGACGTCGACCTCGTCGACGCACTGCTCTCCGCCGACGAGCGGCGCAGGTCGTCCGGCGTCCGCTTCGACGAGCTGCGCTCCGAGCAGAAGGCGCTCGGCAAGCAGATCCCCAAGGCCACCGGCGACGAGAAGGCCGCCCTGCTGCAGAAGGCCGCCGAGCTGTCCGCCGCCGTCAAGGCCGCCGACGCCGAGCAGGACGAGGCCGCGGCCGAGGCCCAGCGCCTGCTGCTGCAGATCGGCAACCTCGTCCACCCCGACGTGCCGCGCGGCGGCGAGGACGACTTCGTCGTCCTGGAGACCGTCGGCACGCCCCGCGACTTCGCCGCCGAGGGCTTCGAGCCCAAGGACCACCTGGAGCTCGGCCAGGCGCTGGGCGCCATCGACGTCGAGCGCGGCGCCAAGGTCTCCGGCTCGCGCTTCTACTACCTGACCGGCGTCGGCGCGCTCCTGGAGCTCGCCCTCGTCAACGCCGCCATCGCGCAGGCCACCGCCGCCGGCTTCACCCCGATGCTCACCCCGGCGCTGGTCAAGCCGCGCGCCATGGAGGGCACGGGCTTCCTCGGCCAGGCCGCGCAGGACGTCTACCACCTGGAGAAGGACGACTTCTACCTGGTCGGCACGTCCGAGGTCCCGCTCGCTGCGTACCACATGGACGAGATCATCGAGGCCGACAAGCTGCCGCTGCGGTACGCGGGCTTCTCGCCCTGCTTCCGCCGCGAGGCCGGCACGTACGGCAAGGACACCCGCGGCATCTTCCGCGTCCACCAGTTCGACAAGGTCGAGATGTTCTCGTACATCGCGCCGGAGGACGCCGAGGCGGAGCACGCGCGCCTGCTGGAGTGGGAGAAGCAGTGGCTGACGAGCCTGGAGCTGCCGTTCCAGGTCATCGACACCGCCACCGGCGACCTGGGCGCCTCCGCCTCGCGCAAGTTCGACTGCGAGGCGTGGATCCCGACCCAGGGCAAGTACCGCGAGCTGACCTCGACCTCCAACTGCGACGAGTTCCAGGCGCGCCGCCTGTCCGTCCGCATGCGCGAGGGCAAGAACGTCCGCCCGCTGGCCACGCTCAACGGCACCCTGTGCGCCGTGCCGCGCACCATCGTGGCGATCCTGGAGAACCACCAGCAGGCCGACGGCTCGGTGCGCGTGCCCGAGGTCCTGCGCCCGTACCTGGGCGGCCGTGAGCTCCTGGAGCCGGTCGGTAAGTGAGCAACTCACCCGAGCTGCCGTACCGACTCATCGCGACCGATCTCGACGGGACGCTGCTGCGCTCCGACGAGACCGTCTCGGAGCGCACCCGCGCCGCCCTGGCACGGGCCACGGCGGCCGGTGCGGCGCACCTCGTCGTCACCGGCCGGTCCGTCGCCTGGACCCGGCACATCCTCGACGCGCTGGACTACCGGGGCCTGGCCGTCTGCGGCCAGGGCGCGCAGGTCTACCACGCCGGTGAGCACCGGCTGCTGACCTCGGTGACCCTCGACCGGCAGCTGGCCGCGCTGGCCGTCGCCAAGATCGAGGCGGAGACCGGTCCGCTCCACCTGGCGGCCAGCCGCGAGGGCCTGGAGGGCGACCTCCTGGTCACTCCCGGCTACCGCGTCCAGGAGGGCCCGCTGCCCACCGTGCCGATCACCGACGCGGCCGAGCTGTGGGCGGCGCCGCTGAACAAGCTCTACCTCCAGCACCCCGACCTGGACGACGACGCCCTCGCCGAGGCCGCCCGCTGTGCCGCGGGCGGCCTGGTGGGCGTGACGATGGCGGGCTCCGGCATCGTCGAGCTGCTGCCGCTGGGCCTGAGCAAGGCCACCGGCCTGTCCCTGGCCGCGCGCCGCCTGGGCGTGCCGGCCGCGGCGACGATCGCCTTCGGCGACATGCCCAACGACGTGCCGATGTTCGGCTGGGCCGGGCACGGCGTGGCCATGGCGAACGCCCACCCGGAGCTGCTGGCCGTGGCCGACGAGGTCACCGTCACGAACGACGAGGACGGGATCGCCCTCGTCCTTGAGCGTCTGTTCGACTGAGCACCGCCCGTACAGCCGTCGTGGGTCCGTCCCAGGACCACGGCGGCCGTCCGCGCGTCAGCGGCCGGCACCCCAGCCCGATGGCCAGCGCGATCGCGTGCCCCACGTCCGTGAACGTCCCGCCGGTCAGCAGCGGTACGCCGAAGAACGCCACCGCCCCCACCAGGTAGGCCCAGCGCCAGGGCCGCGGGACGCGGTAGGCGAGGACGCCCACGGCACCGGCGAGGCCGTACGAGACGCCTATGTCGACAACGTGCTTCATCGAGCGCGGCGCCGAATGGCTCCGGATCGCCAGCAGCAGCACCTCCTGGCTGATCAGCGTGGCCGCGATGTGCGCGGCGGCGACCGTGACCAGCCAGCGCAGGCTGCCGATCCAGCGCTCGACGTTGGCGTGGACGATCTCGAAGAGGGCGGCGTAGAGCAGGAACGACGACGGGCTCTCGATCCAGAAGCCGCTGATCAGCAGGGACTGCAGCGGGTGCTTGTTCAGCTCGTGGATGTTGCTGCTGGTGCGGTGCAGCAGGAACGCCTCCAGGCCCTCGCTGGCCGACGCGATGACCAGGCTGGTGATGCCGATGATCAGCAGCCAGATGTGGGTGCCCGGCGAGGTGCGGATCCAGGTGCGGATCCCGGCGCGGACGGCGTCGGGGTTCGCGGGGAGGTTCACCCTTCGACGGTAGCGGCGCCACCTGTGAGGCGCAGTTGTAGGATGACTGGGCAACCGGTTGAATGCTCAGCGGTTGAATGCTCACTCTTCGGAAGGACACCGATGGCCCTGCGAGCGGCGGGACGCCAGTCCCTCGTGGACACCGTCGTGGAACAGCTGCGCGCCCAGGTCGCCGCCGGCGAATGGCGCGTCGGCGAGCGGATCCCCACCGAGCACGCCCTCGCCGAACAACTGCAGGTCGGGCGCAACACCGTCCGCGAGGCCGTACGCGTGCTCGTCCACGCCGGCATGCTCCGCTCGCGCCAGGGCGAAGGAACCTTCGTCGTCTCCACCGCCGACCCCGCCGACATCGTCCGCGGCCTGCAGCGCGCCGGCATCCGCGACGTCCTCGAACTGCGCATCGCCCTGGAGACCGAGGCCGCCCGCCTCGCCGCACTGCGGCACGAGAGCACCGACATCGAACGCATGCGCGCCGCCCTCGATGCCCAGACCGCCTACGAAGACCCCGAGGGCCAGCCCGACTCCGGCAACCTGGAGCTGTACGCCGACCACGACGTCGCCTTCCACCGGGCCGTGGTCGAAGCCGCGCACAACCCCGCGCTGACCGCGACGTACGCCTGGTTCAGCAGCTCGGTGCGCGAGGCACTGGTCACCTTCCTCGGCGACCGCGACATGCCGCGCGTCGTCCACGGCGACCACCACGCCCTGATGGAGGCCATCGCCTCCGGCGACCCCGAGGCCGCCGGGCGCGCCGCCCGCACGCTCCTCGAACGACCCAAACAGGCCGTCGAAGCGCTGCTCGCCGAGGACTGAGCCGCCCTCTTCCGGACTTCCTTTCGCACCACCCCTGGAGGCACCCCCATGCCCGAGCCGAGGCCCGGCACCCCCCTGATCGACGCCGAGGACGCCGAGGACCACATCGCCCCCGCGCCCCCCGTGGCCGCCGCGCGGCGCCGGCTGCTCGCCCACCCCGCGTTCGTCCTCACCGGCATCGTCCTGGCCTCGCTCAACATGCGCGCCGCACTCGCCGGTGTCTCCCCGCTCATGAGCGAGATCGGCGACCACTTCCACCTCACCGCCGCCACCTCCAGCCTGGTCACCACCATCCCGCTGGTCTTCATGGGCCTCGGCTCCATCGCCGCCCCCCGCCTCGCCCGGCGCTGGGGCACCGAGACCGTCCTGTGCGCGGCCCTCGCCCTGCTGTGCGGCGGCATCCTGCTGCGCGTCACCCCGCCGGTCGTCGCGCTCTTCGTCGGCTGCGCCCTCGTCGGCACCGCCATCGCCCTGCTCAACGTCCTGATGCCCGGCCTGGTCAAGCGGGACTTCCCCGACCGCGCGGCAGGCATGACCGCCCTGTACTCCACCACGTTGATCCTCGGCGCCACCGGTGCGGCCGCCTCCGCCGTACCGCTGGAGGACGCCCTCGGCGGCTGGCAGGGCTCCCTCGCCTCATGGGCCGTCCTCGCCGCCGTGGCTGCCGTCCTCTGGCTGCCGCAGGCCGTGCTCGTACGCCGCGCCGGCCGCGGGAACGGGCCGGGTACCACCTCGGCCCCCACGGCGGCCGGCCCCCGCCTGAGCCGCTCCCCGCTGGCCTGGCAGGTCACGCTGATGATGGGCACCCAGTCGCTGGTGGCCTACGTGTGCATCGCCTGGATGCCGACGATCTTCACCGACCACGGCATGAGCAAGAGCCAGGCCGGCATCGTCTACGCCTTCTACACCCTCACGCAGATGGCCGGCTCCTTCTTCGTGCCCCTGCTCGCCGGACGCATGCGCGACCAGCGGCTGCTCGCCGTCGGCGTCGTCGCGCTGCTGGCCGCGGGGCTGACGGGCCTGCTCACCGCCCCGGTCGCCGGGGCGTGGGTATGGGCCACGCTCATGGGCGTGGCCCAGGGCGGACTGCTCGGACTCGCCCTCACCTTCATGGTGCTGCGGACACGCGACGCGCACACAGCGGCCCGGCTGTCGGGCATGGCCCAGACGTGGGGCTACCTGCTGGCGTCGGTGGGGCCGTTCGCGATCGGGTGGGTGTACGGGGCGACCGACAGCTGGGCGCTGCCGATCGCACTTCTGCTCGGCGCTTGCTGTGCGCTGCTGTTCCTCGGCCTGGGAGCCGGGCGGAACCGGAAGATCTGACGCAGCGCCTGCGGCGGGCTGTGCCCGGTGTCCTCCATCGCCGGACGGGCTGACGGTGTCAGCCCGTCCGGCGATGGAGGACCAGCAGACCGCCCGTGTCTACTCCTCGCCTGCCAGGGTCAGGGACTTCATGCGGTGGACCGCGTACGTCGTTGCCGCCACCGTCACGACCGCCAGCAGGGTCACCGCCACCGGGAGGCGGACGTCCGAGGTGATGACGCCGTCCGCGCCTATGCGCTGGGCCAGGGACAGGGCCCACTGCTGGACGCTGAGCGTGCGCGCCCCGGGGATGAGGTTGCCGAACAGCGACTCCCACACCAGCGCGTACACCAGTCCGGCGACGACCGCGTGCCGGGTCACGACGCCCAGCAGCAGGAACAGGGCACTGTAGGCCACCGAGGCGGCCGCGGCGGCGGCCGCGTAGGCCACGGCGATCTGCTGGCTGTTGCCGTTGAGCAGGAAGCCGGCCAGCAGCGTGGGCAGCGCCGTGAAGGCGATGCTCACGCCGATCGCCACGACGAGCTTGGTCAGGACGACGGTCGTGCGCGGCACCGGCTTGGCCAGGAGGTAGACGACGGAGCCGTCGTCGATCTCCGGGCCGATCGCGCCGGTGCCGGCGACGACGCCGACGAGCGGCACCATCGTGGCGAGCGCGAAGCCGCCGAGGACGTTGACGGCCGTGTCGTCGTCGGCGCCGGTGAAGGCGCGGACGGCGGCGGAGAGCACGAGCAGCAGGGCGGGCAGGGCGAAGAGCACGACCGCCCGGCGGCGGCCCAGGAGACCCCGGTAGGTGAGCCGGGCGACGGTCGGGTGGTAGAGCGACACGGTGGACATCGAGGCGCCTCCTTTCAGGCCGCGACGAGGTAGGAGAAGACCGATTCCAGGGACTCGTCGGAGGGCGTGACGGTCAGGAGCCGGATGCCGTGGGCCCGGGCGAGCTGCGGCAGGATCTCGGTGAACCGGCCGAAGTCGGCGGCCTGGACGCGCAGGGCGCCCTCCTGGACGTCGACGTCGATGCCGGAGGTCGAGGGGTCGGCGATGAGCGCCGCGGCCAGGGCCCGGTCGTCGCTGGAGCGCACGAGGTAGCGGTGGGGGCGGTCGGTCATCAGACGACGGATCTTGCGGAAGTCGCCGGAGGCGGCGTGCCGGCCGGCGACGACGACCTCGATGTGCGCGGCCAGTTGCTCGACCTCCTCCAGGATGTGGGAGGAGAACAGCACGGTGCGGCCTTCGGCGCCCATGGCGCGCAGCAGGTCCATCAGCTGCATGCGCTGGCGCGGGTCCATGCCGTTGAACGGCTCGTCCAGCAGCAGCACGGAGGGCTCGTGCACGAGGGCGGAGGCCATCTTCACGCGCTGGCGCATGCCCTTGCTGTACGTGGCGATCCTGCGGTCCTGGGCGTACTCCATCTCGACCGTGGCCAGGGCCCGCTGGGCCTCCTTGGCACCGAGACCGTGCAGCTCGGCGTTGGCCAGGACGAATTCGCGCCCGGTGAGGAAGTCGTACATCGCCTCGCGCTCGGGGACGACCCCGATGTGGCGGTAGACCTGCTCGTTGCGCCAGATGACGTCGCCGTCGAGGGTGACGGTGCCGGTGGAGGGGGCGAGGAAGCCGCCCATCATGTTGATGAGGGTGGACTTGCCGGCACCGTTGGGGCCCAGCAGTCCGGTGACGCCGGGGCCGACGGTCATGGTGATGTCGTTGACCGCCACCACGTTGCCGAACCAGCGGGAGACGTTGTCGAGGCGGATCGTGGTCACAGCCCGGCCCTCCGGTATCGGCGCATCAGGAGTGCGTAGCAGCCGGCGACGACGGCCAGCAGGACGCCCAGGTAGACGACGCCGGCCGCGGTGCCCGGCCCGTGGCCACCGGGGAAGGTGCTGGTGGCCGACAGGAACGCCGTCTGGACGCCGTCGACCAGGGTGATCGGCGAGAACAGCCCGAGCCAGGGGATCACGTCGGTGTGGTCGGTGGTGAGCGCGATGCCCTGGACGGTGCTGACCGCGCCGTAGGAGATCGTCAGGACGGCGATGACGGCAGCCACTCCGAACCCGCGGCGGGGCGTGAGGGCGGCGACCACCAGGCCGATGCCGGCGAAGAGGAGCGAGAGCAGAGCCACGGAGACCAGTCCTTGTGCGAAGCCCTTCGTCTGGTCGGCGAAGTCCATCTTGGCCAGCAGGGCGCCGACGTAGAGGATCACCAGGGGCACCGCGGTGAGGACGAACAGCGCCGACGCCATCGCCGCGAACTTCGCGACGACGTAGTCCACGCGCTCGATCGGGCGGGAGAAGTACAGCGGAACCGTCTTGAAGCGCAGGTCGCGCGAGACCGCCTGGGGCGCCTGCGCAGCCAGGTACAGCCCGATGACGGCCTGCACGTAGAGCGCGTAGCGCGTGTACTGCATGGGCAGGCTGTGCATCTTGGTGCTGACGGCCACGGCCACCACGATGGCGGCGGGCAGGCACATCACACCGAAGAGGATCATCGGCAGGACCTTGGAGCGCGCCGAGCGGCCCAGGCCGTAGGCGCCGCGCAGGCTCTGCGAGAACAGCGAGCGGCGGGCGTAGGCCCGGCCGAGGCGGGCCCCCTCGTAGGGGCGGTAGCCGATGTTGTGGATGACGTCCGGGTGGGCGCCGCGCGCGGGCCCGCCGGTGGTCGGGGCGTCATGCGGCATGGCCGGCGCCTCCCTTGTCCAGCTCGTGCGGTTGCTCGTCGCGGAAGACCTCCGCGATGCGGTGGCGGCGCTGCTCCATGCGGACCAGGCCCACGCCCAGCCCGGCGACGGCGTCGCGCACCACGTCGTACGTCTCCTCGCCCGCCACGTCGACCAGCAGCACCCGGCCGGGCGCCGGGGAGCCGTCGGCCGACCGGCCGGCGGGCCGGGCCGTCAGGCCCGCGTCGGTCAGCGCCGCGAGCAGGGCCGCGGTGCCGTCGGGGCAGGCGTCGGTGTCGGTGACCTCGACGGCGAGGGAGCCGGTGTCCTGGGTGAAGTCCTCGGTGGAGGAGGAGCGCAGCAGCCGGCCGCCGTCGATGACGACGACGTGGTCGCAGGTGCGCTCCAGCTCGCCGAGCAGGTGCGAGGTGACCAGCACCGAGATGCCGAAGTCGGTGTGGACGCGGCGGATCAGCGCCAGCATCTCGTCCCGGCCGACCGGGTCGAGGCCGTTGGTGGGCTCGTCGAGCAGCACCAGGCGCGGGTCGTGCACGAGCGCCTGGGCCAGCTTGACCCGCTGCTTCATGCCCGTGGAGTAGCCGCCCATGGGGCGGTAGCGCTCCTCGTACAGGCCGACGTGGCGCAGGGTGTCCGCGGTGCGCTCGCGCGCGGCGGTGGGCGGCAGCCCGGACATCCGCGCCATGTGCACGACGAACTCGGTGGCCGAGACGTCGGGCGGCAGGCAGTCGTGCTCGGGCATGTACCCGACGCGCTCGCGGATGCTGCCGCCCTGGGTGGCGACGTCCAGGCCCAGGACCTCGGCCCGGCCCTCGGTGGCCGGCATCAGCCCGAGCAGGATCTTGATGAGCGTGGACTTGCCGGCTCCGTTGGCACCCACCAGACCGGTGACACCGGGGGTGATGTCGAGGGAGAGCCGGTCCAGGGCGGTCACCCGTGGGTACCGCATGGTGAGGCTTTCGGTGGCGATCACAGTCACGCCTTCGACGGTAGTGCCGCGCCCGCCGCCGGGCGTCAGACCAGACGGCTGGATCCGCCTACTCCTCCGGTCTGACATTCCCGTACGGGTGACGGGGGCGGGCGCGGGCGCCCGGTCCGTGCACGACCCTTGACGTGGCCGCCGGTCATTGTCACATTCATCGGTGTCAACGTGCGTGCACGGCTTCGGTCTTGGGCGGAGGACGACGGCATGACGGATGCGGTGGGCACGGCGGAGCTGGAGGGCTTCCGCCGGGTGCAGCGCCTGGCGTACGCGTGTGCGGAGGCGGTGGCCGCGCGGCTGCGACCGGGGGTGACCGAGCGCGAGGCCGCCCGGATGCAGCGGGAGTGGCTGTACGGGCGCGGGGTGCGGGACTGGTTCCACCTGCCCTTCGCGTGGTTCGGCGACCGGACGGCCTTCACCGGCTTCCGGGTGCCGCTGCAGTTCTTCCCCACGGGCCGCCGGCTGGAGCCGGGGATGCCGTTCATCCTCGACATGGCACCGGTGCTGGACGGCTTCACCGCGGACATCGGCTACTCGGGCTGCCTGGGTGCGAACCTTCTGCACGACCGGCTCATGGACGACCTGGCCGAGCACCGCGAGCTGATCCTGCGCGAGGTGCGCGAACGCCGGCCGCTGCGGGAGATCTACGAGGACGTCGAGCGGCTCATGGTCCGCCAGGGCCACGTCAACCGGCACCGCGCCTACCCCTTCGGCGTGATCGCCCACAAGGTGGGCCGGGTGCCGCAGCGCCGCTTCTCGCCACAGGTCCTCGGCTTCGGCACGCAGGCGCTCAAGGGGCTGGCGGCGGACGCCCTGCGCGGCCACCGGGAGGGCTGGTCGCCGCTGTGGAGCCCGCGCCGCTCCTCCGACCACCCGCCGCGGCCGGGCCTGTGGGCGGTGGAGCCTCATCTCGGCTTCCGGGGGACGGGCGCGAAGTTCGAGGAGCTCCTGGTGGTCACCGACTCCCGGGACCCCGAGGAGAGCGCTTTCTGGCTGGACGACGACCTGCCGCACGTGCGGCGGGTGAAGAGGGAGGGAGCGGCCGCATGAGCGGGGACGGCACAGGGGACGGCAGGGGAATCGAGGGCGCGCGCGAGCGCACGGTCCGCACGGGCGGGATCGCGCTGTGCGTCGCCGAGCTCGGCGAGGCGGACCGCCCCACGGTGGTGCTGCTGCACGGCTACCCCGATTCCAAGGAGATCTGGGCCGAGGTGGCCGCCCGGCTGCGGGACCGCTTCCACGTCGTGCTGTACGACGTGCGCGGCCACGGCCGCTCCAGTGCGCCCGTCCCGCTGCGCGGCGGCTTCACCCTGGAGAAACTCACCGACGACTTCCTGGCCGTCGCCGACGCGGTCAGCCCCGGCCGGCCGGTGCACCTGGTCGGGCACGACTGGGGGTCGGTGCAGGGCTGGGAGTTCGCCACCGTGGCGGCGACCGAGGGCCGCCTGGCCTCCTTCACCTCGATCTCGGGACCGTCCCTGGACCACTTCGGGCACTGGATCAAGGAACGGCTCGCCCGCCCCACCCCGCGCCGCCTCGCCCACCTCCTCGGCCAGGGCAGCCGCTCCTGGTACGTGGGGGCCCTGCACCTGCCCGCACTGCCCGAAGCCGCCTGGCGCGGTCCGCTGGGCCGGCGCTGGCCACGGATGCTGGGCCGGCTGGAGACACTGCCGCCGGACGCCGACCCCGGCTACCCCACCGCCTCCGTGCGGGGCGACGGCGCCCACGGCGCCTGGCTGTACCGGGACAATGTATGGGCCCGGATGCTGCGCCCCCGCCCGGACGCCCACGCCCACGTGCCCGTCCAGCTGATCGTGCCCACCGGCGACATCTACCTCTCCGAACGGCTCTACGACGACCTGGAGCGGTGGGCGCCCCGCCTGGTGCGCCGCACGGTGGCGGCCCGGCACTGGGTGCCGCGCACCCGGCCCGACCTGCTGGCCTCCTGGATCACCGACTTCGTCACCGCCCAGGAGGACGCACCGGCCGAGGGCGTGCCCGCCCGGGTGCCGGCGGGCACCGGCCCGTACGCCGACCGGTTCGGCGGGCAGCTGGTGCTGGTCACGGGCGCGGCGAGCGGCATCGGGCGGGCCACCGCGCTGGCCTTCGCGGAGGCCGGCGCCCGCGTGATCGCGGTCGACCGGGACGCCGCCGGGGCCGCCCGCACCGCCGAGCTGGCTCGGCTGACCGGGGCACGCGGCGCCTGGGCCGAGTGCTGCGACGTCTCCGACGAGCAGGCCATGGAGAAACTGGCGGCCAAGGTCGCGGGCGAGCACGGCGTGGTGGACGTGCTGGTCAACAACGCCGGCATCGGCCTGGCCGGCACCTTCCTGGACACCACCGCCGAGGAATGGCGCCGGATCTGGGACGTCAACGTGGGCGGCGTCGTCCACGGGTGCCGCGTCTTCGGCCGGCAGATGGCCGAGCGGGGCCAGGGCGGGCACATCGTCAACACCGCGTCGGCAGCCGCCTTCCAGCCCACGCGCGGCCTGCCGGCCTACAGCGCCTCCAAGGCCGCCGTGCTGATGCTCAGCGAGTGCCTGCGCGCCGAGCTCGCCGGCAAGGGCATCGGGGTCACCGCCGTGTGCCCCGGCATCGTCAATACGCCGATCACCGGCAGCACTTCCTTCGTGGGCGTCGGCGAGGAGGAGCAGCGCCGCCGCAGGGAGCGGGCCGGGCGGCTGTACGCCCGGCGCAACTACCCGCCCGAGAAGGTGGCCGCCGCGATCCTGCGGGCGGTGGCCGGCAACGCCGCCGTGGTGCCGGTGGCCCCCGAGGCACACGTCCTGCGGTTGCTCTCCCGCTTCACCCCGCGGCTGCGGCGAGCCCTCGCGCGGATCGATCCCCCGCTGTAGCCGGACCGGACGAGGACCCGGCAGAGGACCTGGAGGAACTCCCGCATGAAGCACGGCCACCGCATAGCCCCGCGCCGCGTGTCCTTCGACTGGCGCGAGACCCCGCTGCACTGGATACCGGACGAACCCACAGCCACGCACGTGGTCAACGTGCTGCACCTGCTGCTGCCCGCCGGAGAACGGTGGTTCGTCAAGGTCTTCAAGGAAGCCCTGCCCCTGGTCACGGACGAGGCGCTGCGCAAGGACGTCAAGGGCTTCATGGGCCAGGAGTCCACCCACAGCGTCCAGCACTCCTACGTGCTGCAGCACCTCGCCGAACAAGGCCTGGACACCACCCCCTACACCCGGCACGTGGACTTCCTCTTCGACGTGCTGCTCGGCGAGAGACCCCCCTTCGGCCTGCCCCTCACCCCCCGCGAATGGCTGCGCTTCCGGCTTGCGGTGATCGCGGCGATCGAGCAGTTCACGGCGGTGCTGGGCGACTGGGTACTGCGCACGGAAGCCGTGGACGCGGCCGAGCCGGACCCGGTGATGCTGGACCTGCTGCGCTGGCACGGCGCGGAGGAGGTCGAACACCGCTCCGTGGCCTTCGACATGTACGAGCACTGCGGCGGCGAGGACCCCGGCCGCTACGCCCGGCGGGTGCTCGGCATGACGATCACCGCACCCACACTGTTCTACCTGTGGGGCCGGGGCGCGGCCTACCTCATCCGCAACGACCCCTGGCTCACCGGCCGGCTGCGCTACACCCTCGCCCAGCACAACCGGGCCATCTCCAAGGGCCTGCTGCCCTCCTGGCGCGAACTGGGCTCGGCCGTGCCCCGCTACCTGCGGCGCTCCTACCACCCCTCCCAGGAGGGATCGATGCAACGAGCCATCGCCTACCTCACCTCCTCGCCCGCCGCCCGGGCCGCCGCGGGTGCGGTGGGCCGCGCCGCCGCCTCGTAGGGAGTCGCCGTGCCGGAAGCGGAATACCGCATCGAGGACCTGGCCCACCACAGCGGCACCACGGTC
Organism: Streptomyces sp. NPDC049585; assembly: GCF_040675615.1. Taxonomy (NCBI): domain Bacteria; kingdom Bacillati; phylum Actinomycetota; class Actinomycetes; order Kitasatosporales; family Streptomycetaceae; genus Streptomyces; species Streptomyces sp. NPDC049585. The sequence continues at coordinate 240,303 of NZ_JBFAPE010000002.1, read as the reverse complement.
CGCACGATCCGCGCCTACCAGGACCGCGGCCTGCTGCCCAGGCCGCGGCGGGACGGCCGCGCCAACGTCTACGGCGAGGCCCACCTGGCCCGGTTGCACCAGATCGCGGAGCTGCTGGAGCGCGGCTACACCCTGGCCAGCATCAAGGAACTGCTGGACGCCTGGGACACCGGGCGGGGCCTGGGCGGGGTACTGGGCCTGGTCACCGAGACCGAGGGGCCCTGGAGCGACGAGGAGCCGGGCCGGATCGGCCGCGCCGAGCTCGCCGCGGCCTTCGGCGGGGAGCAGGACGACGAAGCCGTCCGGGAAGCGGTGGACCTCGGCGTCCTCGTCCGGCTGCCGTCCTCGGACGAGGAGTCCGGCGAGGAGTTCCTGGTGCCCAGCCCCCGGCAACTCGCCGTCGCCGTCGAGCTGCACGCCGCAGGGGTGCCCCTTGCCGCGATCTCCGGCCATCTGCGCGAACTGCGGACCCAGGTCGAACACATCGCCTCCCGCTTCCTGGAGTTCACCACCGAGCACGTCTTCCGCCCCTATCTCGACCAGCCGCTCGCCGACGAGAAGGCCGCCGAGGCCGCCGACCTGGTACGCCGGCTGCGCCCGCTGGCCCAGCAGAGTGTGGACGCCGAACTGGCCCGCGCCATGCGGGAGCTGGCCGTCAGCCACCTGCGCCGCCACCTGGCCCCACCGCCCTGCACGCCCCCCACGGACGATCCCCCCGAGCCGGTGCCGCTGCCGGCCGCGACCGTGCGCGCCGTGCGGGCCCTGGCCGGGCCCGCGAACACCGCCGCCTTCATCGCCGCGGCGGCCGAGCGGGAGGTCCGGGCCCGCACGCTGGATGCGCTCGTCCCACCCCCGTTGGAGGACGAGAGCATCCGGCGTGCGGGCCCGGAGGCGGGTTAGGCCGTGGCCGGCGGGTCTTCTGCGGGCACGTCGTGGCTTGTCGCGCCCCGCGGCCGGCGACGGCCCGCAGCTGACACGCCACCCCCGAGGGTCGACTGCGGGCGCGTCGTGGCTTGTCGCGCCCGCGCGGCGGCAGCCGCAGATCGACACCGCCCCGCGCCCCTACGGGGTGCCCTAGGCGCCCTGTTCCATCCGGGCCCTGACCCGCTCCGGGTAGCGCGCCGTGAACATGGCCGGCGCCATGAACCCGGCCACCTGCACCGGTATCGAGACGGAACTGCCGAGCCCCGCGGCGGCGACCCCCGCCAGCGCCGCCGCGGTGACGGTGAACGAGGCCGCCCAGGCCGCCGTGAGGACCATGTTGATCCGGCGGAAGCCGGGGTGGTCCCACACCTCGCGCGGCGCCTGGCGCTTGGCTATGCCGGTGGTGAAGGGCCGGCCCACCAGGAGCGTCGCCCAGGCGGTGACGGCGAGCCAGCCGAGCGACAGGCCCCCGCCGTAGTGCCGCAGCCCGCTGTGCGGCAGGGCGAAGGCCACGGCCGTCAGGGCCGCGAAGAAGACGGCGGTGCTGCCCTCCAGCACCAGCGCCTCGCGCTCCGTGCCCGACCGGCGCTCCGAGACCAGCAGCGCCAGCGCCGCCACCAGGCCGGTGACCGCACCCCACTGCCAGCCGGCCGACGAGACGACCGCAAAGGCGATCCAGGGAATGAAGCCGCGCAGGTAGTTCACCGGATCTCCTCGATCCCTCACTGACATTCCAATGTTGACATGTCGAAGTTAGAAGATCCATCGCCCACATGTCAACTGTGGAAGGTAAGGTGGGAGCCATGAGCCTGAGACACGCCATGCTCGGCCTCCTGGCCGAGCAGCCGGCCAGCGGATACGACCTGATGAAGCGGTTCGAGACCACGCTCGGCAACGCCTGGCCGGCCACGCAGAGCCAGGTCTACGGCGAGCTGGGCAAGCTCGCCAAGGCCGACCTGCTCGAAGTGGTGTCCGAGGGCCCGCGCGGCCGCAAGGAGTACGCCATCACCGGGGCCGGCCGCGCCGAGCTGCGCCGCTGGCTGACCGAGACGGCCCCCGAGCGGAGCCGCCGCAGCGAGGCGATGCTGCGGGTCTTCTTCCTCGACCTCCTCACCCCCCTGGAGGCCGTCGCCTACCTCACCGGCGAGGCCGAGCGCGTCGCCCGGCAGCACGCGGGCATGCGGGAGCTGGAACGTTCCGTCGACTGGAGCGACGGCTCGCTGGCCGTCAACGGCCGCCTGGCCCTGGAGTACGGCCTGCGCTTCACCGCGATGTACGAGGAGTGGGCCCGCTGGGCGGCCGCGCAGGTCGAGGAGCGCATCCAGCAGGAGAGATCCACCCGGCCGGAAGCGGAGGACTCCTGACGGAAAAGCCGGCTGCTCACAGCCCCGGCGCCCCCCACACCGGGAACCAGCGCCCCAGGTCCTCCTCGATCCGCAGATCGTCCGCCAGCAACGCCCTGACCTGCAGTTCCAGGGCGTTGTCCCGCTTGTCGTGAGCCGCGGGCAGCGGCGCGAAGGGATAGAACGTACCGCGCTTGTAGAGGTAGACGAGGGCGAGCGGCCGCCGGTCGCCGTCCGCGAACGCCATGAGCGAGCACAGCAGTTGGGGTCCGAATCCGCCGTCCTGGAGCAGGGTGTTCACCGCGTGCAGGTCGCTCACCAGGGCGGCGGTGTCCTCGGGGGGCTGCCGGGCGAGCAGCCAGGTGTAGCCGTAGGCGTCCCGGCTGAACTCCACGGGCACGCCGCCGCGTGCCACATCGGTGTCCAGCAGCTCCCCCACCTCGCGCCGGATCCGGTCGAACGCCCCGCCCTCGACACTGGCGAAGCACACCGACGCCAGCCCGGTCGGCATGAACCCGGCCCCCGCCTGCAGGGTGACGGCGGCGGAGGGCAGGGCGAACAGCCGGTCGAGATCCGGCCCCACCTGCCGGCTGCGGCCGAGGATCGCGTCCCACCAGCCCATCAGACGCCTCCCATCAGGTGCCCCCTTCAGACGCCTCCCATCAGACGCTCCCCATCAGGCGCCTCCCAGCTGTGCCGCGATGCGTCCGAGCTGGTCGAGCCGCTGTTCCAGGGAGGGGTGGGAGTCCAGCAGCCGGGTCAGGCTCTCCTTGGAGAAGGCGGGGACGAAGTAGAAGGCGTTGAAGGGCTCCGCCTGGCGCAGGTCGCGGGTGGGAATGCGGGCCATCTGCCCGGTCACCTTGGTCAGCGCGGACGCCAGTGCCGAGGGACGGCCGGTGAGCAGGGCGGCGGCGCGGTCGGCGGACAGTTCGCGGTAGCGGGAGAGCATGCGGGTCAGCAGGAAGCTGATCACGTAGACGGCCGCGCTGATCAGCGGGATGAGCACCAGGAGCACGGCGGTGTTCTGGTCGCGGCCGCCGGCCCGGCGCAGCCCGCCCCACAGTCCGATGCGGGTGATGATCCCCGCCAGGACGCCGAGGAAGGAGGCGACGGTCATGACCGCCACGTCGCGGTGGGCGACGTGGGAGAGCTCGTGCGCGAGCACGCCTTCGAGCTCCTCGGGTTCCAGCCGGCGCAGCAGTCCGGTCGTCGCGCAGACGACGGCGTTGCGCTGGTTGCGGCCGGTGGCGAAGGCGTTGGGCACGTCGCTGTCGGCGATCGCCACCCGGGGTTTGGGCATGTCGGCGAGCGCGCACAGCCGGTCGACGGCGCCGTGCAGCTCGGGCGCCTGTTCGCGGGTGACCTCGCGGGCGCCCATGCCGAAGGCCGCGATCCGGTCGCTGAACCAGAACTGGGCGACGAACACCGCGCCCGCGAGCACCAGGACCACCGGCCAGGACCCGCGCACCAGCGCCACCAGCACGCCGACGAAGACGACGTACAGCAGGCCGATGAGGAACATCGTGCCGACCATGCGGGTGGTCAGCCCCCGGTCGGGGGCGAATCGGGATCCGCGCACCGCGCACCTCCAGGGCCCGACGGAGCCTTCGTCCCGATTCTCCCTCTTGGGGGCCCGCGGGTCAGCCCAGCTGGGCGAGCGCGTCCGTGGCGATCTTCTCGAAGACCGCGACGTCCGCCGCGAAGATCGAGTCGGCGATCGGGAAGTGCACCACGATCTCGTCGATCCCCAGCTCGGCGTGGGCGCCCGCGAAGTCGACGAACGCGTCGAAGGACTCCAGCGGCCGGTCCGGCGTGAAGCCGGTGAGCAGCACCTTCGGCAGCTCGGCGACGTCGCGCCCGGCCTTGGCGCAGATCTCCCCGAGCCGCTCGATCTGCCCGGCGATGGCCGCCCGGGACTGCTCCGGCGTGCCCGTCTCGTACAGCTTCGGGTCGCCCGTGGTCACCCACGCCTGGCCGTGCCGGGCCGCCAGCCGCATCCCGCGCGGGCCGGTGGCGGCGACGGCGAACGGCAGCCGGGGCCGCTGCACGCAGCCGGGGATGTTGCGGACCTCGTGGGCCGCGTAGTGCTCGCCCTCGTGGCTGACGACGGGCTCGGTCAGCAGCCGGTCCAGCAGGGGCACGAACTCGGCGAAGCGGTCGGCGCGCTCGCGCGGCGTCCACGGCTCCCGGCCGGGCCCGAGCAGGGCGGTGGCGTCGAAGCCCGAGCCGCCGGCGCCGATGCCGAGCGTGATGCGGCCGCCGGAGATGTCGTCCAGCGAGATGAGCTCCTTGGCGAGCGTCACCGGGTGGCGGAAGTTCGGGGAGGTCACCAGGGTGCCCAGGCGCATCCGGGACGTCACGCCGGCGGCCGCCGTCAGGGTCGGCACCGCGCCGAACCACGGGCCGTCGCGGAAGGTGCGCCACGAAAGGTGGTCGTAGGTGTACGCGGTGTGGAAGCCCAGCGCCTCGGCGCGCTCCCAGGACGCCCGGCCGCCCTCGTGCCAGCGGCGGTCGGGAAGGATCACGGTGCTCAGTCGCATGCCCCCGAGCGTAACCGCCGCCTCGGACAGCCGTGCGCACATGTGTACGTACATGAGTACGCACGCTTGTGCGCACACGCCACCGCAGTGCCGGAGAATGGGCCCGTGACTTCCGCTACCGAGCAGCCCGGTCCGCCGCCGCCCCGCCGGAGCCCCGCCGTGCCCCGGCTGATCGCCACCGACCTGGACGGCACCCTGCTGCGGGACGACAAGACCGTCTCCGCCCGGACCGTGGCCGCCCTGGCGGCCGCCGAGGCCGCCGGCATCGAGGTCTTCTTCGTCACCGGCCGCCCGGCCCGCTGGATGGACGTCGTGGCCGACCACGTGCACGGGCACGGCCTGGCCATCTGCGCCAACGGCGCCGTCGTGGCCGACCTGCGCGACGGCGCCCGCTTCGTGAAGGTGCGCCCGCTGCGGGCGGCCGCCGCCCTGGAGATCGTCCACGCGGTGCGCGCCGCGGCCCCGGGCGCCTCCTTCGCGGTCGAGCGCACCGGAGGGGTGCGCTACGAGCCGCAGTACCCGCCCTTCCCGCTCGACCCGACCAAGGAGACCGCCCCGGCCGAGGAGCTGCTGGGCGACGGCGAACGGGCCGGCGACCCGGTCGTCAAGCTGCTCGCGTACCACCCGGAGCTGGAGCCGGACGCCTTCCTGCACCTGGCCCGGGCCGCCGCCGGCGAGCACGGCGTCTTCACCCGGTCCAGCCCCACCGCGCTGCTGGAGATCAGCGGCCCCGGCGTGAGCAAGGCCAGCACGCTCGCCGAGTGCTGCGCCGAGCGCGGCATCTCCCCCGACCAGGTGGTCGCCTTCGGCGACATGCCCAACGACCTGGAGATGCTCGACTGGGCGGGCACCGCGTACGCCATGGCCAACGCCCATCCCGACGTGCTGGCCGCGACGGTGCTGCACACGGCCGCCAACACGGAGGACGGCGTGGCCGCCGTCATCGAGGAGATCCTGCAGAGGCTGTAGGGCCTGCGGCCCGGTAGGGGCGCGGGGAACTGCGCGACAAGCCACGATGCGCCCGCAGGTGCGGTGTCGGCTGCAGGCCGCCGGTGGCCGATCGCGCAAGTTGCCCGCGCCCCTACCGGGCGCTACAGCACCACGCCGCGGGCGCGCAGCCAGGGGACGGGGTCGACGGCGCTGCCGAAGTCGGCGGTCGTGCGGACCTCGAAGTGCAGGTGCGGCCCGGTGGAGTTGCCGGTGGTGCCCGACAGGGCGATCCACTCGCCCGGTCGCACCCGGTGGCCCGGTGCCAGCAGCGGTGCCGCCAGGTGGGCGTACTGCGAGTACCAGCCGCCCTGGTGGCGGACGACCATGCTGATCCCGAACGGCCCGCCGCAGCCGATGGACAGCACCGTCCCCGCGCCCACCGAGCGCACCGGCGTGCCGGTGGGCACCGCGAAGTCCTGTCCGCTGTGGCCGCTCGCCCAGTGCGCGCCGGTGCCGCCGAAGCCGGCGCTCAGCTCGTAGCTCAGCAGCGGCCGGGTCCAGCCGGAGCGGGAGACGCCGGCGCCCCGGTTGGCGTCGTCCTGCGCCTGCGCGCTGCTCTGCAGCTCCTCCTGCAGCCCATCGAGGTCCACCGGTGTGCAGCGGCCGTCGCGGACGGTCTGCTCGGCCAGGGCGTTCAGCTCGCTGCGCGAGGTCGCCAGGCGCTCCTCCAGGGCGGCCTTCTCCGTCCGCAGCCGCGCGGTGTCGACGGCCAGGGCCTGGGCCGTGACGGACGCCGACAGGCGGCCGGCGGCCAGCGTCCGGCTTCTGTTGTCGTTCTCGATGAGCATCCGGGCCAGCCGCTCGCGCCGGTCGAACTCCAGCATCTGCATCGCGATCAGCTCCAGGGGCTCCTCCGCCGCGCCCGGGGAGCCCGCCGCGGTGAAGCCGCCGGTGCGGTACTGCTCGCGCGCCGTGGCCCCCGCGTCCCGGCGCAGCAGGGAGGCCGCCGACCGCTGCCCCTGCAACTGGTGCGCCAGCCGCGCGGCCCGCGTCCGCTCCTCCTTGGCCGCCTGCACACCCCGCTCGTACCGCAGGGCGACCCGGCCGGCCTCGTGGGCCAGGCGCAGGACCTCCGAGCCGACGCGCACCAGCCGCTGCGGCGGCCGCCCCGCGGACGACGGTTCCGCGGCCGAGACTGGCACCAGCAGGATGCCCAGCGCGCACAGCGCGGCGGCGCCGCGCAGGTGCCTGCGGCCGGCGCGCGCGGCCCGGCGCGTCCGCCGCGGCCGGCGGTGGGGAGCGTACGGATGCAATCGCCGCATGCCGCGATCCTGCGCGGGCACCCGGCGGACCGCGCCCGCGGGCGACCGTTCGGAGGAAGGAATGCGGCCGGAAGGACCCGCCCGTACGCCCACCGGGCCCACGGGCGGCGCGCTACAGCGGCGCCTCCCACACCACCGTCGTACCGCCGCCGTCCTCGCCGATGCCGGGGCCGTACGCGCTGGAGCCGCCGAGGGACTCGGCCCGCTTGGCGAGGTTGCGCAGCCCGCTGCGCCGGCCGCCCTGCGGGATGCCCACCCCGTCGTCGGCGACCGTCAGCCGCACCGCCTCCCGGCCGTCCGGCAGGGTGGCGGTGGCGTCGACGGCGACCTCGATGCGGGAGGCCCGCGCGTGCCGGTAGGCGTTGGAGAGCGCCTCCCGCAATGCAGCAATCAAGTTCTTGCCGGTGAGTTCGCCGACCTTGGCGTCCACCGGGCCGGTGAACGTCGCCGACGGCCGGAAGCCCAGCGGCACGGCCGCCGTGCCCAGTTCCCGCAGCACCCGGGTGCGCAGCCCGGCGGGACTCTCCGTGGGCTCCTGCTGCAGCGCGAAGATGGCGGTGCGGATCTCCTGGATCGTCACGTCCAGCTCGTCGACGGCCTGTCCCACCTTCTCGCGCACCTCGGGCGGGTCGGCCATCCGGTGGGCGCTCTCCAGCAGCAGCCCGGTGGCGAAGAGCCGCTGGATGACCAGGTCGTGCAGGTCGCGGGCGATGCGGTCGCGGTCCTCGAAGACCGCGAGGCGCTCGCGGTCGCGCCGGGCCTGGGCCAGGACGAGCGCGAGTGCGGCCTGCGCGGCGAACTGGACGGCGAGGGTCCGCTCGGTGTCGCTGTACGGTCTCGCCCCGCGTCGCCGCGGGATGGCGAGCGTACCCAGCACCCGCTCGCCGCTCTTGAGCGGCAGCAGCATGCTCGGGCCGAAGCGCGGCGCCACCTCCGTGATCATGCGGGGGTCGGTGGCCGAGTCGTCGACGAACACCGGCTCCCCCGCCATCAGCTGCGAGACCACCGGACTGTGCGGCGGCATCACCGTGCCCAGCAGCGCCTCCGGCTCGTCGGCCGCGACCGCCACCATCTCCAGGCCGCCCTCGCCGTCCGGCACCAGCACGATGCCGGCGTCGGCACCGGCGAGCCGGCGCGCCTGCTCGGCGACGACGGTCAGCGCGTCCTCGCCCTCCCCACCCGAGAGCAGGGCGGTGGTCACCGCCACCGAACCGTCGATCCAGCGCATGCGCTGCCCCCGCTCCTCGTGCACCTGCACATTGCCGATCGCGATGCCCGCCTCGGTCGCGAGGATCTTCACCATGTGCAGGTCCGCGATGCCGAACTCGCCGCCGTCCCGCTTCTCCGTCAGATACAGGTGGCCGAAGATCTCACCGCCCACCCGGATCGGCACCCCCAGCGCGTGCCGCCCGTCGGGGAAGGCCGCGATCCCGCCGCGGTTCTCCTGCTCCGCCGCGCCGTAGGTGACGAAGTCCGACAGCTCCTCCCCGCCGGCCGCGCCGACCACCCCGATGGCGGCGTACCGGGCGCCGGCCAGCTCGGCGGCCGTGCGGCAGATGCGGTCCAAGGTGGTGTGCAGCTCCAGGCCGGTGCCGACCGAGCGCATCGCCTCCAGCAGCTGCGGCACCCGTCCGGTGAGCTCCGTGGACAGCCCCCACAGGCTGCGCGTGGCCTCGGTGGCCGCGTCCAGGGAGTCCATGGGCCGGGCGGAGGATGCGTCGGGGGACTCGTCAGGGGGGTCCGCGGGCCCGGTGGGCCCCGCCGTGGCTGCCATGCCACCGAGCCTAATGAGCCCTATTTGCCCTTTGCCGGGGAAAGCACCTTTCGGTGGGTGTCCGGCGCGTCGTTGCCCGCTTCCTGGTCGAGCATGCGGCGGAACGGCCCCGGCGCGCCCGCGAGCTCCTCGTACGTCCCGCGCTGCACCATGCGCCCGTGCTCCAGGACGACGACCTCGTCGACCGCCGCCAGCCGCGCCAGCCGGTGCGTGATGAGCACCGTCGTACGGCCCTCCGTCGCCGCCAGCAGATCCGCCGTCAGCGCGTCCGCGGTGGCCAGGTCCAGGTGCTCGGCCGGCTCGTCCAGCACCAGTACGGGGAAGCCCGCCAGCAGCGCCCGGGCCAGCGCCAGGCGCTGGCGCTGCCCTCCCGAGAGCCGGGCGCCGTGCTCGCCGACCATCGTCTCCAGCCCCTGCGGCAGGCCGTCCACCCACTCCAGCAGCCGCGCCCCCGCCAGCGCCGCGCGCAGCTCCTCCTCGCCGGCCCCCGGCCGCGCCAGCCGCAGGTTCTCCCGCAGCGAGCTGTCGAAGACGTGCGCGTCCTGGGCGCACAGCCCCACCAGGCGGCGCACCGCGTCGCCGTCCATCGCCGCGGCCTCGCGGCCCGCCAGCGTGTACGAACCGCACTCGGCGTCCAGGAAGCGCAGCAGCACCTGGGCCAGCGTGGTCTTGCCCGCCCCCGACGCGCCCACCACCGCGATGCGGCGGCCGGCCGTCAGCTCCATCCCGAAGTCCTGCAGCGCCGGTGCGTCCTGCCCCGGGTGCCGTGCCGTCAGGCCCGTCACCCGCAGCGGGAAGGGCGACTTCGGCGCCGGCTCCGTCCCCTCCCGTACGGGCTCGGGCGCGTCCAGCACCTCGTACACCCGCTCGGCCGAGCGCCGTACGCGCTGCCGGTGCTGTACGGCCGACGGCAGGCCGGCCACCGCCTCGAAGGCGGCCAGCGGCAACAGCACCACCACCGCCAGCCACACCCCGCCCAGCCGGCCCTCGTGCACGGCCGCCACCCCCGCCCACGCCGCGCCCGCCACGGTCAGACCGCAGGCCAGCGCCGACAGCCCGGCCCCCAGCGCGGTGGCCGCCGCCGCCCGGCGGGCACTGCGCGTGAGCGTGCCGTCGGTCGCCCGCAGCCGCGCCAGCCGGGCCGGCACCGCACTGGCCACGGTCAGCTCGGCGAGCCCCGTCATCAGCTCGACCACCTGCTCCGACAACTCCCCCCGCGCCGGCGCCAGCCGCCGCTCGGCCCGCCGGGCCACGGCACCGGACAGCACCGGCACGACGACCCCGGCCAGCAGCAGCCCGGCGGCCAGCACGGCTCCGGCCTCCGGCAGCAGCCACGCGGCGAAGGCCACCGAGGCGGTGCCCACGAACAGGGCCGAGACCAGGGGCAGCAGCCAGCGCAGGAAATAGTCCTGCAGCGCGTCCACGTCGGCGACGAGGCGGGAGAGCAGGTCGCCCCGGCGGCTCTCCCGCAAACCCGCCGGCGCCAGCCGCTCCAGCCGCCGGTAGACCGCGACCCGCAGATCAGCCAGCACGCGCAGGGCCGCGTCGTGGGACACGAGGCGCTCGGCGTACCGGAAGACGGAACGGCCGATGCCGGACGCTCTGGTCGCTGTGACCGCCACCATCAGGTACAGCACCGGGGGGTGCTGGGAGGCCCGGGAGATCAGCCAGCCGGAGGTGGCCATCAGGGTCAGGGTGCTGGCGAGGGCCAGCGTGCCGAGCGCTGCCGCGAGGGCGAACCGCTTCCGCACGGGGCGTCCGGCGGCCCGGACACGGGCCAGTGCCCCCGCGCTGCGCGCGGGGGAGCTCCCACCCGCCCGCCCATCGCCCGGAACAGCAAGGGACTCCGTCGGAACGTGCTGTTCGGGGTGAACAGGCGGGTGGGTGGGCGTCGCCCCCGGTTCGGAGGGCCGGGAAGAACCCAGGTGCACCACCCGGTCCGCCACCGCCAGCAGGGCCGGGCGGTGCACGACCAGGAGCACCGTGCGGCCCGCCGCCAGTCTGCGGACCGCCTCGACGACGGCCGCCTCCGTCGTGCCGTCCAGGGCCGCCGTCGGCTCGTCCAGCAGCAGGACCGGGCGGTCGGCGAGGAACGCGCGGGCCAGGGCGAGGCGTTGGCGCTGCCCGGCGGACAGCCCCGCGCCGTCCTCGCCGAGGCGGGTGTCAGTGCCCTGCGGCAGCATGGAGACGAACTCGAGCGCACCGGCGTCGCGCAGTGCGGCGCGCAGCTGTGCGTCCGTGGCACCGGGCCGGGCCAGCATCACGTTCTCGGCGACGGTGCCGGCGAAGAAGTGGGGGCGCTGCGGGACCCAGGCCACCTGGTCCCGCCAGCCGGAGGGGGTCAGCGATGCCAGGTCCGTGTCATCGATCAGCACGCGTCCGCTCGTGGGGCGCTGCAGTCCGAGCAGGACGTTCAGCAGGGTGGTCTTGCCCGATCCACTGGGGCCGGTCAGGGCGACCGTCTCGCCCGGGGAGACGGTCAACGTGGTGGAGGGCAGGGCCGGTTCGGTGCGGCCCGGATGGTGTACCTCGACGTCCTGCAGGCGCAGCGCGGCACCGCGAGCGTCCGGGGCCGGCCGCGTGCCGGCCGGGGCGGGCGGGGTCTGAAGGAGGGTGAGCGCCTCGTCGGCGGCCGCCAGGCCCTCGGCCGCGGCGTGGTACTGCGCGCCGACCTGGCGCAGCGGGAGGTACGCCTCGGGGGCGAGGACGAGCACCATCAGGCCGGTGGCCAGGTCGAGTTCGCCGTTCACCAGCCGCATGCCGATGCCGACGGCGACCAGGGCCACCGACACGGTGGACAGCAGCTCCAGTGCGAAGGAGGACAGGAAGGCCAGCCGCAGGGTGCGCAGGGTGGCCCGCCGGTAGTCGGCGGTGATCGTGCGGATGGAGGCGGCCTGGGCCTTGGCGCGGCCGAAGACCTTGAGCGTGGGCAGGCCCGCGACGACGTCGAGGAAGTGGCCCGACAGACGGGAGAGCAGCCGCCACTGCCGGTCCATCCGGCTCTGGGTGGCCCAGCCGATGAGGGCCATGAACAGGGGGATGAGGGGGAGCGTGAGGACGATGATCAGGGCCGAGAGCCAGTCGGCGGTGCCTATGCGGGCGAGCACAGCGACGGGGACGACGACGGCGAGGCCGAGCTGGGGCAGGTAGCGGGCGAAGTAGTCGTCGAGCGCGTCCATGCCGCGCGTGGCGAGGGTGGTCAGGGCACCGGTCGGGGCGGCACCGGGGCCCAGCAGCGCGGCGTGGGCGAGGAGTCGGGTGCGCAGGGTGGACTTCACCGCGGCGCTCGCGCGGTGCGCGGCCCGTTCGGTGAGCCAGGCCACCGCCGCCCGGCCGAGGGCGGCGGCGGCCAGCAGGGTCAGCGGCCGCATCAGGTCCGCGGGTGTCCGGCCGTGCTGGAAGGCGCCGGTGACCACGTCGGCGATCAGCATCGCCTGGGCGATCACCAGCCCGGCGCCCGCCAGGCCGAGGACGACGGTGGCGGCGACGAAGCGGCGGGCCGCGGCGGCGTGGGCGAGGAGCCGGGGGTCGACGGGCTTCATGGCGCCGGGCTCAGTGGGCGGCCGGGATGTGCCGGGTGGAGATCCGCTTGCGGAAGACCCAGTACGTCCAGGCCTGGTAGCCGACGATGACGGGGGTCGCGAAGCCCGCGACCCAGGTCATGATCTTCAGCGTGTAGGCGCCGGAGGCGGCGTTGGTGACGGTCAGGCTCCACGCGGGGTCGGAGGTGGAGGGCAGCACGTTCGGGAAGAGCGCGAGGAAGACCGTGGCGAAGGCCGCCACCACCGCCAGTCCGGACAGCGCGAACGCCCAGCCCTCGCGGCCCGCCCGGTTCAGCAGCAGGGCCAACGGCAGGGCGCCGAGGGCGAGGACGACCGCGGGCAGGCTGCGCCCGTTGCCGTACGCCGCCTGCGTCCAGATCAGGAAGGCGGCCGCGAGCAGCACGGCCGCGATGCCGTAGCGCCCGGCGTGGGCGCGGGCCCGGTGGCGGATGTCGCCGTCGGTCTTCAGGGCGGCGAAGACCGCGCCGTGGAAGGTGAAGAGCACGAGCGTGAACAGGCCGCCGAGCAGGGCGTACGGGCTGATCAGGTCGAGCACGTCACCGGTGAAGTTCTTGTCGGGCCCGATCGGCACCCCGCGCACGACGTCGGCGAAGGCGACGCCCCACAGGAAGGCGGGCAGCAGAGAGCACCAGAAGATGGCGGCCTCCCAGCTGCGCTGCCAGCGCTCCTCGGGGCGCTTGTGGCGGTACTCGAAGGCCACGCCCCGCACGATCAGGCACACCAGGATCGCCAGCAGCGGCAGGTAGAAGCCGCTGAAGAGGGTGGCGTACCAGTCGGGGAAGGCGGCGAAGGTGCCGCCGGCGGCGGTGATGAGCCAGACCTCGTTGCCGTCCCAGACGGGCCCGATGGTGTTGATCAGGACCCGGCGTTCGGTGCGGTCCTTCGCCAGGGTGCGCGTGAGCACGCCGATGCCGAAGTCGAAGCCTTCGAGGAAGAAGTAGCCGGTCCACAGGACCGCGATGAGCAGGAACCAGAAGTCGTGGAGGTGCATGGCCCTCTCTCCCTTGTCTGTGACGCTCCGCCGCGCCGGTCAGTACGCGAACGTCATCGGCTTGTCGGCGTCCTCGGGCCGCTCGTCGGCTCCGTCGCGGCCGCCGGGCAGCCGCAGCCGGGGGTCCTTCGCCGGCGGCTGCTCGTCGGTGTCGGGCCCGGCCTTGCCGTACTTCAGCAGCAGCCGGACCTCGACCACGGCGAGCACCGCGTACAGGCCGGTGAAGACGGCCAGCGAGGTGACGACCTCGCCCTGGCCCACGCCCGGCGAGACGGCGTCGGAGGTCTTCATCAGGCCGTAGACGGCCCAGGGCTGACGGCCCATCTCGGTGAAGATCCAGCCGAAGGAGTTGGCCAGGAGCGGGAAGCCCATGGTCAGGATGCCGATGCGCCAGGACCACTTGGTCAGGAAGGGGTTCATCTCCCGGGTGCGGGTGAGCATCAGGCGCGGGATCTCGTCCTGTCCGACGCGCTTGTCCGGTGCCACCCACAGCTTGCGGCGGGTGGTCCACAGGCCGATCAGGCCGGCCACGAAGGAGGTCATCCCGAAGCCGATCATGAGGCGGAAGCCCCAGAAGGTCATGAAGATGCTCGGGATGTAGTCCTCGGCCTTCCCGCCGTAGCGGGCGGCCTCCTGCGCCGCGATGTCGTTGATGCCGGGGACGGAATCGGTGAAGTTGTTGTGGGCGAGGAAGGACAGCAGGCCGGGAATCTCGATCTCGACGCTGTTGTGCCCCCGGGAGACGTCGCCGACCGCGAAGACCGAGAACGGTGCCGGCGACTGCGTCTCCCACAGGGCCTCGGCGGCGGCCATCTTCATCGGCTGCTGCTCGAACATCACCTTGCCCAGCTCGTCGCCGCTGACGGCCGTGCCCAGGCCCGCGATCACGGCGACGACCAGGCCCACCCGCAGCGAGGCGAGCATGGCGGGCAGCTGCCGGCGCTGCTCGGCACCGAGCTCCTCGCCCCTGATCTGCTTGCGCTTGGCGCGCCAGAGGTGGAAGGAGGAGACGCCTATGACGAAGGCCGCGCCGGTGAGGAAGGCGGCGGTCAGGGTGTGCAGGACGACGACCATGGTCGTGTTCTGGGTGAACACCGCCCAGATGTCGGTCAGCTGCGCCCGGCCGGTGGCCTTGTCGACGGTGTAGCCGACGGGGTGCTGCATCCAGGAGTTGGCGGCCAGGATGAAGTAGGAGGAGAGGATCGTGCCGATGGCCACGATCCAGATGCAGGCGCAGTGGATCTTCTTGGGCAGCTTGTCCCAGCCGAAGATCCACAGTCCGATGAAGGTGGACTCGAAGAAGAAGGCGAGCAGGGCCTCCATCGCGAGCGGGGCACCGAAGACGTCGCCGACGAAGCGCGAGTAGTCCGACCAGTTCATGCCGAACTGGAACTCCTGCACGATGCCGGTGACCACACCCATCGCGATGTTGATCAGGAAGAGCTTCCCCCAGAACTTCGTGGCGTGGAAGTACTTCTCCTTGCCCGTGCGGACCCAGGCCGTCTCCAGGCCGGCCGTGATCGCCGCGAGGCTGATGGTGAGGGGGACGAAGAGGAAGTGGTAGACGGTCGTGATGCCGAATTGCCAGCGGGCGAGCGTCTCAGGAGCCAGGGCCAGATTCACCGGGGTCTCTCCTTGCCTCTTGCCTCACCGGTGACGCCTGCCACCGGTGGTTTCGCCCCTGTATGACCCGTATAAATACGGGCATCCAAGCGCGCTTGTGAACGCGTTCACATTCACAAGCATCATGGCACACCTGTTTTTCGGACAAGCAGCCGGGGTGCCCCAACAGGCCCTAGCGCACACAACGGAACGGGCCCCCACCCCGCCAGGGGTGAGGGCCCGTACGCCCGACGGACGGCGCCGTCACAGCTCCTTGCGGAACTCCTCCGCCGCCCGCAGCACCAGGTCGTTCGCCTCGGTCTCGCCGATCGTCACCCGCACGCCCTCGCCCGGGAACGGCCGGACGACCACGCCCGCCCGCTCGCACGCGGCGGCGAAGTCCGCGGCGCGCTCCCCCAGCGGCAGCCAGACGAAGTTGGCCTGCGACTCCGGCACCGTCCAACCCTGGCCGACCAGCCCCTCGACCACCCGGGTGCGCTCGGCCACCAGCGCATCCACCCGCTCGCGCAGCGCGTCCTCGCTGCGCAACGAGGCGACGGCCGCGTCCTGGGCCATCTGGCTCACACCGAAGGGCACCGCGGTCTTGCGCAGCGCCGCGGCCACCGGCTCGTGGGCAACGGCGAAGCCGATCCGCATGCCGGCCAGGCCGTAGGCCTTGGAGAAGGTGCGCAGCACGCAGACGTTGGGCCGGTCGCGGTACAGGTCGATGCCGTCGGGCACCTCCTCGTCCCGGATGAACTCGCGGTAGGCCTCGTCGAGAACGATCAGCACATCCGAGGGCACGCGGTCCAGGAAGGACTCCAGCTCGGCCCGGCGCACCACGGTGCCGGTGGGGTTGTTGGGGTTGCAGACGAAGATCAGACGCGTCCGCTCGGTGATCGCGGCCAGCATCGCGTCCAGGTCGTGGACCGCACCCTCGGTCAGCGGCACCTCCACCGGGGTCGCACCGGCGACCCGGGTGATGATCGGGTACGCCTCGAAGGACCGCCAGGCGTACATCACCTCGTCGCCCGGCCCGGCCGTCGCCTGCACCAGCTGCTGGGCGACGCCGACCGAACCGGTGCCGGTGGCCAGGTGGGCCAGCGGCACGTCGAAGCGCTCGGCGAGCTCGGCCATCAGGCCGGTGCAGGCCATGTCGGGGTAGCGGTTGAGGGAGGCGGCGGCCTGCAGGGCGCTCTCCAGCACCCCGGGCAGCGGCGGGTACGGGTTCTCGTTGGAGGAGAGCTTGTACGCCACGGGGCCGCCGGCGGCCGCGGGCCGGCCGGGCTTGTAGGTCGGTACGCCCTTGAGCGCGGCGCGCAGCTTGGGGGTCTTCTCGGTCACCGCGGGTCCTCCTCCACCTCTGACTGAATACACCACACCTTATGAGGATTGCCCGGGGCGGCGTCCAGAGTTTCGGGAGCGCTCCCCGCAGGTCCGCGCGCCGTGGCGGGCGCCCTGGCGCGCGTCCCCCGTGAAGGTGAGTTGAGACCTCTTCGAGACCTGGACCATTCCGCGGGCGTGGATATGCCAGAGGCGCACGGCACCCCACAAGCTCCCCCAACTACCTGCGATTCCATGATCATTGAGGGAAGCGGTCACAGCAGAAACGTGCCTGTCAACAGTCAAATGAGGCACCCTGCCAAAGGACCACCCGAGCCCTACTATCGGCCTGCCATGACAGCAGCAGGGAAGCATCAGGTGAGCCGGGCTGAGACCTCCCGCCGGGGCAGCAGGCAGGGGCGCGCGGGCATCCGCGACGTGGCCGCCGCCGCCGGGGTGTCGATCACGACCGTCTCCGACGCGCTCAACGGCAAGGGCCGGCTACCGGACGCGACCCGCCGCCACGTCCGCGAGGTCGCCGACCGGCTGGGCTACCGCCCGTCGGCCGCGGCCCGCACGCTCCGTACGGGCAAGTCCGGGCTCATCGGACTGACCGTGACCACATACGGGGATGAACCTTTCACCTTCACCGAGTTCGCCTACTTCGCCGAGATGGCCCGGGCCGCCACCTCCGCCGCGCTGGCCCGCGGCTACGCCCTGGTCATCCTGCCCGCGACCTCCCGTCACGACGTGTGGTCCAACGTCGCCCTCGACGGCACGGTCGTCATCGACCCCTCCGACCACGACCCGGTCGTCTCCGACCTGGTGCGCCAGGGCATCCCGGTGGTCTCCGACGGGCGCCCGGCCGGCTCCCTGCCGGTGACCGCCTGGGTGGACAACGACCACGAGGCCGCGGTGCTCGACATCCTCGACCACCTCGCCGCCGCCGGGGCCCGCCGGATCGGCCTGCTCACCGGTACCACCACCGACACCTACACCCGGCTGTCGACCACCGCCTACCTGCGCTGGTGCGAGCGCGTGGGCCAGGACCCGGTCTACGAGGAGTACCCCGCGCACGACCCCTGCGCCGGCGCCGTCGCCGCCGACCGGCTGCTGGCCCGGCCCGACCGGCCGGACGCGGTGTACGGGCTGTTCGACCCCAACGGCACCGACCTGCTCGCCGCCGCCCGCCGCTACGGCCTGCGCGTCCCCGACGACCTGCTGCTGGTGTGCTGCAGCGAATCCACCGTCTACGCCACCACCGAACCGCCGATCACCACGCTCTCGCTCAAGCCGCGGCGCATCGGCACCGCGGTGGTCCAGCTGCTCATCGACGCGATCGAGGGCCTGGGCAGCGGCCGCCCGGTCGAGCAGGTGATACCGACGGAGCTGATCGTGCGGACGTCCTCCGAACGGCGCCCCCCGCGCACCACCGTGAGCCCCCCGCGGGGGCCCGCATCCGGCTGACGCCCCGCGACCACCCGTACGCGCGGCATCCGCAACACCACCCGCACCACCCCGCACGTCCCCCCACTGCCACCGCAGTCGCCTCCCGCCCGCCGCGCCGATCCGCGGCGGTCCGCCGGCCGACCGGCCCACGGACCCACCTGCCCGCCCACCCGCCACGCCCGGGTGTCAACCGGGCGCGGGACGTCAACCGGAAGCACACCCGCTCCCGGGGGAGCGGGTCATCGCCCCCGGGGACGGCGCACAGGGCCGCTCGACCGGCCCGAACGGCTCATTTAACGGCGCATTTGGGGAGAAATGACCGGCGATCCCGGTCACCCGCCCCGATTCACAGCCCCTGGTGCGTCACAAGGCGCGACGGTCATTCCTATGATGGGCGCACGACACCGCGGACCGCCGTCGACCAGGCAAGGTCCACAAGGTGCACGGCGGCGCGATGGTGGAGGGGTCGATGACTCAGGGGGCCGGGCAGGGACCTGCGGCACGGGCCACGGCGGCGATGCCGCCCATCTCCGGGTACGCCGCAGCGCAGCCTCCCGCGCCCGGCTACGGCCATCCCGCCCCGCCCCCGGTGCCGCCCGCCCCGGCCCAGCCGCCGCTGCCCGGCGGCGGGGAGTACGCGGAGTACCCCGAGGGCTACACCCCCACCGCCCGCGACCTGCCGGTCATCAACCGCGGCGTCCCGCAGGACGTGCCCACCGTCGAGCTCACCCCGCTCGCCGCGCCGCAGCCGCAGCCCCAGCCCCAGCAGGAGCCCCTGCCGGCCGGCCCCGGCCCGCTGTACGTCGTCGGCGACGTCCACGGCTACCTGGACGAGCTGTACGAGGCGCTGGCCGCCGAAGGGCTGATCGACGCGCACGGCAACTGGGCCGCCGGCAACGCCCGGCTGTGGTTCCTCGGCGACTTCACCGACCGGGGCCCCGACGGCGTCGGCGTGATCGACCTGGTGATGCGGCTGTCCGCGGAGGCCGCCGCCGCCGGAGGCTACTGCAAGGCCCTCATGGGCAACCACGAGCTGCTGCTCATCGGCGCCCGCCGGTTCGCCGACACCCCCGTGAACTCCGGCGCCGGCACCGCCTCCTTCCAGGCCGCCTGGCTGCTCAACGGCGGGCAGCGCAGCGACATGGAGCGGCTGCAGGACCACCACCTGCAGTGGATGTCGCGCCTGGACGCGATCGCGGAGGAGGACGGCCATCTGCTGCTCCACTCCGACACCACCGCCTACCTCGAATTCGGCGACTCCATCGAGGCCGTCAACGACGCCATCACCGAGGCCCTGCAGCGCAACGACCCCGACGAGTGCTGGGAGCTGTTCCGCAAATTCACCAAGCGCTTCGCCTTCCGCGACGAGGAGGCAGGTCCCCTCGCCGTACGGGAGCTGCTGCAGACGTACGGCGGCAGCCGTATCGTCCACGGCCACAGCCCCATCCCCTATCTGCTGGGCGACGTGCCCGCGGAGGACGCGGACGGCGAGGACGGCGCGCCCCTGGTGGACGGCCCGCACCTGTACGCCGACGGGCTCGCGGTCGCCATGGACGGCGGGGTCACCATGGCCGGAAAACTGCTGGTGGCGCAACTTCCGCTGACCGACTGAGGATTCAGCGGGGCGTTCCCCGGGCAGATCGAGGGTTCCACCGGCACGGGGCAATTCGGGAAACCGGCTGTCACCACGCGCCGGTAGCGCTCTACCATCGGCTTGTCCGTCGCAGGCTCGCTCTCCTCCGTTTCCGCCCACTGCCCGGTACAAGCCGACACCACGGCGCCATACGGAGCATCGGGGGATGCACATGAACAGCGCTCCGCACCTGCTTGCCGAGGACCGCCCGGAATTCGAGCGGCTTCTCGACCAGGCGCTGCGTACCGCGAACCAGGACCCGGAACTGTCCGCACTCATAGGACAGCGGCTCGGCACCGAGCAGCTGCGCAGCATGGCACGAGGAGCCATGGCTGCCATCGTCTCGTGCGCGGCGACGGAATATCAGGAGTTCATCGCCGCCCGTGAGGAACTGCGCGCCCGCTCCGCCGCCACCCGGCCCCAGCCGGTCGGCGGCGGTTCCGCTTCCGGTGGCGGGAGCGAGGCGGGGGACGACCACACGGCCCCCTCCGCGAGCGCGACCCCGGAGGGGCCGGACGCCCCGGGCGCCGGCGCGCTCGCGGTGGTCGCGGTGCTGGCCCCCGTGCTGGCCGGGATCGCGGGGTTCCTGTTCCTGCTCATCGGCTATGTGATGCGCACGGTGGGCACGGGCGGGTCGGCGGCCGGCCAGATGGTCACCATCGGCTGGTGGTTCGGCGGCCTGACCGTCGCCGCGGTGCTGGTGGCCTCCTCCGGCCTGCTGGTCACCGCTCTGCGCACCGGCCGGGAGGCGCAGGACGGCGCGCCGCACGATCCCCTCGCCGAGGAGGCCGAGCGGGCCCGCGAGACCTGGCGGCAGGCCGTGCTGCACCGCGGCCTGCTGCCGTTCCTGAGAGAGGCACTGATCAACACGGGCGCGCCGGCCCGCCGTTCGTACACGAACGGCAGCGGCCCGCCCGGCGGGACGGGCCGCACGCCGCGGTTGGGCTACTCCGCGCCGGGTTTCACGAGCCCGGAGCAGGGCGGTGACGGGGCGCCCCGTCAGGGCGCCCCATAGGGGCGCCGCCCCAGGCCGCGTCCGGCGGATGTTCGTCAGGCGCCACCAAGGCGCCCCGTAGGGGCGCGGGGCGGTGTCGATCTGCGGCTGCCGCCGCGTGGCGCGATCAACCACGGACGGCCCGCAGCTGACACGCCACTGCGGGCGCGTCGTGGCTTGTCGCGCAGTTCCCCGCGCCCCTTACGGGGCCTGCCTGATCCGCCGGATACGCCTGGCCGTCGGTGGCCGATCGCGCCCACGCGGCGGCAGCCGCACATCGACACCGCCCCGCGCCCCTATGGGGCGCTGCCCTAGTCGGCGATCGGGAGGTAGACGCGGTTGCCGGAGGCGGCGAATTCGCGGGCCTTCTGGGCCATTCCCTCGTCGGGGTCGACGGCCAGGTCGCCGCCGTGCTCGCGGCGAATGTCCTGGGAGATCTTCATCGAACAGAACTTCGGTCCGCACATCGAGCAGAAGTGCGCCGTCTTCGCGGGTTCGGCCGGCAGCGTCTCGTCGTGGAAGGCGCGGGCGGTGTCCGGGTCGAGGGCCAGGTTGAACTGGTCCTCCCAGCGGAATTCGAAACGCGCGTCCGACAGCGCGTCGTCCCACTCCTGGGCGCCCGGGTGGCCCTTGGCGAGGTCCGCCGCATGGGCCGCGATCTTGTAGGTGATGACGCCGGTCTTCACGTCGTCGCGGTCCGGCAGGCCGAGGTGCTCCTTGGGCGTGACGTAGCAGAGCATCGCCGTGCCCCACCAGGCGATCATCGCCGCACCGATGCCGGAGGTGATGTGGTCGTACGCCGGTGCGACGTCGGTCGTCAGCGGACCGAGGGTGTAGAACGGCGCCTCCTCGCAGATCTCCTGCTGAAGGTCGATGTTCTCCTTGATCTTGTGCATCGGGACATGGCCCGGGCCCTCGATCATCGTCTGCACGTTGTGCCGCTTGGCGATCGAGTTGAGCTCGCCCAGCGTCCGCAGCTCGGCGAACTGGGCCTCGTCGTTCGCATCCGCGATCGAACCGGGGCGCAGGCCGTCGCCCAGGGAGAACGTCACGTCGTACGAGGCGAGGATCTCGCAGAGCTCCTCGAAGTTCTCGTAGAGGAACGACTCCTTGTGGTGCGCCAGGCACCAGGCCGCCATGATCGAGCCGCCGCGCGAGACGATGCCGGTCTTGCGGCGGGCGGTCAGCGGGACGTAGCGCAGCAGCACGCCGGCGTGGACGGTCATGTAGTCGACGCCCTGCTCGGCCTGCTCGATGACGGTGTCCTTGTAGATCTCCCAGGTGAGCTCCTCGGCCTTGCCGTCCACCTTCTCCAGCGCCTGGTAGAGCGGGACGGTGCCGATCGGCACGGGGGAGTTGCGCAGCACCCACTCGCGGGTGGTGTGGATGTTGCGGCCGGTGGAGAGGTCCATGACCGTGTCGGCGCCCCAGCGGGTGGCCCAGGTCATCTTCTCCACCTCCTCCTCGATGGAGGAGGTGACGGCGGAGTTGCCGATGTTGGCGTTCACCTTCACCAGGAACTTCTTGCCGATGATCATCGGCTCGATCTCCGGGTGGTTGACGTTGGCCGGCAGCACGGCGCGGCCCGCGGCGATCTCCTCGCGGACGGTCTCCGGGGAGACGCCCTCGCGCAGCGCCACGTACTCCATCTCGGCGGTGATCTCCCCGCGCCGGGCGTACGCGAGCTGGGTGACCGCCCCTCCGTCGCGGCCCCGGCGGGGCTGGCGGGGGCGGCCGGGGAAGACGGCGTCGAGGTTGCGCAGGCCCCCGCGCGGGGCGGTGTGCCTGATGCCGTCGTCCTCCGGGCGCACCGGCCGCCCGGCGTACTCCTCGGTGTCGCCGCGGGCGATGATCCAGTTCTCCCGGAGCGGGGCGAGGCCCCGTCGTACGTCCGTTACGACGGACGCATCGGTGTACGGGCCGGACGTGTCGTAGAGGCGGACGTCCTGCCCGTTGGTGAGGTGCACCCGTCGCACCGGAACGCGGATGTCCGGACGCGAGCCCGTCACATAGTCCTTGTGCCAGCCGATCTCGCGACCGGTTCCGGACGTGCGTGCATCCTGCGAGGTCATATGACCGTAACTCCCTACGCCGGCATTACCCGGTAACAGGTTCGGCGGTCGGCGCAGCGGCTTTCGCACCCATGTCCGGTTCGAACATGTCCAGTGCGAAGGTCAGCGCCCTCTCAGCCCGGTGCTCCGAGCTCCCGCGATTGCAAAGGTGGCACCACGCTAGCGCCTCCCGCGCCCGGAGGGCCAGGGGGGCTTGTCATCATCGACGGGTGACCCCCACGCATCCTTCCCCCCACTCGCACGCCCCCCACGACCCCGACCACGCCCGTGCGCCCGCCCCCGACGGTCCTGCGCACGGAGATGGGCACGGAGATGGGCACGGGCATGGCCACGGACGACGGCAGAACCATGGACACAGCCATGGGCACGGCCACAGCCATGCCCATGCGCACGGTCCCGCGACGCCCGTCTCGGGTCATCTGCGCAAGGTCATCGCGGCCGTACTCATCCCCTTCGCCGCCGCGGTGGCCGCCGGGCTGATCGTGCTGTGGCCCGGCGGCACCCCGCCGCACCAGCACACCGGCGTCGGCATGGACCAGCAGACGCAGTCGGGGCGGGTGACGGCCGTCAAGGAGTACTCCTGCCCGGCCTCCGGCGGGTTCGGCGGCCCGCAGCAGCAGCCGCAGCAGGGCGCCCCGTCGGCGCCGCCGCCGGCGCAGGGCACCTGCCAGAAGGCCACCGTCGAGGTGACCTCGGGACCGGACAAGGGCACCACGTTCACCGAGCAGGTGCAGCCCGGCTCCTCGCGCCACTACTCCTCCGGGCAGAAGGTGGTCCTCGCCTACGCCCCGAAGGCCCCGGAGAACCTGCGCTATTCGGTCACGGACGTCGACCGCGACCTGCCGATGGGGCTGCTCGCGGGCGTCTTCGCGGTCGCCGTCGTGGCCGTCGGCCGGTTGCGCGGCGTCTTCGCGCTCGTCGCGCTGGTGATCAGTTTCGGGGTGCTGACGCTGTTCATCCTGCCGGCGATCCTGCAGGGCTCGGACCCGCTGGTCGTCGCGGTGGTGGGCGGCGGCGCGATCATGCTGATCGCGCTCTACATGTGCCACGGGCTCAACGCCCGCACATCCGTCGCGGTCCTGGGCACGCTCACCTCCCTGCTGGTCATCGGCCTGCTGGGGTCGCTGTTCACCTCGTGGGCCCATCTGACGGGCAACACCGACGACCAGACCGGGCTCGTGCACGGCCTCTACCCGCAGATCGAGATACGGGGTCTGCTGCTCGCCGGGATCATCATCGGTTCGCTGGGCGTGCTCGACGACGTCACGGTCACCCAGACGTCGGCGGTGTGGGAGCTCAAGGAAGCGGACCCGGCGGCCACTTGGCGCCGGCTGTACGGACAGGCGATGCGCATCGGACGCGACCACATCGCCTCGGTGGTCAACACGCTCGTGCTGGCCTACGCGGGTGCGTCGCTGCCGCTGATGCTGTTGTTCACCATCGCGGACCGGGGGGTGGGCACGGTGGCGACGAGCGAGGTCGTCGCGGAGGAGATCGTACGGACCCTGGTGGGCAGCATCGGCCTGGTGGCCTCGGTGCCGGTGACCACGCTGCTGGCCGCGCTCGTGGTGAGCGCCGACCGGCCCGGCGCCGCGGGGGGCGGCAGGGGGACGGGGCGGCCCAGGTCGCGCGGTGGCAGGCGCCGCCGGGCGAGGTGAGGCCCCGGCTAACCGGCGTTCTGCCCCTCGGGGTTGCCGGCCAGGATGCTGTCGAGGGCCGCGGCGAGCTCGTAGTCGAAGTCGGCGACCGTGTGCTCCTCGCCGAGGGGGGCGATGCGGTCGGTCCGGTCGAGGAAGGCCACCAGCGGGGCGGCCCCGGCCCGGAACAGCGCGCCCTCGCCGCCCACTTGCAGCCGGATGAAGACGTCGGACAGGTGCTGCGAGGAGGCGGGGGCGATGTGCACGTCGCCCTCGCCGGAGGGCTGACTGAGCCCGTCCAGCAGCAGCTCCCGGGCGAAGGCCCAGGTCACCGGCGCGTCGCCGGGGAGGTGGAAGGTGAACTTCACCGCGTAGGGGTCGCTGCTGTCGTAGCCCAGCTCCACCGGGATCCGGAAGGACAGCTCCTCGGAGACGAGGAACGTCATGACCACTTCTGCCTGAACTGTGTCGCGCATCGCCCAATGCCCCGTCTTCGTCGGTTTGGCAGGGATTGGAGCCTGGTGGCCCCAATGACGCCATAGTCTGACAAGAACGCCCAGTGGATCACAAGGAGTGATTTTCCAGTTACTCATGGAGACCGAGGGTGAGCATACGAGCTCTCCGACTCTGGAGCGTAGCGACTCGACTACTCCACGGAGTCGTAACGTGGGATTTGATGGCACGGACCGGCCGAGAACTGGCCAAAGTGGCGCGAGAGGGCACGGATTTCCGTGGGGGCGGTCTCCGGAGCGTTCAGGTTGACGGAGGAAAGTTGACGGCGGAGATAACTCCCCGCCGTCCGTTTCGTTGAGCCGGTGGAGCGGACACCGGACGGTGGCGTGGGCGACGCCCCCTGCCCGGTGGGCGTTCCGAGCGCCCCCGCGCGCCCGGAACCCCCGGCCCTACCAGTCGCCCCTCGACGACGAGGACGACGTGAACTTCTTGACCAGGAAGATCAGGCCGCCGACCAGGGCCACCAGCAGCAGGACCTTGAAGAGCAGGTTGATGACAAAACCGAGCAGGCTCAGGATCAGGCCGCCGAAGACCAGCACCACGAGAGCCGGCAGCACGACCAGCGTCACCCACCACGGCAGTCCCGCGAAAAATCCCTTCTCCGACATCTCAACCCCTGCTCTCGACTTCGTGCGCGTATTCCCGCGCTCTTGTTGATGTGCGGTCGCCGAACGCGCCGCCGCACAATTGCGTCCGCGCATTCCCGGCCGTCCGGAGCGAATGCCCCGTCCTGCCCACGATGCTAGGCGCGCCGGGTGCGCCGCAGGGGCGCGCGCACCCCCGTCCACCCCTGAACCGCCCCCTACGGGATGCCGGGGCCGGACCCCGGACACGGCATCCCGGGACCTCGGCTCCCGGGACCTCAGCTCCCGGAACCTCAGCTCTCGGGCGGCGAGAAGACCACGAGCACCCGCAGGTCCTCGCTGATGTGGTGGAAGCGGTGCGTCACCCCGGCCGGTACGTACACGACGCTGCCGCGCCCGACATGGGTGGTCTCCTCCCCCACCGTGATCGACGCACGGCCGCTCATGACGACGTAGATCTCGTCCTGGGCGTGCGGGCCCTGGGGGTCGGGGGCGCCGGCGTCCAGCGCGTACAGCCCCACCGACATGTTCCGCTCGCGCAGGAACTGCAGGTACGCACCCTCGTTCGCGACCCGCTCGGCCTCGAGTTCGTCCAGCCGGAACGCCTTCATGTCCTGACCCGCTTCCTGCCGCACCGATCATGGTTGATGTGCGGCTCCCCGTGGGCCGCGCCCGTCTGCAACGATCTCACCATGAAGAATTTCGTAGTCAAGACGGTCGCCAACGCCGCGGCCCTGGCGGTGGCCATCTGGCTGCTGAAGGGCATCACGCTCTCCGGCGAGAACACCGCCCGCAAGGTGATCACGCTGTTCCTCGTCGCCCTGGTCTTCGGCGCGGTGAACTATCTGGTCAAGCCGGTCGTCAAGCTGATGTCCCTGCCGCTGTTCATCCTGACCCTCGGCCTGTTCACGCTGGTGGTCAACGCGCTGATGCTGCTGCTGACCTCGTGGCTCGCGGGCAAGCTGGACCTGGCCTTCCACGTCGCGGGCTTCTGGGCCGCGCTCGTCGGCGGCGTGATCGTCTCCATCGTCGCCTGGGCGATGCACGTGATCCTGCCCGACGAGCAGGACTGACGAGCAGGACTGACGGCGGCGGGGCGCGGCGGCCGTGGTGCCGCCGCACCGCCCGCCCGCGCGGGGACTTACGAACCCGCGCCCACCAGGCGCCTGGTCAGCCGCAGCTGGGCCCGCGAGAGGGCGATGACCAGCCGGGGACCGGCGAAGAGCGCGAGGACGCCCGCCGCGAAGTGCAGGGCCACCGCACCCTCGGGAGTGGGACCGCCCCAGGCCGGGTCCGGATAGGGCGCCCAGCCCCACACCGGATAGGTCAGGTTGCGGGCGCAGACGATGACCACGCCCACGGCCAGCGCGCAGGCCACCCCGCTGAGCAGCAGGTCGGCCAGGAAGTACGCGAGCGCACCGCCGAGCCGGCCCGCCCCCGCACGCGGCGCGATCCGCGCCCCGAAGAACCAGCGCGCCCGCGCCCGGCCGAACGCGCCGGCACACAGCAGGGCCAGCGCGGTGAGCACCACCGCACCCACCACGCCAAGCACGGGAACGCCCCTCTCCCGGGTGATTCTCAGGCCGTTGACCACGGCCAGGAACCAGGCCAGGCCCAGCGGCGCGAGCAGCGCATGCAGCATGTGCCGCCAGGTGAGGGCCCTGAAGGGCACCCGCAGCAGGTCGGCGAGCACGGCTCGGGGCGGCGTGCGTGACATGAAGAATCGTCTCCTCGGGGGGTCGGAGGTCATGCAGGTGACGACACCGCAAGAGCGGTGCGGCGCCTGCGTCGTACGACGTCGCGCGCCCAGGCGATGCCCGCCAGCACGGCACTGGCCACCGCCGAACACAGGACCTGCACCCTGGCGTCCGCGTCGGTCAGCATCAGCACGAGCACGGCCGCGACGCCGGCCAGGGTCAGCCAGGTGACGTAGGGGAAACCCCACATCCGTACCGCGGGTCGCTCGGCGCCCGCCTGCTCCATGCGGCGGCGCAGCCGCAGTTGGGATGCGGCGACCAGCAGCCAGACCACCAGCAGCACGGCGCCGACGGTGTTGAGCAGGTAGAGGAAGACCGTGTTCGGCCACAGCAGGTTCAGCACCACGGACGCGAAGCCGAAGCCCACGGAGGCCAGGACGGCCCGGTGCGGCACGCCCTCGCGGTTGACGGCCAGCAGCGCCCGCGGGGCCTCGCCGCGCTCGGCGAGGGAGAAGACCATGCGCGAGGCGCCGTAGAGGTTGGCGTTGATGGCCGACAGCAGGGCCACCACGACCACCACGTTCATGATCTGCCCGGCGGCGGGGATGCCGAGGTGCTCCAGGACCGCGACGTAGGGGCTGCGGCCGATCTCGGAGTCGTTCCAGGGCAGCAGGGTGACGACGACCGCGAGCGAGCCGATGTAGAAGACCAGGATCCGCCACACCGCGCTGCGCACCGCCCGGCCCACGGCCCGGGCCGGGTCCTCGGACTCGGCGGCGGCGATGGTGAGCACCTCCAGGCCGCCGAAGGAGAAGGTCACCGCGAGCACGCCCGCGACCACCCCGCCCCAGCCGTGCGGCAGGAAGCCGCCGTGGCCGGTGAGGTTGGCCAGACCCGGCGAGGACGAGCCGGGCAGCAGGCCGAGGACGGCGAGCAGGCCGAGGCCGAGGAAGCAGACGATGGCGCCCACCTTCAAGGCGGCGGCCCAGAACTCGAGTTCGCCGAAGTTCTTCACCGAGGCCAGGTTGGCGGCGGTGAAGAAGGTGATGAACATCAGCACCCAGGCCCACTGCGGCACCGCCGGCAGCCAGCCGGAGGCGATGGCCGCGGCACCGGTGGCCTCGACGGACAGCACGACCACGAGCATCAGCCAGTACAGCCAGCCCACGGTGAACCCGGCCCAGCGCCCGAAGGCCCGCTCGGCGTGCACCGAGAAGGAGCCGGGCGTGGGGTCGGCGGCGGACATCTCGCCGAGCATGCGCATCACCAGCAGCGCGAGGGTGCCGGCGATGGCGTACGAGATCAGGATGCCCGGGCCCGCGAGGGCCACGCCGGCGCCCGAGCCGACGAACAGCCCGGCGCCGATCACCCCGCCCAGGCCGAGCATGGTCAGGTGGCGCTGTTTGAGGGCGGCGGGCAGGGCCCTGCCGGTGTCGGTCGTCACATGGGTCTCCTGCGGGTCTACGGGACCGCCGGCCGTGCGCCGGCGGGCACGGGGACCCTAGGCAGGGGGCTTTTTGCCTCGTTATCGAAGCGTTTTGCGCCTCCCCGCGCCGCCCTCGCCTCCCGCCCCTTCGCGTTCCTACTCGCCCTCCGAGCCGACCTCGATGCCGGCGGGGCGCAGCAGCGGCAGCCGGTCCTGCGGCACCAGCCGCGGCAGGACCAGGGCCCACACCCGGGCGATCCACTCCGCATCCGCGCCCCGGCCCGCGCCGCCGTAGCCGTCGCCGTCGCCGTCGCGGGAGAAGAGTTCGGCGCCCGCGACCAGGGAGAGGGCGAGGGCGGCCACCGAGTCCTCGTCGGCGTCCGGCAGCAGGCTGCCGTCGGCCTTGGCCCGCTGCAGCAGCGACCGTACGGCCGCGCCCCACTCCTCGTAGCAGTCCGGCCGGGAGCGCTCGGGGAACTCGGCGTCGCGGGAGAGCCGGACGTCGGCCCGGGTCAGCGGGTCGGTGCGCAGGGCGCGGGAGAGGTGGTGGGTGAGGTCGACCACGGTCTGCAGGGCGAGCACCGGCCGCCGGGCCAGGGCGTCGACGGCGGCCGTGGAGGCCGTGCGGGCCTCGTCGCGCACGGCCTGGGCCAGGTCGGCCTTGGTGGAGAAGTGGAAGTACAGCGCTCCCTTGGTGGCCCCGGCGGCCGCGCTGATGCGCGACAGCGTGGCGCGCTCGTACCCGATGCGGTCGAAGACGTCCGCGGCTCCTCGAATGAGGGCCCGGCGGGTGCGCTCCGCCCTCTCCTGCTGCTCCACGTGCCACCTCGGCGTCCGCTGGGTCAACAACATGCGAAGAATAAACATACCGCGTGGTTTCTTCCAAGCCGGTCGGCCCGATTCCTGGGGGTCCGCCCGGCACATCCCACCTGGACAGGGCGGGCACCCGGCTTTGACAAACCGGCTGGCTGGTTTTTAACTGGCATCTGCCCACACCCCGGGCAGCGCCCGGCGCCGTCGATCACGGCGCCCCACACGGGACGTGGCGACACGGCCCGCGCGGCAACCACAGCACGACCGGCACGGAACAACGGGGGCGGAGATGACAGAGGTGGCGTACGAGCAGCAGGCCGGAACGGAGACGGCCGCAGCGGGAATGGAATTCGGGATCCTCGGCCCGCTGCAGGTGACCGCGGGCGGCCGCCAGGTGCCCGTCGGCGGGCCCAGACAACGCACGATCCTCGCGATGATGCTGCTCGCCCAGGGCCAGGTGGTCTCCGTCGACCGCCTGGTGGACGTGGTGTGGGACGGCCGTCCCCCCGCCACCGCGCGCACCCAGGTCGCCATCTGCATCGCCGGGCTGCGCAAGACCTTCAAGGCCGCGGGCTGCGCCGAGGACGCCATCGTCACCGTCCACCCCGGCTACCTGCTGCGCATGAGCGGGCACCGCATCGACGCCGGGGACTTCTCCGCCCTGGTCGCCGAGGGCCGGCAGGCCGCCCGCGAGGGCCGCACCACCCGCGCGGAGGCCCTGTACCGTCGGGCGCTCGGCCTGTGGCGCGGCCCGGCTCTGGCCGGCGTGGCCGGCAGACCCGTGGAGGGCGAGGCCGCCCACCTGGAGGAGCACCGCCTCGCCGCGTACGAGGAGTGGTCCGACCTGCGCCTGGAGCTCGGCCAGTACCAGGCCCTCATCCCCGAGCTCGCCGACCTGACCCGCGAGCACCCGCTGCGCGAGCGGCCCCGCGTCCAGCTGATGCTCGCCCAGTACCGGGCCGGCCGGCGGGCCGAGGCGCTGGAGGTCTTCCGCGAGGCCCGCAGCCGCTTCATCGAGGAGCTCGGCCTCGAACCGGGCCCCGCGCTCACCGAGCTGCACGACGCGGTCCTGCGCGACGACCCCGCCCTGATGCCCGCCCGCACCCCCGAACCCCCGCCCGCCGTCGCCGAACCCGCCGTCACCCCGGCCCATCTGCCCACCCCACTGCCCGTCTTCGTCGGCCGGCAGGCCGAACTCGCCGCGCTCGACGCCCTGCTGGACGAGGAGTCCGGCCCGCGCACCGACGCGCAGCCACCCACGATCGCCCTGGTCAGCGGCATCCCCGGGGCCGGCAAGACCGGCCTCGCGCTGCGCTGGGCGCACCGGTGGGCCGACGCCTTCCCCGACGGACAGCTCTACGCCGACCTCGGCGGCCGCGGCGGCCAGGAGGAGGTCACCGCCGCCGACGTCCTTGCCCGCTTCCTGCGCGCCCTCGGCGTGCCCGGCGAGCGGGTGCCGGCCGACCTCGGCGAGCGCGAGGCCCTCTACCGCAGCGTGCTGGCCACCCGGCGCATCCTGCTCGTCCTCGACGACGCCCAGTCCGGCGCCCAGCTGCGCCCGCTGCTGCCCGGCACCGGCCGCTGCCGCGTCGTGGTCACCAGCCGCGCGCCGCTCGACAGCGCGGCCACCGCGGGTGGCGCCGTGCGCATCGGCCTGGGCATGCTGCACGAGGCGGAGGCCGTCGAGCTGATCGGCCGCATCGCCGGCCGCGACCGCGTCGCCGCCGAACCCGCCCACGCGGACCGGCTGGCCGCCCAGTGCGACCGGCTGCCGCTCGCCCTGCGCATCGCCGCGACCCGGCTCGCGGCCAAGCCGCACTGGACCCTGCGCCACCTGACCGCCCGGCTGGCCGACGAGCGCCGCCGGTTCGCCGAACTGAGCGAGGCCGACCCGGCGCTGCGCGCCGGCCTCGACCTCAGCTACCGCCGGCTGACCGCGGACGCCGCCGCCATGTACCGGCGGCTCGCCCTGCTGGAGGCGCCCGACTTCGCCGTCTGGGCCGGCGCCGCCGTCCTGGACACCGGCGTGCTGGAGGCCGAGCGGCTCATGGAGCAGCTCGTCGACGCCCAGCTGCTGGGCACCACCGGCACCGACGCCACCGGCAGCCTGCGCTACCGCTTCCCCGACCTGCTGCGCCTGCACGCCCGCGAGCGCGCCGAGGCCGAGGAGCCGGCGGACGAGCGGGAGCGGGCGGTGGACCGGGCGCTGCGCGCCTGGCTCACCATCGCCGAGGAGGCCCACCGCCGCGAGCACGGCGTGCGCCGGGTCTCCCTGCAGCGCAGCACGCTGCGGCGCCGGATCGACCCCGACTACCTCGACGAGCTGCTCGCCTCACCGCACGACTGGCTGGAGGCGGAGCAGCGCTGTCTGACGTCCGTCATCGCGCAGTCCGTGGCGCTCGGCCGGGACGAACTCGCCTTCGAGCTCGCGCTCTCGGCGGGATTGCGGGAGCAGGAGACCTCCGCGGCACCGGCACAGGTGCTGGCCGCGGGTTGCCGATGAAGCAGGAGTCAAGGAAAGAGAGGACGAGTGAGGGAGACATCGCATGCGGTCATCGCCGGTTCCCTGATGATCAGTTGTGCCATGCTGGCCGGAGCGGCCGTCGTCTGGCGGGCGGCCACCGAGCAACGCACCGCGTTCGCCGACACGGCGGAACGGGTGCGGGCGATGCAGCGGCTGTTGGAGGATGCCGAATAGCCGGCTGACGATATGACGAAGGGGCCGGGCGGGCACGGGATTCCCGTGCCCGCCCGGCCCCTTCCGCATGGGCTGCCCGGGCTCAGAACTCCTCCTCCAGCTGCACGCTGGTGAACTCCTGGGCCGTGGTGTAGCCCAGGCGCCGGTACAGCCGCACCGCGGACGCGTTGTCGGAGTGCACCGACAGCGTGCACACCGCCTCGCCGCCCGCCAGGACGTCCCGCGTGAGCCGGCCCGTGACGGCCGCGGCCAGCCCGCGGCCGCGCAGTGCGGGCGCGGTGGCGATCGAGGCGAGGTGGGCCGTGCCCGTCCCCGGGCGCCGCTGCAGCGCGCCGGCGGCGGCCAGTTCGCCGTCCTCCGTACGCAGCGTGGCCCACGTCTGCACGGTCGGGTCGCCGGGGCGTACGGCGTAACCGGGGCTGGCCGCCGTCAGCAGGGCGGTGATCTCGGGTATCCCCGCGTCGTCGGTGCGCACTCGCTCTTCCAGCGGATGCGGCTGCGGAGCACGGGTCGCCGTCATCAGCTCCCAGTGCTCGTACGTCTCGTCCGCCACGGCCGTCCCCGGCAGCCCGGTCAGGTCCGTGCCACGCGGCACCGTCAGCCCGTAGGGCGGGGCCGGCAGGTCCGGCAGAACGGCCCGCAGCAGGTCGGCCGCCGGTTCCGGGGCGCCGACGACGGTGAGCCACTCGGTGGGCTCCGGGCCGGATGCGGTGCCGTAGGCCGCGGCGCCCGGCAGCGACCAGGCCACGAGGTCACGGCCGGGGGCGATCAGCGCGGCGGTCCACGCGTCGCCGGCCACGGCGAGGAGCGAGGCGCCGGTGCGGTGGGTGGTGAGGGTCAGCACAGGGGCTCCAGGGCGGTGCCGGCCAGGCGCCGGGCGACGTCGTCGAGCAGCGCGGCCTCGTGCGGCACGAGGTAGAAGTGCCCGCCGGCGAAGCCGCGGGCGGCGAAGCCCGCGCCCGCGACGGCGGCCCAGGCCAGCGCCTCGGGCTCGGCGGCGCCCGTGTCCTGCTCGCCGTAGTACGCGGTCAGCGGCACGGGCAGCGCACGGGTGGTGGCCTCGCCGGCGTAGGCGTCCAGCATCCGGTAGTCGGCGCGCAGCACGGGCAGGAACAGCTCGCGCAGCTCGGGGTGGTCGAGGGCGGCCGATGCGGGCGCGCCCCGGCCCTGCACGTGCGCGACCAGGGCGTCGTCGGCCAGGTCGCCGGTGCCCGAGGGCCGAAGCCGGTGCGGGGCGCGGCGGGCCGAGACCAGCAGGGCCGCAGGTACCCGCGCATGCTCGCCGGCCAGCCGGTGCGCCACCTCGTAGGCGACGGAGGCGCCCATGCTGTGCCCGAACAGGGCCAGCGGCCGCTCGTCCAGGGCCAGCAGGGCCGCGGTGACGGCGTCGGTGATCTCCCCCATCCGCGTGGCGCACGGCTCGGCGATCCGGTCCTCGCGGCCCGGGTAGCTCACCGCCAGCACCTCGACGTCGTCCGGCAGGCCGGCCGGCCAGGTGCGGAAGGCGCTCGCCGTACCGCCGGCGTGCGGGAAGCACACCAGCCGTACGCGCGGCTCCGCCACCGCGCGCAGGACCCGCAACCAGTTCGTGCTCATGCCCGCCTCCTGTACTGCCGCACCGCCAGGCCCGTGAAGAGCGCGATCAGGCCCGCGCTCCAGGCGAGCGCGCCCGTCGCACTGCCGGCCACCGGACCGCCGTTCATCAGGTTCCGGGCGGCGTCGACGACCAGCGTCATCGGGTTGTTGGCCACGACCACGCGCAGCCAGCCGGGCATCGTACCCGGGTCGACGAAGATGGAACTGCCGAACTGGAACGGCACCATGGCCAGCATGCCGATGCTCTGCACCGTCTCCGGCGTGCGGGCGGCCAGCCCGATGTAGGCGTGCATCCAGCACAGCGCCACGCCGTACAGCAGGATCAGCCCGATCGCGCCCAGCACACCGAGGACGTCGGTGTGCACGCGAAAGCCGATCAGCAGCGCGAACGCCAGGATCACCAGCAGGCTCACCAGCATGCGGACCGTGTCCGCGAGGATGCGCCCGCCCAGCACCGCCGAACCCGCCATCGGCAGGGAACGGAAGCGGTCCATGATGCCGTTGCCGAAGTCGCCGTTGATGCTGATGCCCGAGGTACGGGAGGCGATGGTGATGCTCAGCGCCATGATGCCCGGCATCAGGTACTGCCGGTACTCCGCGGCACTGCCCGAGATCGCGCCGCCGAAGCCGAACACGAAGATCACGGCGAAGATCAGCGGCATCAGCGTGGCATCCAGGACCTGCCCCGGACTCGCCAGCACCTTGCGCAGGTTGCGGCGGGCGATCGCCAGCGTGTGCTGCACCGCATCCGCCGCTCCGGGCACCCGGGCCCCCGTGGCAGTCGTCGCGCTCATGCCGCGCTCCTCGTGGTCTCGTCCCTCGTGGTCTCGTCGTCGTGCGCACCGGCCCCGGTGAGCGTCAGGAACACCTCGTCCAGGCTCGGCACGTGCGTGTTGACCCCGGCCACCGGGATCCCGGCCGCGCCCAGCGCCCGTACGGCCGCCGTCAGCGCCCCGCCGCCCTCGCCGGACAGCGGCACCTGGACATGGCCCGCGGCCTCGTCCAGCTGTGCCTCCCCCGCCCCGCAGCCCGCCAGGACGCGGCGCACCTCGGGCAGCTGCCCGGGATCCTCCGGCACCACCCGCAGCACCTGACCGCCCACCCGGGCGCGCAGCTCGGCCGTGCCGCCGGAGGCGATGACCCGGCCGCGGTCGATGACGACCAGCGAGTCGGCGAGGGCCTCGGCCTCCTCCATGTACTGGGTCGTGAGCAGCACCGTCGTACCGGCGGCGGCCAACGCCCGCACCTCGTCCCACAGTTCGTTGCGGCTGCGGGGATCCAGTCCGGTGGTCGGCTCGTCCAGGAACAGCACCCGCGGACTGCCGACCAGGCTCACCGCGATGTCCAGCCGGCGGCGCATGCCACCGGAGTAGCCGCCCGCGGCCCGGCCGCCGGCCTCCGTCAGCCGGAACCGCTCCAGCATCTCGTCGGCCCTCGCCCGCGCGCCACGCCGGCCCAGGCCCGTCAGCCGGCCGACCAGGTAGAGGTTCTCCCAGCCGGAAATGTCCTGGTCCACCGCCGCGTACTGGCCGGTCAGACCGATCAGCGAACGCACCGTGCGCGCCTCGCGCACCACGTCGTGGCCCAGGATCTCCGCCCGCCCGCCGTCCGGGCGCAGCAGCGTGGAGAGCATCCTCACCGTCGTCGTCTTGCCCGCGCCGTTGGGGCCCAGCACGCCCAGCACGCTGCCCGCCGGCACCTCCAGGCTCACCCCGCGCACCGCGGGGGTGCCCGCGAAACTCTTGACCAGATCCTCGGTCCGGATCGCCGTCGTCATCGGGTCCTCTCGATTTCTCCCGGGGTACCACCGGGGTCCGGAAACTAGGCGGCCCGCGTATTGGCGGCATATCGCTTGCTTATCCCGAGCGGCGCCCCTCGGTATGAAAAGCCGTCAATAACACGTCGAAAACCCGGCTCATTAACTTCCCCGCAAGATCGCAATGAGCGAACGAGGAGTCGGATTGATGGAAGGTGTCCCGATGCCGTACGAGTCCCTGCGGGACCGGCTCGCCGCGCACGCGACCCGTACGCCGGAGCGCACCGCGCTCACCGGCGCGGGACGGCGGTGGAGCTACCGCGAACTGGACCGGGACACCGAGGTGCTGGCGCGGCGGCTGTACGACGTCGGCGTGCGCGCCGGTGACGTGGTGGCCGTGCACGCCGAGCGTGATCCGCATCTGGTGCTGGCGTTGGTGGCCGTGCTGAAGGTCGGGGCCGCCTTTACCGTGCTGGATGCGGGGCATCCGGGTGCTCGGGTTGCCGACTGTGCGGCTGCGGCTGCGCCGCGGGCTTGGCTGACGTGTGCGGCTGGTCCGGTGCCGGCCGGGGACGGGGTGCCGGTACTGGACGTACCGGGGGTCGTTGCTGCCGGTGGGTCGGTTGGCGCCCACCCGTCCCGCCCAGCGGGACGCCTGCCCGCCAACGCGTATGTTGCGTTCACTTCCGGGACCACCGGGAAGCCGCGTGCTGTTGTGGGCGCTTGGGAGCCCGTTGCGCACTTTCTTGAGTGGTACAGCCAGGCGTTTGCGCTCGGGGCCGGGGATCGGTTCGCCGCGCTGGCCGGGCTCGGGCATGACCCGTTGCTGCGCGATCTGTTCACACCCCTGTGGATCGGCGCCGAAGTGCACTTCCCCGACGTGCCGTTGCGCGACGCCGCCGCGCTGGGCCGGTGGCTGGCGCAGGCCGGCGTCACCGTCGTCCACCTCACGCCCGGTCTCGCCGACGCCCTCGCCGACGCCGCCCCCGCGGGCGGCTGGCCGGCGCTGCGGCAGGCCGGCTTCGGCGGGGAGGCGCTGGGCTGGGGGACCGCCCGTACCTGGGCGCGGCTCGCGCCCGGTGCGCGGCTGCTGAACCTCTACGGCGCCACCGAGACCCCGCAGGCCGTCTCCGTCCTCGTCGTGCGCGAGCCGGGCGGCCCGCTGCGGGCCGAGTCCGGGGCCCGTGTGCCGCTGGGGCCGGGCATCGACGGCGTGACGCTGCTGGTGCGTGGCGAGGACGGCACCCTCGTGGACGCCGGCACCGCCGGGGCCACCGGTGAGCTGGTCGTGCGCACCCGGTACCTCGCCCGGTACGCCGACGCCCCCGAGGTGCCCGCCGAGTACGCCACCGGCGACCTCGTGCGCGCGGCCGGCGACGGCACGCTCACCTACCTGGGGCGCGCCGACGACCAGGTCAAGATCCGCGGTTTCCGCGTCGAGCCCGGCGAGGTGGAGGCCGTACTGCGCGCCCACCCCGGGGTCTCGGGCGCGGCCGTGACCGTCACCGAGGACGCCTCCGGCGACCGCGGTCTCGTCGCCCACGTCGTGGGCGACACGGCGGGGCTGCGCGAGCACGCCGCGGCTCTTCTGCCCTCCTACATGGTCCCCTCGGTCTTCGTGGCGCTCGACGCCCTCCCGCTCACCCCCAACGGCAAGGTGGACCGCGCCGCGCTGCCCGCCCCGGGCGCCGCGGCGGCCGCAGCGCGCGGCCGGGCGCCGCGCACGCCGCGCGAGGAGGTGCTGTGCGGGCTGTTCGCCGAGGTGCTCGGCGTCGCGCAGGTCGGCATCGACGACGACTTCTTCGTGCTGGGCGGCCACTCGCTCAAGGCCAACCGCCTGATCAACCGGGTGCGCAAGGTCTTCGGCGCGGCCCTGTCCGTGCACACCCTCTTCGACGCGCCGACGGTCGCCGCCCTGGCCGCCCGCCTCGACGCGGAGGCCGGCTCGCACCGCCCGGCCCTTCGCCCGGCCGAGCGCCCCGCGCGCGTGCCGCTGTCCGCCGCCCAGCAGCGTCTGTGGTTCCTGCACCACATGGACGACCTGGAGGACGGCGCCGCCGCGTACAACGTCGCCCTGCGTGTGCACCTGCGCGGCCGGCTGGACCGCGGCGCCCTCGCCGCGGCCCTGGCCGACCTCACCGACAGGCACGAGTCGCTGCGCACCCGTTACCCGGCGGTGGACGGGGAGCCGTACCAGGACGTGCTGCCGGCCGGCGACCACCGCCCGCAGCTGGCGGTCGTCGCCGCGGGCGACGGCCTGGAGGAGGCCGTCACCGAGGCGGCCCGCCACCGTTTCGACCTCGCCGCCGAACCGCCCTTCCGTCCCACGCTGTTCACCGTCTCCGACGACGAGCACGTGCTGCTCCTGCTGCTGCACCACATCGTCACCGACGGCGGCTCCCTGGCGCCGCTCAGCCGCGACCTGTCCACCGCGTACGCCGCCCGGCTCGGCGGCCGTGCGCCGCAGTGGGCGCCGCTGCCCGTGCAGTACGCCGACTACGCGCTGTGGCAGCAGGGCCACCTCGGCGACGAGCAGGCCGCGTACTGGAAGGAGCGCCTCGCCGGCCTGCCCGAGGTGCTCGAACTGCCCACCGACCGGCCCCGGCCGGCCGTGGCCAGCAACACGGGCGGCCTCGTCCCGCTGAGCCTGGACGCCGACCTGCACCAAAGCCTCACCAAGCTCGCCCGCCGCACCGGCACCACGGTCTTCATGACCGTGCACGCCGCGCTGGCGGCGCTGCTCACCCGGCTCGGCGCCGGCACCGACATCCCCCTCGGCACGCCGGTGGCCGGCCGCGGCGACGAGGCCCTCGACGACCTCGTCGGCTTCTTCGCCAACACCCTCGTCCTGCGCACCGACACCTCCGGCGACCCCACCTTCCGCCAGCTGCTGGGCCGCGTGCGCGAGGGCGACCTGGCCGCCTTCGACCACCAGGACGTGCCCTTCGAGCGCGTCGTCGAGACCGTCAACCCGGCCCGGTCGCTGGCGCACACCCCGCTGTTCCAGACGATGCTGACGTTCGCCGGCTCCACCGGCGCGCAGTTCGCGCTGCCGGGCCTGACCGCCGACCTGACCACCGTCGACAAGCGCGTGGCGAAGTTCGACCTGTCGTTCGTCCTGCAGGAGGAGCACACGGCCGACGGCGCCCCGCAGGGCATCACCGGCAGCCTGGAGTACGCCGCCGACCTCTTCGACGAGGACGGCGCCCGCGCCGTCGCCGACCGCCTGGTGCGGCTGCTGGCCGCCGCCGCGGCCGAGCCCGACCGGGCCATCGGCGAGCTGGAGATCCTCTTCCCCGAGGAGCGCCACCAGCTGCTCTCCGGCTGGCACGGCGAGGAGCGCGAGGTCGACGCCACGACGCTCACCGCGCTCTTCGAGGCCCAGGCCGCCCGGACCCCGCACGCCGTCGCCGTCGAGCACGCCGGCACCACGCTCACCTACGCCGAGCTCGACGCCCGCGCCAACCGGCTGGCCCGGCTGCTCGTGCGCCGCGGCGTCGGCCCCGAGCGGTACGCGGCCGTCGCGCTGCCCCGCTCGGTCGACCTGGTCACCGCCCTGCTCGCCGTGCTCAAGGCGGGCGGCGCCTACCTGCCGCTCGACCTGGCGTACCCGGCCGAGCGCACCGGCTTCATGCTGGCCGACGTCCGGCCCGTCACCGTCATCGGCCACGGCGCACAACTGCCCGCGCTGCACGAGGCCATCGCCCTGGCCGGCCCGGCCGACGAGGCCCCGGACGTCCTGCTCCTCGACGAGGACGCGACGCACGCCGCCCTCGCCGCCGAGGCCGACGGCGCCCTGGACGACGCCGAGCGCACGACGCCGCTGCGGCCGTCCCACGCCGCCTTCACCATCTTCACCTCCGGCTCCACCGGCCGCCCCAAGGGCGTCATGGTCGAGCACCGCTCGCTGGTGCAGTACCTGTCGTGGGTCCGCGAGGCGTACGACTGCGTCGACGGCCGCGCGCTGGTGCACTCGCCGGTCTCCTTCGACCTGACCGTCACCGGCCTGTTCGCCCCGCTCATCACCGGCGGCTGCGCCCACCTCGTCCGCCTGGACGGGCGCACCGACCCCGACGAGGTCACCGAGGCGACCCGGCCGACGTTCGTGAAGGCCACCCCCAGCCACCTGCCGCTGCTGCTGGAGCTCGACGACCGCTTCTCCCCCTCCCGCCAGCTGGTGCTGGGCGGCGAGTCGCTGATGGGCGAGGTGCTGGACCTGTGGCGGGCCCGCCACCCGCAGGCCACCGTCATCAACGAGTACGGCCCGACCGAGACCACCGTCGGCTGCACCGAGTACCGCATCGAGCCCGGCGAGCGCGTGCCCTCGGGCGTGGTCACCATCGGCCGCCCCATCTGGAACACCCAGATGTACGTGCTGGACGCCGCGCTGCGCCCGGTGCCGGCCGGGGTGCCCGGCGAGCTGTACATCGCCGGCGACCTGGTCACCCGCGGCTACCTGGGCCGCCCGGCCCTGACCGCGGGGCGCTTCGTCGCCAACCCGTACGGGCCGCCCGGCAGCCGCATGTACCGCAGCGGCGACATCGTGCGCTGGGCGCGCGACGGGCAGCTGCAGTTCGTCAGCCGCGTCGACAACCAGGTCAAGCTGCGCGGCTTCCGCATCGAACTCGGCGAGATCGAGACCGTCCTGGGCGCCCACCCGCAGGTCACCCAGGCCGCCGTCGTGGTCCGCGAGGACCGGCCGGGCGACCGGCGCCTGGTCGCCTACGTCGTCGGCGACACCGCCGGCCTGCGCGAGCACGCGGCGGCCGAACTACCCGAGTACATGGTGCCGTCGGCCTTCGTCACCCTGGACGTGCTCCCGCTGACCCCCAACGGCAAGCTCGACCACCGCGCCCTCCCCGCGCCCGCCTCCAGCCGGGCCGGCAGCGGCCGGGCGGCACGCACGCCGCGCGAGGAGATCCTCTGCGGCCTGTTCGCCGAGGTCCTCGGCCTGGACGCGGTCGGCGCCGACGACAACTTCTTCGCGCTGGGCGGCCACTCCCTGATGGCCACCCGCCTCATCAGCCGCATCCGCACCGCCTTCGGCGCCGAGCTGCCGATCCGGGCCCTGTTCGAGGCCCCGACCGTCGAGCGCCTCGCCGAACGGCTCGCCGAGGCCGGCGAGGCCCGGCCCGCCCTCGTGGCCGCGCAGCGGCCCGAGGTGCTGCCGCTGTCCTTCGCCCAGCACCGGCTGTGGTTCCTGAGCCGCCTCGAAGGCCCCAGCGCCACCTACAACGTGCCGCTGGCCGTACGCCTGTC
Source organism: Streptomyces sp. NPDC049585 (assembly GCF_040675615.1). Classification (NCBI taxonomy): domain Bacteria; kingdom Bacillati; phylum Actinomycetota; class Actinomycetes; order Kitasatosporales; family Streptomycetaceae; genus Streptomyces; species Streptomyces sp. NPDC049585. The sequence continues at coordinate 199,864 of NZ_JBFAPE010000002.1, read as the reverse complement.
CGGGCCGGTCGACACCGACGCCCTTCAGGCGGCCCTCGGTGACGTGGTGGCCCGCCACGAGAGCCTGCGCACCCTCTACCCCGAGGTCGACGGCACGCCCGTCCAGCGCATCCTGCCCGCGGACGAGGCCACGGTGCGGCTGACGGTCACCGACACCACCGACGCCGACGCCGCGCTGCGCGAAGCGGTCGGCCACGCCTTCGCGCTCGACACCGAACTGCCGCTGCGCGCCACGTACTTCCGCGAGACGGCCGAACAGGGCGTACTCCTCGTCCTCATGCACCACATCGCCGCCGACGGCTGGTCGACCGCGCCCCTGCTGGCCGACCTCACCGCCGCCTACACCGCCCGCCTGGCGGGCGAGGCACCCACGTGGCAGCCGCCGGCCGTGCAGTACGCCGACTACGCGCTGTGGCAGCACGACGTCCTCGGCGACGAGAACGACCCCGCCGGCGTCGCCGCCCAGCAGGCCGCGTACTGGAAGGAGCGCCTGGCCGGGCTGCCCGAGCTGCTCGACCTGCCCACCGACCACGCCCGCCCCGCCGTCGCCTCGCACCGCGGCGAGCAGGTGGACTTCGCCCTGCCGGCCGACGCCCACCGGGCCGTCACCGAGCTCGCCCGCCGCACGGGCACCACGGTCTTCATGACCGTGCAGGCCGCCCTCGCGGCCCTGCTCACCCGCCTCGGCGCCGGCACCGACATCCCCCTCGGCACCGCCGTCGCGGGCCGCACGGACGAGGCCCTCGACGACCTGGTCGGCTTCTTCGTCAACACCCTCGTCCTGCGCACCGACACCTCCGGCGACCCCACGTTCGAGGAGCTCCTGGCGCGCGTCCGCGAGACCGACCTGGCCGCCTACGCCCACCAGGACATCCCCTTCGAGCGCCTCGTGGAGATCGCCAATCCGGCGCGCTCGCTGGCACACCACCCGCTCTTCCAGGTCATGCTCGTCCTGCAGAACAACGCCGAGGGCACCCTCGACCTGCCGGGCCTCGCCGCCACGACGCTGGAACTGCAGGCGGCGGCCGCCAAGTTCGACCTGTCCTTCAACCTGCACGAGCGCTTCGCCCCCGACGGGACGCCGGCCGGCATCGGCGGCGGCCTCGTCTACGCCACCGACCTGTTCGAACGGCACACCGCCGAGGACATCGCCGGCGGCCTGGCCCGCCTGCTCACCGCCGCGGCCGCCGACCCGGCGCGCACCGTCGGCGAGCTCGACGTCCTGGCCGCCGAGGACCGCGCCCGGCTGCTGGGCGGCGACTGGAGCGGGGAGCCGCGCGCCTTCCGCACCGCCTCGGTGCCGCAGCTGTTCGCCGAGCAGGCGGCCCGCACCCCGGACGCCGTCGCGCTGGTCGCCGGCGGGAACACCGTCACGTACGCCGGGCTCGACGCCCTCGGCAACCGCGTCGCCCACCGCCTGCTGGCGCACGGCGTCACCGCCGAGACCCGCGTGGCCCTGCTCCACGACCGCTCCGTCGAGGCCGTGGCCTGCCTGCTGGGCGTGCTCAAGGCCGGCAGCGCGTACGTACCGCTCGACGCCCGCCACCCGGCCTCCCGCATCCGGGCGATCCTGGCCGCGTCCGGCGCGCAGGTGCTGCTCACCGACCGGCCGGCCGCCGAACTCGGCGACCTGCCGGAGCAGATCACCGTCGTGCCCGTCGCCGAGGCCGTCTCCGGCACCGCCGACCACGACCCGGGCATCACCGTCCACCCCGGACAGCTGGCGTACTCGATGTTCACGTCGGGCTCCACCGGCACCCCCAAGGGCGTCGCGACCACCCACGCCAACATCGTCGCCTTCTGCGCCGATGCCACCTTCCACACCGGCCGCCACCGCAGGCTGCTGCTGCACTCGCCGCTCGCCTTCGACGCCTCGACGTACGAGATGTGGGTGCCGCTGCTGGCCGGCGGCCAGGTCGTCCTCGCCCCGCCCGGCGACCTCGACCTGCCCGCCCTGGCCCGCACCATCACCGAGGAGGGCATCACCAGCGTCTTCCTCACCGCCGGTCTCTTCCGGCTGATCGCCGAGGAGCACGTGGCGTGCCTGCGCGGCGTCCACGAGGTGTGGACCGGCGGCGAGGTCGTCTCCACCGCCGCCCTGCGCCGCGTCGTCGAGGAGTGCCCCGACACCACGGTCATCGACGTCTACGGACCGACGGAGACCACCACCTTCGCCACCTTCCACCCGCTGCGCCGCCCGTACGACTACCCGGGCACCGTCCCGATCGGCGCGCCGATGGACAACACCGCCGCGTACGTCCTGGACGCCGCGCTGCGCCCGGTGCCGGTGGGCGTGCCCGGCGAGCTGTACCTGGCCGGCGCGGGCCTGGCCCGCGGCTACCTCGGCCGCCCCGACCTGACCGCGGGCCGCTTCGTGGCCGATCCGTACGGGCCGCCGGGCTCCCGGATGTACCGCACGGGCGACCTCGTGCGCTGGGACCGCGACGGGCAGCTGCACTTCACCGGCCGCGCCGACGACCAGGTCAAGATCCGCGGCTTCCGCATCGAACTCGGCGAGATCGAGAGCGTGCTGCTCACGCACGACGCGGTCGCCCAGGCGGCCGTGGTCGTCCGCGAGGACCGGCCCGGCGACAAGCGCCTGGTCGCCTACGTCGTCGGTGACGCCGAGGGCCTGCGCGAGCACACCGCGGAGCGCCTGCCCGAGTACATGGTCCCGTCCGTCTTCGTGACGCTCGAGGCCCTGCCGCTCAACCCCAACGGCAAGCTCGACCACAAGGCACTGCCCGTCCCGGACCCGACCGACCGGCCCGCCGGGCGCGCGCCGCGCACCCCGCGCGAGGAGGTGCTCTGCGGCCTGTTCGCGGAGGTGCTGGGGCTGGAGAGCGTCGGCATCGACGACGACTTCTTCGCGCTGGGCGGCCACTCCCTGATGGCCACCCGTCTCATCAGCCGCATCCGCACCGTCTTCGGCGTGGAACTGGCCATCAGGGCCCTGTTCGAAGCACCGACCGTCGCGACGCTCGCCGGTCACCTGGACACCGCCGAGAAGGCGCGTCCGACACTCCGGCCGAAGCTGCGGCCGATGAAGAGGTCTGTTGAGGAGATGTCATGATTCCGCTCTCTTACGCGCAGCACCGGCTGTGGTTCCTGAACCGCCTCGAAGGCCCGAGCGCCACCTACAACGTCCCCCTCGCCCTGCGCCTGACGGGCACCGTCGACACCGACGCCCTCGAGGCGGCCCTGCGTGACGTGGTGACCCGCCACGAGAGCCTGCGCACGGTCTTCCCGGAGACCGACGGCGTGCCCCGGCAGCGCATCCTGCCCCCGGAGACCGGCTTCACCGGCCTGACCGTCACCGACACCGACACCGCTGATCTCGACGCCGCACTGCAGCAGGCGGTCGGCCACGCCTTCGCGCTGGAGACCGAACCGCCCCTGCGCGCCACGCTCTGGCGCACCGACGCGACGCACAGCGTGCTCCTGGTGCTGATGCACCACATCGCCGCCGACGGCTGGTCGGTCGGCAACCTGCTGCGCGACCTGTCGACGGCCTACACCGCCCGCCTGGAGGGCGGCGCCCCCGGCTGGGAGCCGCTGGAGATCCAGTACGCGGACTACGCGCTGTGGCAGCGCGAGGTCCTCGGCGAGGAGGACGACCCCGCCAGCCTCGCCTCCCGCCAGGCCGCCTACTGGGCCGAGCAGCTGGCCGGCGCGCCCGAGCTGCTGGACCTACCGGCCGACCGGCCGCGCCAGGCCGTCGCCGGGCACACGGGCGACACCGTCCCGCTGACCGTGGACGCCACCACGCACGCCCGCCTGGCGGAGCTGGCCCGCACCCACCGGTGCAGCCTGTTCATGGTCGCCCAGGCCGGCCTCGCCGCCCTGCTCACCCGCCTCGGCGCGGGCACCGACATCCCCCTCGGCACCGCCGTCGCGGGCCGCACGGACGAGGCGCTCGACGAGCTCGTCGGCTTCTTCGTCAACACCCTCGTCCTGCGCACCGACACCTCCGGCGACCCCACCTTCGCCGAACTCGTCGAGCGCGTCCGCGACACCGACCTGGCCGCCTACGCCCACCAGGACATCCCCTTCGAGCGGGTCGTGGAGGCGGCCAACCCGGTGCGCACCCTGGCGCACCACCCGCTCTTCCAGGTCATGCTCGTCCTGCAGAACAACGCGTCCGGCACGGTGCAGCTGCCGGGCCTGGCCACCGAGGTCGAGGACCTCAACGCCAGGACGGCGAAGTTCGACCTGTCCTTCACCCTGCACGAGCACCACGACGCCACCGGCGCGCCGGCCGGCCTGACCGGCGGTCTGACCTACGCCACCGAGCTGTACGACGAGGAGACGGCCGCGTACCTGGCGGCGTGCCTGTCCCGGCTGCTGGCGAGCGCCGCCGCCGACCCGGCGCGGCCGGTGAGCGCGCTGGACGTCCTCTCGCCCGCCCAGCGCGAGCGGCTGCTCGTGGAGTGGAACGACTCCGCCCGCGACGTCGCCGAGGGCACGCTGCCCGAGCTGTTCGCGGCGCGCGTCGCCGAGACCCCCGACGCCGTGGCGGCCGTGTCCGGCACGACCGAGCTGACGTACGCGGAGCTGGACGCGCGCGCCAACCGGCTCGCCCACCACCTCGCCGGACTCGGCGCCGGCCCCGAGCGGATCGTCGCCGTCGCCCTGCCGCGCTCGGTGGAGTGGCTCGTCGCGCTCCTCGCCGTGGTCAAGGCGGGTGCCGCCTACCTTCCGGTCGACCCCGAGTACCCGGCCGAGCGCATCGCCTACATGCTCGACGACGCCGCACCCCTGTGCGTCGTCACCGACACCGCCACCCGCGACCGCCTCCCGGCCACGGCGAACGTGCTGGTGCCGGACGAGGCGGAGCTCGCCGGGCAGCCGTCCCACGCCCCGCAGCCGCAGCTGACGCCGGCGAACGCGGCGTACGTGATCTACACGTCCGGCTCGACGGGCCGCCCCAAGGGCGTCGTCGTCACCCACACCGGCATCGCCAGCCTCGTCGCCGAGCAGATGACCGCCTTCGGCGTCGGCACCGGCAGCCGCGTGCTGCAGTTCGCCTCGCCGAGCTTCGACGCCGCGACGTGGGAAGTGTGCATGGCCCTGCTCTCGGGCGCCACGCTCGTGCTGGCCCCGCGCGAGGAGCTGCTGCCGGGCGACGCGCTGGCCGCGACCCTGCACCGGCATGCCGTCACCCACGCCACGCTCCCGCCGGCCGCCCTGGCCGTCCTGCCCGACGGCGCGCTGCCCGAGGGCATGACCCTGGTCGTGGCGGGCGAGGCCTGCGCCCCGGACCAGGTCGCCCGCTGGTCCACCGGCCGCCGGATGATCAACGCCTACGGGCCGACGGAGACGACCGTCTGCGCCACGATGAGCGGCCCCGTCTCCGGCACCGCCGTGCCCCCCATCGGCCGGCCCATCGCCAACGCGCAGGTGTACGTGCTCGACGCGGCGCTGCGCCCGGTGCCCGTGGGCGTCGCCGGCGAGCTGTACGTCGCCGGCGCCGGCCTGGCCCGCGGCTACCACGGGCGCCCCGACCTCACGGCCGGCCGCTTCGTCGCCGACCCGTACGGCCCGGCGGGCTCCCGGATGTACCGCACCGGCGACCTCGCCCGCTGGGACCGCGACGGACAGCTGCACTTCGTCGGCCGCGCCGACGACCAGGTCAAGCTGCGCGGCTTCCGCATCGAACTCGGCGAGGTCGAGTCGGTGCTGGCCGCGCACGAGCGCGTGGTCCAGGCCGCGGTCGTCGTCCGCGAGGACCGCCCGGGCGACCGGCGCCTGGTCGCCTACGTCGTCGGCGACACCGAGGGCTTGCGCGAGCACGCCGCCGCCGAACTCCCCGAATACATGGTGCCGTCGGCCTTCGTCGCCCTCGACGCCCTGCCGCTCACCCCCAACGGCAAGCTCGACCACAAGGCCCTGCCCGCCCCGGACACCACCGAGCGGCCCGCGGGGCGTGCCCCGCGCACGCCGCGCGAGGAGATCCTGTGCGGCCTGTTCGCCGAGGTCCTGGGCCTGGACGGCGTCGGCATCGACGACAGCTTCTTCCAGCTGGGCGGCCACTCCCTGATGGCCACCCGCCTCATCAGCCGCATCCGCACCACGTTCGGCGCCGAACTGGCCATCCGCGACCTCTTCGAGGCCCCCACCGTGGCCGCCCTCGCGCCCCGCCTGGACGACGCCGGCTCCGCCCGCAACCGGCCCGGCGCCGACCGCGAGCGCCCCGAGGTGCTGCCGCTGTCCTTCGCCCAGCGCCGGCTGTGGGTGCTCGACCACGTCGAGGGCCCCAGCGCCACGTACAACGTGCCGCTCGCCCTGCACCTGACCGGCACGGTCGACACCGACGCCCTGCGCGCGGCGATCGGCGACGTGGTGGCCCGGCACGAGAGCCTGCGCACGGTCTTCCCGGAGACCGACGGCGTGCCCCGGCAGCACATCCTGCCGGCCGGCAGCGGTTTCACCGGCCTGACCGTCACCGACATCGACGCCGCTGATCTCGATGCCGCACTGCGGGAAGCAGCGGGCCACGCCTTCGCGCTGGGCACCGAACCACCGCTGCGCGCCACGCTGTTCCGCACCGACGCGCAGCACGGCGTGCTGCTCCTGCTGATGCACCACATCGCCGCCGACGGCTCGTCCGCCGGCCCGCTGCTGGCCGACCTGACCGCCGCGTACACCGCCCGCCTGGCGGGCGGGGCACCGCAGTGGCAGCCGCTGCCGGTGCAGTACGCGGACTACGCGCTGTGGCAGCACGACGTCCTCGGCGACGAGGCCGACGCCGCCAGCACCGCCGCCCGCCAGGCCGCCTACTGGACCGAGCGCCTCGCCGGCCTGCCCGAGCTGCTCGACCTGCCCACCGACCACGCCCGCCCCGCCGTCGCCTCCTACCGGGGCGACCAGGTCGGCTTCTCGATCGGGCAGGAGACCCACCAGGCGCTGTCCGCACTGGCGCGCCGGACGGGCGCGACGACCTTCATGGTCGTCCAGGCGGCACTCGCCGCCCTGCTCACGCGCCTCGGCGCCGGCACCGACATCCCCCTCGGCACCGCCGTCGCGGGCCGCACGGACGAGGCACTGGACGGGCTCGTCGGCTTCTTCGTCAACACCCTCGTCCTGCGCACCGACACCTCCGGCGACCCCACCTTCGCCGAACTCGTCGAGCGCGTACGGGAGACCGACCTCGCCGCCTACGCCCACCAGGACCTGCCCTTCGAGCGCCTGGTCGAGATCGCCAACCCCGTCCGCTCCCTCGCCCACCACCCGCTCTTCCAGGTCATGCTGACCCTGCAGAGCCAGGCCGAGGCCGCCGTCGAGCTGCCCGGCCTGACCACGCGGGTGGAGGGGCTGGACGCCGGTGCGGCGAAGTTCGACCTCTCCTTCAGCCTCCGCGACCGCTACGCCGCCGACGGGACGCCCGCCGGCATCGACGGCAGCGTCGTCTTCGCCACCGACCTCTTCACGGCCGGCACCGCCCGCGGCATCGCCGACCGGCTCGTGCGCCTGCTGCAGGCCGCGGCGGACGCGCCGGACGCCCCGGTCGGGCAGCTGGAGGTCCTCGCGCCGCAGGAGCGCGAGCGGCTGCTCGTCGAGTGGAACGACTCCGGCCGCGACGTCGCCCGGGGCACCCTGCCCGAGCTGTTCGAGGCGCAGGCGGCCCGTACCCCGCAGGCCGTCGCCCTCGTCCACGGCGGGACGACGCTGACGTACGCCGAGCTGGACGAGCGCGCCAACCGGCTCGCCCACCACCTCGCCGGACTCGGCGTGGGCCCGGAGCGGATCGTCGCCGTCGCCCTGCCGAAGTCCGCCGCCCTGGTGGTGGCCCAGCTCGCCGTGGTGAAGGCGGGCGGCGCCTATCTGCCGGTCGACCCGGAGTACCCGGCCGAGCGCATCGCCTACATGCTCGACGACGCCGCACCCCTGTGCGTCGTCACCGACGCCGCCACCCGCGACCGGCTGCCGCAGGCCGTGCCCGTCGTCGACCTCGACGGCACCGACCTCACCGGCCGCCCGGTCCATGCGCCGCAGCGCACGGCGGTGCCCGCGAACCCCGCGTACGTCATCTACACGTCCGGCTCGACGGGCCGCCCCAAGGGCGTCGTCGTCACCCACACCGGCATCTCCAGCCTCGCCGCGGGCCAGATCGAGGTCTTCGGCGTGACGCCGGACAGCCGCGTGCTGCAGTTCGCCTCGCCGAGCTTCGACGCGGCCACGTCCGAGATGTGCATGGCCCTGCTGGCGGGCGCCACGCTCGTGCTCGCCTCCCGCGACGAGCTGCTGCCCGGCGAGGACCTCGTCCGTACGCTCGCCCACCACCGCATCACGCACGCCACGCTCCCGCCGGCCGCCCTGGCCGTCCTGCCCGACGGCGCGCTGCCCGACGGCATGACCCTGGTCGTGGCGGGCGAGGCCTGCGCCCCGGACCAGGTCGCGCGGTGGTCCACCGGCCGCCGGATGATCAACGCCTACGGGCCGACGGAGACGACGGTCTGCGCCACGATGAGCGGCCCGGTCTCGGGCGCCGTCACCCCGCCGATCGGCCGGCCCATCGCCAACGCGCAGGTGTACGTGCTCGACGCGGCGCTGCGTCCCGTGCCCGCCGGGGTGCCCGGCGAGCTGTACGTCGCCGGCGCCGGCCTGGCCCGCGGCTACCACGGACGCCCCGACCTCACCGCCGGCCGCTTCGTCGCCGACCCCTACGGGCCCGCCGGCTCGCGCATGTACCGCACCGGCGACCTGGCGCGCTGGGACGAGGACGGGCAGCTGCACTTCGTCGGCCGTGCCGACAACCAGGTCAAGGTCCGCGGCTTCCGCATCGAACTCGGCGAGATCGAGGCCGTCCTGGCCGCCCACGACGGCGTGGCCCAGGCCGCGGTGATCGTGCGCGAGGACCGCCCGGGCGACCGGCGCCTGGTCGCCTACGTCGTCGGCGACACCGGCGGCCTGCGCGAGCACGCCGCCGCCGAACTCCCCGAGTACATGGTCCCCTCGGCCTTCGTCGCCCTCGACGCCCTGCCGCTCACCCCCAACGGCAAGCTCGACCACAAGGCCCTGCCCGCCCCCGGCCAGGGCGAACGACCCGCCGGACGCACCCCGCGCACCCCGCGCGAAGAACTCCTGTGCGACCTGTTCGCCGAGGTCCTGGGCCTGGACGGCGTCGGCGCCGACGACAACTTCTTCGAGCTCGGCGGCGACAGCATCCTGTCCATCCAGCTGGTCAGCCGCGCCCGCAAGGCCGGGCTCGTCCTCACCGCCCGGGACGTCTTCAAGCACCAGTCGCCGGCCGCCCTCGCGCTGATCGCCGCGGACAGCGGCGCCGCCACGGCCCAGGAGGCACCGGACGCCGGCGTGGGCACCCTGCCGCTGACGCCGATCATGCACTGGCTGCGCGAACTCGGCGGCCCCTCGGACGGCTTCAACCAGTCGATGGTGGTCCAGGTGCCGGCGGGCGCGGACGAGGACCGGCTGCTGCGGGCCGTCCAGGCCCTGCTGGACCGGCACGACGCCCTGCGCCTGCGCCTGACCGGCCCCGACGGCTGGACCCCCGAGATCGCCCCCGTCGGCGCGGTCGCCGCCGCCGGCTGCCTGGAGCGCGTGGACGTCACCGGCCTGACCGGCGAGGCACTGGCCGAGGCCGTGGCCGTCCACGGCGAGGCCGCCCGGCAGCGGCTCGCCCCCGCGGACGGCGCGGTGCTGCGACTGGTGTGGTTCGACGCGGGCACCGAGCGGCCCGGCATGCTGCTGATCGTCGCCCACCACCTCGTGGTCGACGGCGTCTCCTGGCGCATCCTGCTCCCGGACCTCGCCGCCGCCTGGGAGGGCGCGGCCGACGGCGCCACCCCCGCCCCGGACCCCGTACCGACCTCCTTCCGCCGCTGGTCGCAGCGGCTGACCGAGGCCGCGGCCGACCCGGCGCGCACGGCCGAACTCCCCGTGTGGCAACGGGTGCTGGACACCCCCGACCCGCAGCTGGGCACCGTCGCCCCCGACCCCGGGCGCGACGTGGCGGCGACCACCGTCTCCGTCACCCTGCGGCTGCCGGCCGAGGTGACCGAACCCCTGCTGACGTCCGTTCCGGCCGCCTTCCACGCCGGCGTGAACGACGTCCTGCTGACCGGCCTCGCCCTGGCGGTACGCGAGTACCGCACGCGGCGCGGCCACGGCGCCGGCGCCGTCCTGCTGGACCTGGAGGGCCACGGGCGCGAGGAGATCCTGGACGGCGCCGAACTCTCCCGCACCGTCGGCTGGTTCACCTCGCTCTTCCCCGTCCGCCTGGACCCCGGACCGGTCACCGACGCCGACGTGCGCACGGCCGGCCCCGAGCTGGGCCGGGCCCTGAAGCGGATCAAGGAGCAGCTGCGCGAGCTGCCCGACAACGGCATCGGCCACGGCATGCTCCGGCACCTGAACCCGGACACCGCCCCCCGCCTGGCCGGGCGGGCCGCGCCGCAGATCGGCTTCAACTACCTGGGCCGCTTCCCCGCCTCCGGCGGCGGCGCCCCCACCGCCGACTGGGCCGTGGTGCCCGGCGTGAAGGGGCCCGCACCCCGCGACGGCGCCATGCCCGTCGGGCACACCCTGGAGATCAACGCGATCACCGAGGACCGGCCCGGCGGCCCCGAGCTGAGCGCCGTGTGGACCTGGCCGGCGGCACTGCTGACCGAGGCCGAGGTCCGCGAGCTGGCCGAGGGCTGGTTCCGCGCGCTACGGGCCCTGGCCGACGCCACCGCCACCACCGACGTGGGCGGCTACACCCCGTCCGACCTCTCGCTGGTCGAGCTGAGCCAGGACGAAATCGACGATCTTGAAGCTGAATTGAGGGAAATCGCATGAAGACTTCGGGTCTTGAGGATGTCCTGCCGCTGTCTCCCCTGCAGGAGGGCCTCCTCTTCCACGCGCTCGCCGGTGAGGCGGGCGACACGGACGTCTACAACACCCAGCTCTTCCTCGACCTGGAGGGCCCCCTCGACGTCGAGCGGCTGAAGACCTCGGCGCGCGCCCTGCTGCGCCGCCACGCCAACCTGCGCGCCGGCTTCCGCCAGCGCAAGAACGGCCAGGCCATCCAGGTCGTCCACCGCGAGGTGCCACTGCCCTGGGCGGACGTGGACCTCTCCGCCCTGCCGGAGGCCGTGCGGGAGGCGGAGCTGACCGCGCTGCTGGAGGCCGACCGCGTCCGCCGCTTCGACCTCGCCGTCCCGCCGGCGCTGCGCTTCACCCTCGTCCGCCTGGGCGCGGGGCTGCACCGCCTGGTGATGAGCAACCACCACATCCTCATCGACGGCTGGTCGGCGCCCGTGCTGCTGCGCGAGCTGCTCACGCTGTACAAGGAGAACGGCTCGGACGCGACGCTGCCGCCGGTCACCCCCTACCGCGCCTACCTCGCGTGGCTGGCCCGCCAGGACGCCGGGGCGGCCAAGGACGCCTGGCGCCGCGCCCTCGACGGCCTGCAGGGCCCCACCCTCGTCGTGCCCGCCGACCCCGACCGGCCCGGCATCCTGCCCGCCTACCGCTCCACCGACCTGCCCGAGGAGCTCACCGCCTCCCTGGAGGCCATGGCCCGCACCCGCAACCTGACCGTCAACACCCTCCTGCAGGGCGTGTGGGCGCTGGTGCTGGCCGAGCTGACCGGCCGCGACGACGTGGTCTTCGGCTCGGTGGTCTCCGGCCGCCCGCCGGAGATCCCCGGCATCGAGACGATGGTCGGGCTGTTCATCAACACCGTGCCCGTGCGCGTGCGCCTGGACCGCGGCGCCTCGCTGGCCGCCAACCTCACCCGGCTGCAGGAGGAGCAGGCCGACCTGCTCGACCACCAGCAGCTGCGCCTGGGCGAGGTGCAGCGCCTGGCCGGGCACGGCGACCTGTTCGACACCGCGCTCACCGTCGAGAACTACCCCTCCGACGGCTCCGGCAGCCAGGAGGTCGCCGGCCTGCGCGTCGCCCGCGTCTCCGGCAAGGACGCCGCCCACTACCCGCTGCGCCTGATCGCCGGCATGGCCGGCCGGCGCCTGCACGTCCGCCTGGAGTACCGCCCCGACCTCTTCGACGAGGCCGCGGCCGACGTCCTCGTCGCCCGTGCGGAACACCTGGTGCGCACGGCCGTCGAGCAGCCGGAGCTGCTCCTCGGCGACGTCGAGCCGCTCACCGCCGCCCAGCGCGCCCTGCTGCCCGTGGCGGCCCCCGCCGAGGCGTCCGCGCCGGTTGCGGCCCGGGTGCGCCGGGAGCGCGAGCGCAGCCCGCAGGAGGAGATCCTGTGCGGCCTGTTCGCCGAGGTGCTCGGCAAGCCGGCCGTCGCCCCGCACGAGGACTTCTTCGAGCTCGGCGGCCACTCCCTCTCGGCGATCAAGCTGCTGGGCCGGGTCCGCGCGACGTTCGCCGTCGAACTGCCCGTGCGCGCCCTGTTCGAGGCCCCCACCGCCGCCCTGCTGGCCCAGCGCCTGGACCAGGGCCGCACCGCCCGCGAGCCGATCCGCCCGGCCGTGCGCCCCGAGCGCGTGCCGGTCTCCTTCGCCCAGCGGCGGCTGTGGTTCCTCGACCGCCTGGAGGGCCCCAGCGCCACCTACAACATCCCCATGCCGCTGCGCCTGACCGGCCGCCTCGACGAGCAGGCCCTGCGCGCCGCGCTGGGCGACGTCGTGGCCCGCCACGAGAGCCTGCGCACCCTCTTCGGCGAGCACGAGGGCGTCCCGTACCAGCGCATCCTCGACGCCGGCGAGCACCGGGCCGAGCTGGCCGTCGTCACCACCGACGCGGCCGGCCTGCCGGCCGCCCTGGCGAAGGCCGCGCGCCGGCCCTTCGACCTGGCGCTGGAGACGCCGCTGCGCGCCACCTTGTTCCGGGTGGGCGAGGAGGAGCACGTGCTGCTCCTGCTGCTGCACCACATCGCGGGCGACGGCTGGTCGGCCGCCCCGCTGGTGCGCGACCTGGGCGCGGCGTACACCGCCCGCACCGCGGGCCGCGCCCCGGCCTGGGAGCCGCTGCCCGTGCAGTACGCCGACTACACGCTCTGGCAGCACGAGCTGCTGGGCGACGACGGCGACGCCGACAGCGTGCTGGGCCGCCAGCTGGCCCACTGGACGCAGGCGCTGGCCGGGGCGCCCGAGCTGCTGGCCCTGCCCACCGACCGGCCGCGCCCGGCGGTCGCCGACCACCGCGGCGACTACGTGCACCTGTCGGTCGACGCCGCCACCCACCGCGCGCTGGTCTCCCTGGCCCGCGCCCACCGCTGCAGCCTGTTCATGGTGGTGCAGGCGGGCCTGGCCGCCCTGCTCACCCGCATGGGCGCGGGCACCGACATCCCCATCGGCACGGCGGTGGCCGGCCGCGGCGACGAGGCCCTGGACGACCTGGTGGGCTTCTTCGTCAACACCCTGGTGCTGCGCACCGACACCGCGGGCGACCCGGGCTTCGGCGAGCTGCTGGAGCGCGTGCGCGAGACCGACCTGGCCGCCTACGCCCACCAGGACATCCCCTTCGAGCGCCTGGTCGAGGCCGTCAACCCGGTGCGCTCGGCGGCCGCGCACCCGCTGTTCCAGGTGATGCTCGCCTTCCAGAACAACACCGGCCCCGCCCTCGAACTGCCGGGCCTGACGGTGGGCTTCGAGGCCACGGGCGCGGGCGTCGCCAAGTTCGACCTGTCCTTCAGCGTGGCCGAGAGCCATGGCGCCGACGGCGAGCCGGCCGGGCTGCGCGGCATCGTCGAGTACGCCACGGCCCTGTTCGACCGCGAGACCGCCCAGGAGCTCGCCGACCGCCTCGCCCGGCTGCTGTCCGCCGCGGCGGCCGACCCCAAGGCCCCGCTCAGCCGCCTGGAGGTGCTGGCCGACGCCGAGCGCGAGCAGCTGCTGCAGGGCTGGCACGGGCCCGTCCTCGACCTCGAAAGGGCGCCGCTCGGCGAACTGTTCGCGGCCCAGGTCGCACGCACCCCCGACGCCGAGGCGCTGACCTCTCACGACGGCACCTCGCTGACGTACCGCGAGCTCGACGCGCGCGCCAACCGCCTGGCCCACCGCCTGGCCGACCTGGGCGCCGGCCCCGAGCGGTTCGTGGCCCTCGCGCTGCCGAAGTCCGCCGACCTGGTCACCGCCCTGCTGGCCGTGGTCAGGACCGGTGCCGCCTGGGTGCCGCTGGACCCCGCCTACCCGGCCGAGCGCCTGGCCCTGATGCTGGCCGACGCCGACCCGGTGTGCGTGCTCACCGGCTCCTCGGTGAGCGCCGCCCTTCCCGCGGACGCACCCGTCGTCCTGCTGGACGACCCGCAGTTCGCCGCCGAGGTCGCCGAGCGGCCGGCCACCGCCCCCGCCGTGACCGTGCGGGCCGACCACCCCGCGTACGTCATCTCCACCTCCGGCTCGACCGGCACCCCCAAGGGCGTCGTCGTCACCCACCGCGGCCTGGCCGCTCTCGCCCACAACCACCGCACCCTGCACGGCGCCGGACCGGGCAGCCGGGTGATCCAGTTCGTCTCGCCGAGCTTCGACGTGTCGGTCTCCGAACTGTGCATGGCCCTGCTGACCGGCGGCACCCTCGTGGTGCCGGACGGCACGCCCATCGGCGAGGAGCTGGCCCGCTTCCTGGCCGAGCAGCGCATCACCCACGCCCACATGCCGCCCTCGGTCCTGGCCGGCCTGCCCGCCGTGGACCTGCCCGACCTGCGCACCCTGATCGTCGGCGGCGAGGTCTGCGCCCCCGAGCTGGTGGCCCGCTGGGCGCCCGGCCGCCGCCTGGTCAACGGCTACGGCCCCACCGAGGCCACCGTCGAGGTCACCTCCGCGGTGTGCGACCCGCAGGCCGGGCCCGTGCAGCCCATCGGCCGGCCGGTGGCGAACGCCCGCGCGTACGTGCTGGACGCGGCCCTGCGGCCGGTGGCCGCCGGCGTCGTCGGCGAGCTGTACCTGGCGGGCGACGGGCTGGCCCGCGGCTACCTGCGCCGGCCCGCCGTCACTGCCGCCCGCTTCGTCGCCGACCCCTACGGTCCGGCCGGTACCCGCATGTACCGCACCGGCGACCTGGTGCGCCGGCGCCGCGACGGGCAGCTGGAGTTCGTCGGCCGCGCCGACGACCAGGTCAAGCTGCGCGGCTTCCGCATCGAGCTCGGCGAGGTCGAGTCGGCCGTCGCCGAACAGGCGGCGGTCGCCCGAGCGGTGGCCATGGTCCGCGAGGACCGGCCCGGCGTGCGGCGCCTGGTCGCCTACGTCGTCCCGGCCCCCGGCGCCGGCGCCGCGGACGTTGCGGCCCTGCGCTCGCGGCTGCTGGGCCGGCTGCCGGAGTACATGGTGCCCTCGGCCTTCGTGCCGGTGACGGAGATCCCGCTCACCCCCAACGGCAAGGCCGACCACCGGGCGCTGCCCGAGCCGCCGGCCGCCCCCGCGGGCCGCGCCCCGCGCTCGGGCCGCGAGGAGGTGCTGTGCGGCCTGTTCGCCGAGGTGCTGGGCGCCCCGGGCATGGGCATCGACGACAACTTCTTCGAGTTCGGCGGGCATTCGCTGCTGGCGTCCAAGCTGGCCGGCCTCATCGGCGCGGTGCTCGGCGCCGAGGTCTCCGTCCGTACGATCTTCGCCGCACCCACCCCGGCGGCGCTGCTGGAGCGCATCGACGGCGGCGACGCGGCCGGCGGCTTCGACGTCCTGCTGCCGCTGCGCACCACCGGCACCCGCCCGCCGCTCTTCGCCGTCCACCCCGTGGGCGGGCTGAGCTGGTGCTACGCGGGCCTGCTGCGCGCACTGGACGCCGACCAGCCGCTGTACGGCCTGCAGTCGCGCGGCGCCGACGGCAGCGAGCCGCCGGCGGCGACGCTCGCCGAGATGGTCGCCGACTATGTGGCGCAGATGCGTTCCGTGCAGCCGGCGGGCCCCTACCACCTGGTGGGCTGGTCGCTGGGCGGCGCCCTCGCCCAGGCGGTGGCCGCCGAACTGCGCCGCCAGGGCGAGGAGGTGGGCCTGCTGGCCCTGCTCGACTCCTACCCGGTGGAGGCCGACCGCAAGGAGCCGCTGGAGACGGAGCGCATCCTCACCGACATGTTCCAGGCGTACGCCCGCATCCACGGCGAGTCCGACGTGGTGCCCGGCGACCTCGCCGCGGTGCGCCGCGCCGTCGTCGGCTACATGGGCCGCGGCTCCAGCGAGTCCCGGCACCTGGACGAGGAGCAGCGCGCGGCGGTGCTGGACGTGCTGGTGAACAACGTGCGCCTGGTGACGCCGGCCGAACCCGCCCCGTACGACGGCGACATGCTGCTGGTCGTCGCCACCGAGAACCGCCGCGAGTGGGCGGACCCGGCCGCGTGGGAGCCGTACGTCTCCGGCGCGGTGGAGCTGGTGGAGGTCGCCACCACGCACGAGCGGATGACCGAGTCGGCCCCGCTGGCCGAGATCGGCCGCCTGCTGGCGGAGCGCCTGCACCGGGTGCCGGCCGCGGCCCTGGTCTGAGGCGCCTTTTCGCCGGGGCGGTTCCCTGAATTCGGGGAACCGCCCCGGCGGGCTTTCGGGCGAGGTTCGGGCGGGCTCGAGCGAGTGGGCTTCAGCGGCGGGCTTTAGCGGGCGGGAATTGCCGCGATAGTCCGCCGATAATTCGGCTTTTTAGGCTCCCGGCCACCAGTTCCCGGCCGGGAGGCGGAATGAATCACTCCGCTAGCCCGGCACAGCAACGCGGAGGTCGTGAAATCGTGCCGGACGAAGCGGAGGACACCATCGTCGAGGGCCGCAGGCCCCCCGGGATACCCCGGCCCCTGCGGCGCGGCCTGCTCGCCGCCGTCGTCGCCGCCGCGGTGGCCGTCCCGGTGACCGGCGCCCCCTCGCAGGCGCGCGACGTGCAGACACCCGCCCCACCGGCCCTGCCGGCCCTGACGGCGGACACCCTCGACGCGCGCTACCGGCTCACCCGGCAGGCCGCCGAGGACGCGGCCGCCGCCGCCGAGCGCGCCGACGACACCGACCGCGCCGCCGCCCTGCGCGCCCTGGCCGCGCCCGGCCGGCACTTCCTGTCCTTCGACGGGCGCGGACGCGGCCGGGCCGTGGAGGTCGTCGGCGACGACCTCGCCACCGCCTCCACGGTCACCGTCCTCGTCCCCGGCGCGGACACCACCGTGCGCCACTTCGACAGCCACGGCCCGGCCTGGGCCGCACCCGGCGGCGGCGCCCGCGCCCTCGCCGGCCAACTGCGCGGCGACGACCCCGGCGGCCGCCACGCGGTCGTCGCCTGGCTCGGCTACGACACCCCGGAGACCATCAGCGGCGCCGTCATCACCCCCGGCCGCGCCCGGGAGGGCGCACGCAGCCTGCTGACCTTCCTGACCGGGCTGCGCGCCGCCGCCCCGCACGCCCGCCTGACCCTGCTGTGCCACTCCTACGGCTCGGTCGTGTGCGGCAGCGCCGGCCCCGGCCTCGACGCCGCGCACGTCGCCGACGTCGCCCTCTACGGCAGCCCCGGCAGCGGCGCCACCACGGCGGCCGGCCTGGGCACCGCGGCCCGCGTCTGGGCCGGCCGGGCGAGCGGCGACGGCATCGCGCGCGTCCCGCACGTCTCCCTGCGCCTGCCGCTCGACATCACCCTGGGCCTGGGCACCGACCCGGTCTCCGGCGCCTTCGGCGCCCGCCGCTTCGCCGCCGGCAGCGGCGGCCACGGCGACTACCTGCGCCCCGGCGGCACCGCCCTGCGCAACCTCGCCCTGATCGCGCTGGGCCGCACCGCGGACGTCACCACCACGGGAGGCGACCGTGCGTGAGACCGTCACGGCGCTCGCCCACCGCGTGCAGAGCGCCACCCCCGCCCGCCGCGACCGGGCCGTGGACGCCCTGCGCGCCTTCGGCATCTGCGGCGTCGTCCTGGGGCACTGGCTGGTGACGGCCGTCGTCCAGGACGGCGACGGACACCTGTACACCGACAGCCCGCTCAAGCACCTGCCCGCCCTGACGCCCCTGTCCTGGGTGCTGCAGACCCTGGCCGTCTTCTTCCTCGTCGGCGGCTACTCGGCCGCCCGCAGCTGGGAATCCGCCCGCGCCCGCGGCGAGTCGTACGGGCGCTGGACCGCCCGCCGGCTGGGACGGCTGACCCGCCCCGTGCCCGCCGTCCTGGGTGTGTGGATACCGGCCGCCCTGTGGCTGACGGCCGGCGACGCCGGCTGGGGCACGGTGCGCACGCTGATCGCGCTCGTGGTCTCCCCCCTGTGGTTCCTGTGCGTCTTCGCCGCCCTGACCGCGGCCACCGCCCCCGTCGTGGCGCTCGTACGGCGCCTGGGCCCCTGGGCCGCGCTGCTGCCGGCCGCCACGGTGGCCGTCGTGGACGCCGCCCGGTTCGGCTGGAGCACCCCGGAGCAGCTGGGCTGGCTGAACGTGCCGGCCGGCTGGCTCGTCCCGTACGTCCTCGGCACCGCCTGGGCCGCAGGTCACCTGCGCGGTGTCCGCGCCCCGCTCGCCCTGCTGGCCGGCGGCGCGGCGGCCGCGGTCGCCCTCGTCGTGGGCTGCGGCTACCCGGCGAGCATGGTCGGCGTGCCCGGGCAGGACGTCTCCAACCTCAGCCCGCCCACCCTCGCCGCCGTCTGCTTCGGACTCGCCCAGACGGGCCTCGCACTGGCCCTGCGCGGACCGCTGCGCCGCCTGATGCGCCGCCCCCTGCCCTGGATGCTCGTCGCCGGGCTCAACCTGAGCGCGATGACGGTGTTCCTGTGGCACCAGACGGCCATGCTGCTGACCACCTGCCTGGGCCTGACCGCCGGCCCGCTGCCCGGCCTGCACACCGCCCCCCTCTCCTTCGGATGGGCCCTGGAACGGCTCGCCTGGCTGCCGGTGTTCGCCGTCGTCCTGGGCCTGCTCATGCCCTCCTTCCGGCACCGCGAGCACGCTCCCGCAGACGCCCGCAAACGCCGGGGCGCATTTATCCGTGGGAGAGCTGAATTGATATTCCACCGATAAAGCCCCCGCCTAGTGTCGCTGAGGAAAGTAATCCGATGAATTATCCGGGTGGAGGGTTGCGCTCGTGGTGAGTTGGGCTGACGGGCACGGGCCGGAGGCGGCCGGTGCCGCGGAGGGCGAGAACCACTGGCGGGAGGTGCTCACCGCCGGCGGCTTCACCGCCCTGCCGCGCTGGACGCAGGACCCCGGCGCGACGGCGGACGAGCCGTCCGCGGAACACCGCACCCGCGCCCCCGGGGCGCTCGCGGAACTCGCCGCCCGCACGGCCGGCGAACTCGGCGTCTCCGTCGGCGCGGTGCTGCTCGCCGCGCACGTGAAGGTGCTGGCGGCGCTCACCGGCGACCGGGACGTCGTGACCGGTTACCTGCGCGACGGCTGGGAAACCCCGCTGCCCTGCCGCGTCACCGCCACGGACGGCACCTGGCGCGAGCTCGTCGCCCGCGCCGTCGGCGCCGAGGCCGCCACCGAGCGCCACCACGGCCACCCCCTCGACGCCCTGCGCGCCGAACTGGGCCGCACCGACGCGCTGTTCGACACCGTCCTGGTCACCGACCGGGCCCCGGCCGGGGCCGACCTCGCCCCCGGCACCCTGCTCGCCGTCGGCCTCGACGTCACCGGCACCGCCTCCGGCGACGCCGAACTCGTCGTACGGCACCGCCCCCACGCGCACGACGCCGGCTTCGCCGCCCGCGTCGCCGGCTACCTGCTCACCGCCCTGCGTGCCATGGCCGCCGACCCCGACGCCCCGCACCACGAGCTGTGCCTCGTCGACGACGACGAGCTCACCTTCCAGCTGCAGGACCTGGCCGGCCCCGAGCGTCCCCTGCCCGACCTGCGCTTCCACGAGCTCTTCGAGGAACGGGTGCGCCTGCACCCCGACCGTGTCGCCGCCGTCCACGGCACCGAACGCTGGACCTACGCCGAACTCAACAGCCGCGCCAACCGCATCGCCCGCGCCCTGCGCGCCCGCGGCCTCGCCGACGAGGACGTCGTCGCCGTCGTCGCCGAGCGCAACCTGCACTGGCTGGCCGGCGTCCTCGCCGTCCTCAAGGCCGGCGGCGCCTACCTGCCGATCGAGCCCCACTTCCCCGCCGGCCGCATCGCCACCGTCCTCACCCGCGCCGACTGCCGCTGGGCCCTCGCCCAGCGCGGGACCGCCGCCCACCTGGACGAGGCCACCGCCGGACTCGGCACCGTCACCACCGGCTACCTCGACACCCTGCCCGCCGAGACCGACGACGACAGCGACCTCGGCCTGCCCGTCGGTCCCACGCAACTCGCCTACATCTACTTCACCTCCGGCTCCACCGGCCTGCCCAAGGGCGCCATGTGCGAGCACGAGGGCTTCCTCAACCACCTGCTGGCCAAGATCGAGGACCTCGGCGTGCGCGAGGGCGGCACCGTCGCCCAGACCGCGCCCCAGAGCTTCGACATCTCCCTGTGGCAGCTCGTGGCCGCCCTCCTCGTCGGCGGCACCACGCTCGTCGTCGAACAGGACGTCGTCCTCGACGTACGCCGCTTCGTCGACAAGCTCGCCGCCGAACGCGTCGAGGTCGCCCAGCTCGTGCCGTCCTACCTGGAGGTCATCCTCTCCCATCTGGAGGACAGCCCCCGCGAACTGCCCCACCTGACCTGTGTCTCCGCCACCGGCGAGGCGCTGAAGAAGGAACTCGTCGAACGCTGGTTCGCCGCCTTCCCGAAGGTCCGGCTCGTCAACGCCTACGGCCTGACCGAAACCTGCGACGACACCAACCACGAGGTCATGGACCGCGTCCCCGACCACCCCTCGGTGCCGCTCGGACCCCCCATCCGCAACGTCCTCGTCCTCGTCGTCGACGAACGCCTCAACCCCGTGCCCCTCGGCGCCCCCGGCGAAATCGTCTTCTCCGGCGTGTGCGTCGGCCGCGGCTACGTGGGCGACGAGGAACGCACCCGCGCCGCCTTCGTCCCCGACCCCTTCCGCGCCGGCCGCGGCCGCCTCTACCGCTCCGGCGACTTCGGCCGCTGGCTGCCCGGCGGCACACTCGAATACCTCGGCCGACGCGACTCCCAGATCAAGATCCGCGGCTTCCGCATCGAGATCGGCGAGATCGAGAACCGCCTCCTGCGCGTACCCGGCGTCCGCGACGGCGCCGTCGTCGTCGCCGGCGAGGGCGACGGCCGCCACCTCGTCGCCTTCTACGCGGCCGACGAGGACCGCGCCGTACGCGAGACCCTCGCGGCCGACCTGCCGCCGTTCATGGTCCCCGACCACGCCCACCGGCGCGAGGCACTGCCGCTCACGCCCAACGGAAAGATCGACAAGAAGGCCCTGACGGCCCTCGCCGCCGAACTCGCGGTGAGCGACGCGCCGTTGCGGTCCGCCCCGCACACCCCCACCGAACGCAAGCTGGCCGCGCTGTGGGCGGCGGCCCTGAAGGTCCCCGAGGACCGCATCGGCCGCCACGACCACTTCTTCGAGACGGGCGGCACATCACTGTCGGCCCTCCGCCTCGTGATCGCCCTCGACCGCCGCATCACGGTGACGGAACTGGCCCGCACGCCGATCCTGGCGGAGCTGGCGGCAACGCTCGACGAGCGGGGCTAGGCCCCGCCCCCGTTTCCCGTGGTGGTGCACGCCGGTGGGCCGGTTTGTGCCCACCCGTCCCGCCCTGCGGGACGCCTGCCCACAAACCGGCAGCACCCCTTCAGCCCGTCCGGCGTTCGAGGACACCGGGCGGAGCCCGGTCCCGGGGGTCCGGGGCGCAGCCCCCGGGAAACGGTGAAAGGGCGGGACCGGGGCACCCCTACCAGACCTCAACCACCCACAGGACGCACATGACCACCCTCCTCGACCCGCCCCTCCCCATCGTGGCGGAGCCCGGCCGTACCCCCATCGCCACCGTCACCACCTCCACCCTCGACCGCGAAGCGATCCGCACCGCCCTCGCCACCCACGGCGCCCTCCTCCTGCGTGGTCTCGACGTGGCGACGGCCGCCGACGTGGCCGCCGTCGCCGACGCCCTCGGTGTCGTCCCGATGCGCGAGCGCGAACGCTTCGCGTCGCGCCGCGACCTGGGCGGTGGCGTGCACTCCGGCTCGGAGTGGCCGCACGACGAGCCGATGTGCATGCACCACGAGTTGAGCTACGCCGCCGAGGTCCCGGCGACCGCCGTCTTCGGCTGTCTGACGGCCCCCGCGGACGGCGGTGCGACCGCCGTGGCCGACTCGCAGGAGGTCCTGCGGGCGCTGCCGGCGGAGGTCGTGGAGCCGTTCCGCCGCCTGGGCTGGCTGCTCAAGCGCGCGTATCACGAGGTGGGCGTGGCGTGGACGGAGGCGTTCGGCGCGGACGACACGGCAGCCGTCGACGCGTACTGCGCGGCGAACGCCGTGCAGGCCGAGTGGCTGCCGGACGGCCGCCTGCACACCCGCCAGCGCCGGGCAGCCGTCATCACGCATCCCGTCACCGGCGAGGAGGTCTGGTTCAACCAGGCCGCGTTCCTCAACGGCCGCACCCTCGACCCGATGATCCGCGAGTACCTCGTGGCGATGTACGGCGAGGACGGCCTGCCGTTCGACACGGCGTACGGCGACGGCACCCCCGTCCCGGAGGACGTCGTCGAGACGATCAACGCCGCCTACCGCGCGGCGACCCGTCGCGAGCCGTGGCAGCGCGGCGACGTGCTGCTGGTGGACAACCTGCGCACGGCGCACAGCCGCGAGCCCTACACGGGCGACCGCGAGATCGCGGTGGTGCTCGGCGACCCGGTCCGCCTTCCGGGCCACGTCCTCGGGCACTGAACAGCACACACCGCCACCACGGAGACTGACAGACGCATGTCGCAGACGCAGACCGATACCCCTACTTTCGCCGTCATCCCCGGCGCCCAGGTCCACCGCATCCTGCAGGGCCGCGAGCGGGAGGTGACCGACCTGGTCGAGGCCGCCTACCGGCTGCACGGCGAGGGCGCCACCGTCAATCCGCCCTCGTACTTCCTGCGCTTCCCGGACCGGCCGTCGTCGCGCATCATCGCGCTGCCCGCCTCCCTGGGCGGCGGCAACCGCGTCGACGGGCTGAAGTGGATCTCCAGCTTCCCGGAGAACGTCGAGGCCGGCATTCCGCGTGCCTCGGCGGTGCTGATCCTCAACGATCACGCGACCGGCTATCCGCTGGCCTGCCTGGAGAGCTCGATCATCAGTGCCGCCCGTACCGCCGCGTCGGCGGCGCTGGCCGCCCGCGCGCTGGCCGACGGCCGACCCGGCGCCCCGCGACCGCGCCGGGTCGGGTTCATCGGCACCGGTCTGATCGCCCGGTACCTCCACACCTACCTGGTGGGCACGGGCTGGGAGTTCGACGAGGTGGCGGTGCACGACCTGTCCGCGGAGCACGCGGAGGGCTTCAGCGCGTACGTGCGCGGCACGGGTACGGCGGCGCAGGTGAGCGTGCGCGGGAGCGCCGAGGAGCTGATCCGCTCCTGCGACCTGGTGGTGTTCGCCACCGTCGCGGGCACGCCGCACATCGACGACCCGGCGTGGTTCGCGCACAACCCGCTCGTCCTGCACGTCTCGCTGCGCGACCTCGCCCCGGAGGTGGTGCTGGGCGCCACCAACATCGTCGACGACGTCGAGCACTGCCTGAAGGCGAACACCTCGCTCCACCTGGCCGAGCAGGCCACGGGGAACCGCGACTTCGTGCACGGCACCCTGTACGACGTCCTGACCGGGAGCGTGGAGCTCCCCGCGGACCGGCCGCTGGTCTTCTCGCCGTTCGGACTGGGCGTCCTGGACCTCGCGCTCGGCAAGCACGTCTACGACGCCGCGCTCGCCGGCGGCGAACTGGCGGTCGTCGACGACTTCTTCCACGAGATGCGGCGCTACGGCTGACGCCTCGCCGGACCGCAAGAACCGGAGGACAACGTGCCGATCATCTCGGTACCCCAGGAATTCAACGAAAACGATCTCTACGTCGATCTGCGCACCACCCTCGGCCTGCCGCTCTACCTCAAATGCGAGGGCCTGAACTTCGCCGGCTCCGTCAAGCAGAAGGCCGCGGCCGAGATGATCGAGGCCGCGGAGCGGGAGGGCCGGCTGCGGCCCGGCTCGGTCCTGGTGGAGTCCTCGTCGGGCAACCTCGGCGTCGCGCTCAGCATGATCGCGGCCAGCAAGGGCTACGGCTTCCTGTGCGTGACCGACTCCCGCTGCAACCTCGCCACCCGCCGGCTGATGGAGACCTTCGGCGCCCGGGTGCACACCATCACCGAGCCCGACCCGGAGACCGGCTTCCTGGGCGCCCGCATCGCGTACGTGAGCCGGTTGTGCGAGAGCGACGAGCGGTACGTGTGGCTCAACCAGTACTCCAATCCCAACAACTGGCGTGCCCACCACCGGCACACCGCGCCGGTGATCTCCCGCCGCTTCCCCGACCTCGACACGCTGTTCGTCGGGGCGGGCACCACGGGCACGCTGATGGGCTGCGCCCGCTGGTTCAAGGAGCACCGCCCGGACGTACGGATCGTCGCCGTCGACAGCGTCGGCTCGGTCACCTTCGGCACCCCGCCCGCCCCGCGGATGATCCCGGGCCTGGGTGCGGGCGTCCGCCCGCCGCTGCTGGACGAGGCCTACGTGGACGACGTGGTGCTCGTCCCGGAGCGCGACACCGTGCGCGCCTGCCACCGGCTGGCCTCGCGCGGCTTCCTCTTCGGCGGCTCCACGGGGACGGTCGTCGCCGGCGCCGCCGCCTGGCTGGCCGACCGGGCGCCGGTGGGCACCGCCGTCGCGCTCTCCCCGGACCTGGGGGAGCGCTACCTGGACACGATCTACCAGACCAACTGGCTGCACGGGGTGTACGGCCCCGACGTGCTGGACGGCGCCGTCGACGCGCAGGCCGCCGACGACACCGTGCCCCTGGCCACCGCGACCGTCTGACCACCCTCACTCGAAGATCAAGGATCGTTTGCCATGACCAACCCGTTCGAGAACACCGACGGCCGCTACCTCGTGCTCGTCAACGACGAGCGCCAGTACTCGCTGTGGCCCGCCTTCGCCGAGGTGCCGGCCGGCTGGCAGGTCGCCCAGGGCGAGTCCGGCCACCAGGAGGCCCTCGACTTCATCACCGCCACCTGGACCGACATGCGCCCCCGCTCGGTCGCCGAGGCGATGGCGGCCTGACGCGCCCGCGCGCAGCCCTTCCCTCCCTACCTCAGACGGTGATCAATCCATGACCGCAATACTCGAATCCCGGGTCTCCGTGCCGACCGTGACGGTCGACCCGTACAGCGCGCCGGCCGTCGAGCGGACGGTCCGCGACCTGCGCACCGCGGCCGGGGGCCGGGTGGACAGCCCCGAGTGGGTGGCCGCCGCGCGCGACGCCTGGTCGGAGTTCCCCGCCGCCCTGCGCCGCGCCCTGGCCGACTACCGGCGCGACTCCGGCCGTACCGGCGCCCTGCTCGTGCGCGGCCTGCCGGTCGGCGAGGAGGAGCTGCCCGACACGCCGTCGGCCCCCGACTCGGTGCAGCGCACCGCCACCGTCGCCGCCGGCGTGCTGACCGCCGTCGCCTGCGGCCTGGGGGACCCGGCCGCGTTCCGCCCGGAGAAGACCGGTGCGCTGGTGCAGGACGTCATTCCGCGCCGCGGCCAGGAGGACTTCCAGGGCAACGCCGGCTCGGTGCTGCTGACGTTCCACACCGAGAACGCCTTCCACCCGCACCGCCCCGACTTCGTGATGCTGATGTGCCTGCGCGCCGACCACGAGAAGGTGGCCGGGCTGCGGACCGCGTGCGTGCGCGAGGTGCTGCCGCTGCTGTCGGACGAGGGCCGTGCGGCGCTGTCCGCGCACGAGTTCGTCACGACCGCCCCGCCGTCCTTCGGCACCGGCGGCACCGACGCCCCGCACCCGGTCCTGTCGGGCGCGCCCGACGACCCGGACCTGCGCGTGGACATGGCGGCGACGACGCCGCTGACCGACCGGGCCCGCCGGGCCATGGAGGAGCTGCGGGAGCTGTTCGAGCTGACCGCGCAGACGGCCCGGCTGCTGCCGGGCGACCTGGCGATCGTCGACAACCGGGTGACGGTGCACGGCCGTACCGCCTTCCGGCCGCGCTACGACGGCCGGGACCGCTGGCTGCAGCGCACCTTCATCCTGTCGGACCTGCGGCGTTCGCGCGTCCACCGGGCCGGCGACGGCTACGTCCTGGACTGAGCCGGGCGCACGGCGACCGCAGGCACGGGGCCGGTCACGGGCGCGGCGCGAGGAGCGCGCGCCGGTGCCGGCCCCGCCGCGGTCGTGCACGACCAAGGAGGAGAACCGTGCCACCCATCGCACTGACCGGCCGCCCGGCCGGTCCCACTGCCGTCGGCGCGCTGCGCGTGGTGGTGGACGAGCCCTTCGCCCTGCTGCGCACGGGCCTGTTGCGCACCCTGGCCGACGCCGGCCACACCCCCCTGGCCACCGGCGACGACCCCGGCGGCGCACTCGCCGCGACCGTCGCCGCCCACCGCCCGGACGTGGTCGTCGCCGCCGCCGGCCGCCTGCAGGAGGTCGTCGCGCTGCGCCGCGAGCGGCCCGCAACGCCCGTCCTGGTCCTGTCGCGGCGCGCCGAGGCGCACCACGTGCCGCAGTTGCTTGCGGCGGGCGGCCGGGGCACGGGCTATCTGCTGCACCGGCGGATCGGGGACGAGGCGGAGTTCCTGGACGCGCTGACGCGGGTCGCCCGCGGCGGCACGGTGCTGGACCCCGACGCGGTGACCCGCGCCCTGCGGGCGCACGAGGCGCACGACGACCTGGCGCAGCTCAGCCCCCGCGAGCGCGAGGTGCTCGCGCTGATGGCCGAGGGGCTGAGCAACGCCGGCATCGCCCGGTCGCTGGTGCTGTCGACGGCGACGGTGGAGAAGCGGGTCGCGGGCGTGTTCGCCAAGCTGGGGCTGGAGCCGGACGGCGTGGCCAACCGCCGGGTGCTGGCGGTGCTGCGCTACCTGAGGGCGGCGGGCGACTGCGGGTCGTCCAGCACGTGCGCGATCCGTTCGGCGCCCCGGTGCGCCCTGACCTCCACGGGTGCGGTGCCGAGCACCGCGAGGGTGGCCAGGTAGCCCTCGCCCAGGGCGAGTTGCGGGTGGCTGCGGTCGCTCAGGTCGGTGAGCTGCGCGCGGACGCCGGCGCCGCCCGGGCCGTGCCAGGCCAGCAGCGCCGGCGGCTCGGCGGGCGCCGAGACGGTGAAGTCGGTCATGGGCACGGCCAGCCCGTCGCCGGTGGCCTTGAGGACGGCTTCCTTGCGCGTCCAGTACGTCAGGAAGCCGCGCTGCCGGGCGGCGGGCGGCAGCGTGCGCAGCGCCTCGCGCTCGGCCGGGGTGAGGGTCAACGACGCCTCGACGGGCTCCTCCTCGTCCGCGTCGGCCGGTGCGGTGAGCTCCTCGACGTCCAGGCCGAGGGGCCGGCCGTGGGCGAGGGCCACCAGGACGCGGTCGCCCGAGTGCGAGACGGACAGCTCCCAGCCCGCCGCGGCGCCGTCGGGGCGCGGCTTGCCGTGCGGTCCGCCGCAGTCGGGGCAGCGCACGGGCAGGCGGACGGCGTCGATGCCGGTGCCCACCTGCTCGGCGAGGGCGGCCTTGGCGAGCACGCGGCCGGTGACGAAGCGGGCCCGGTCGCCCTCGTGCGCGTAACTGCCGAAGCGGGACCGCTCGGCGGCGTCGAGCAGCGGCAGGTAGCGGTGCGGCTCGGGCAGCGGCGCCGCGCCCCAGACGTGGCAGACGGCGTGCGGCATTGCGCTCGGCTGCAAGGCACCTCCAACCAACGGACCGTACGGCGGAGGGTCCTCCGCCGGCCTCGCCATGGTGGCCCGGGCGGGCGGGCCGGCGATATCCGGCTGCCCTCCGCGTTCGTTACGGAAAACCCGCCCCGGTGGGGCGGGCCGTGTCCTTCAGGAGGCGGCCGGCAGGTCCTTCGCCGCGGCCTCCGCGTACCCGCCGGTGCCGCGCGGGTCCATGTGTGCGAGGGCGCCGGGGAAGGCGATGCCCGGCAGGACGTGCTGCCAGAACTTCGTGATCCGCCCCGGCAGGTCGGCCCGCCCGGTGAGGATCTCCGACATCACCTGGATGCCGGTGAAGGAACCGACGATCATCATCGCGGTCTCGTGCGGCACCACCTGCGGCAGCACCTCGCCGCGCTCCTTCGCCTCGCTGAGCAGCCGCTCGATCACGCTCACCCACGCCTCGTAGGGCGCGGGTGCCGGCGAGTCGAAGGTGGTCTCCAGGGTGAGCCGGATGCTGGCCCGGAGCATCACGTCGTGCTGCAGGGCGCGGGCGGTCTCGTGGGTGAGGTCGATCGCCCCCTGCAGGCCCTCGCCGGTGGTGGCGCCGGCGGCGACGCCGAGCTGCTCCTCGATGACGGCCTGGGCGAGGGCCTCCTTGGAGGCGAAGTGGAAGTACAGCGCGCCCTTGGTCACCCCGGCCCGCTTGAGGATGTCGGAGATACCGGCCCGCTCGTATCCGTACTCGCCGAAGACCTCGGCCGCCGCCTCCAGAACAACACGACGGGTCCGGACCGCTCGTTCTTGTCTTGCCACGTGATCTCTACCCTTCGTACCCCCCGTGGACATCTGCGCAGCCCACAGCATAAGAGAAACGCCAAAAGAGACCGAGGATCGACCTGAAACCGGCTTGACGCGGGCACGATCATGTCAGGGGGATCAGTGCGGCATCGGTGTACGAAATCACGCGATCTTGGACCTTGAAAAAAACCGGCTGACCGGTATCGTGGCCTGAGTCGTCGCCAGAAGCGCCCTCACCAGGCGCCACCGCACTCATCTCAGGGGGACATGATGACCGCGACACTCGTCAGGGGAGCAACGACCACCACCGCGTACGACCGGGCCGCGTACGACCAGACCGTGCCCCGGCAGTTCGTCCACCGTTCCGCGCTGTCCGAGGTCTTCCTGACCGGCTCCGCCGGCCTCGGCGAGGGGACGTACCTCGTCTCCGCCCAGTGGCCGCGCGCCCACTCCTTCTTCACCCTCGAACGCAACCGCCGCCACGACCCCATGCTGGTCGCGGAAACGGTGCGGCAGACCGGCCTGCTGATCGCCCACACCGAGTACGGCGTCCCCCTCGGGCACAACTTCCTCATGTGGGACCTCTCCTACGACATCGAGGAGGAGGGCCTGCGCATCGACGGCGCCCCCTCCGAGGTCACCGCCATCGCCACCAGCCACGACGTGCGCCTGCGCGGCACGCAGCTGGCCGGCATGCGGCTGCAGATCGAGCTCTTCCGCGACGGCAGACGCATAGGCGGCGGCGGGACGTCCTTCCACGTCACCTCGCCCACCGCCTACCGCCGGCTGCGCCCCATCGACCTGCTCAGCGCCTGGGCGGACGCCGCCGAGGCACCACTGCCCGCCCCCGTCGCCCCGCACCTCGTCGGCCGCGACCGGGAGGAGGACGTGGCCCTCGCCCCCGCCGCCGGGACGAACACCTGGGACCTGCGCGCCGACTGCCGCCACCCCGTCCTCTTCGACCACCCCGTCGACCACGTGCCCGGCATGGCCGTCATGGAGGCCATGCGCCAGGCCGCCCACCTGGTCGCGGGCCCCGGACCGGTGACGCCGGCCTCCTACACCACCGAGTTCGCCCACTACGTGGAGTTCGGCACGCCCTGCACCGTGCACGCCGAGATCACCGGCCGCACCGAGGAGGGCATGCACATCACCACCCGGGCCGTCCAGGACGGCCGCACCGCCGTCACCGGCCGCCTCGTCATGCGCCCGCGAGCCGGCGCATGAGCACCGGCCGCATCCTGCTCACCGGCGCCACCGGCTTCATCGGCTCCGCCGTCCTGCAGGAGCTGACCCGCACCACCGCCGCACCCGTCCGGGCCCTGGTCCGGCGCCCCGTCGTCACCGCCCCCGGCCCGGCACCCGAATGCGTCCGCGGCGACCTCACCGCACCGCAGTCGCTGCACGGCATCTGCACCGGCGTCGACACCGTGCTCCACCTCGCCTCGTACGTCGGAAGCGACGAGGAGACCTGCGAGGCGGTCAACGCCGCCGGCACCCGCGCCCTGCTCGCCGAGGCCCACCGGGCCGGCGTGCGCAGGATCCTGTACGTCAGCACGACCGCCGTCCTCGGCGCCGGCCCGCACCGCGGCCTCGCCGAGGACGCCCCCGCCCGCCCCGTCTCGCCCGCCAGCCGCACCCGGCTGGCCGCCGAGCAGGCCGTGCTCGCGGCGGGCGGCACGGTGCTGCGGCCGCCCCTGGTCTACGGGCGCGGCGACACCTGGGTCGTCCCCGCGATCGCCGAACTGACCGAGCGCGTACCCGCGCTGGTCGACGGCGGCCGCGCCCTGCTGTCCCTCGTCGCCGTCGACGACCTGGCCCGGCTGGTGGTGGCGGTGGCCGGCACCGACACCGTGCCCGCCGGCGTCCACCACGCCGCCCACCCCGAACCGGTCGCCTTCCGCGACCTGCTGGACGCCCTCGTCACCCACGCCGGCCTGCGCGCGCCCGTGGACGACCTCGGCCGGCAGGAGTACCTCGCGCGGCTGCGCCGCACCTCCGGGCGCGTCTCGGAACACCAGGTCTCGCTCATCGCCGCCGACCGCTGGTACGCGAGCCGGCGCATCTGGGAACTGGCCGGCTGCGCCCCCGGCCCCGGGCTGCGCATCGCCGAGCACGCCGACTGGTACCGCGCCCACCTCGCGGGACGGGCCCGCCCCTACGACAACGCCGCCTGACGGCGCTGCCCGACAGCGTCGGCCGACAGCACCGCCCGACGACACGGCGAAGGGCGGCTCGAGCCTCCCCCCTCTTGGCTCGAGCCGCCCGGCTCCACGAGGAAGAGCCGTGCGAAACAGGCTAGTTGACTCTGCGTCAGTGTCCAATCACGCCGGCGACACCGCCCTATCGACTTATTTATAGTTCCCCCACAATCAGTGGCGACAAGCCAAGGGGAGACACATGGATCTGGCCCTCTTACGCACGTTCGTCACGGTGCACCGGGCCGGCTCCCTCACCCGCGCCGCCGCGCTCCTCGGCCTCTCCCAGCCAGCCGTCACCAGCCAGATCCGGGCCCTCGAACGCCAGGTCGGCCGCCCGCTCTTCCTGCGCGTCGCCCGCGGCGTGCGCCCCACCACCACCGGCGACGAACTGGCCCACCGCATCGCCCCGCACGTCGACGCCCTGCTGGAGATCACCGAATCCGGCTTCGCCGGCCAGGGCCCCGCCCGCACCCTGCACCTGGCCGGGCCGCCCGAGTTCACCGCCCTGCGCATCCTGCCCGCCCTCGCCCCGCTCATCGGCCGCGGCCTGACCGTGCGCGCCGCCCACGGCATGGCCGAGGAGCTCTTCGAGGGTCTGGCCGCCGGCCACCACGACCTCGCCGTCACCACCACCCGCCCCCGCGGCCCCCTGCTGACCGCCACCCCGCTGTGCGACGAGGAGCACGTCCTGGTCGCCGCCCCCCGATGGGCCGCCCGGCTCGGCGGCCCGGCCGTCCTGCGCGACAAGGGCGCGAGCGCCCTGGAGGGGCTGCCCGTCGTCGAGGTCCACGAGAGCCTGCCGCTCCTGGCCCGCTACTGGGCCACCGTCTTCGACGCCGCACCCGTCACCGCCGGCACCGTCGTCGTCCCCGACCTGCGCGCCGTCCTGGCGTGCGTCGCCGCCGGGGCCGGCATCGGCGTCCTGCCCCGCTACCTGTGCGGCGACGCCCTCGACGCCGGGGAGGTGGTGGCCCTGCTCGACCCGCCGGTGCCACCGCTGCGCACGTACTTCCTCGTCGTCCGCGCCGGCACGCTCGGCAACCCGCAGCTGGCCCGGGCGCACGAGTGGCTGCTGCGCGCGGCGGTGTCGTGGTGAGACGCCCTTTCACCCGGCACCCGCGTTTCGCCCGACGGTCCGCGCGGCAGATCTTCCCCATGACCGAACGCCCCGTGGTCAAACGCACCGCCCGCGCCATCCTGCTCGACACCCCCGACGCGCCGGGGGGCGGCTCCCGCCCGGCCGGCCACGAGATGATCCTGATCAAACGCACCAAGCCCGGCGAGCCGCCCTACTGGATCACCCCCGGCGGCGGCGTCGAGCCGCAGGACCCCACCGTCGTCGCCGCCCTGCACCGCGAGGTGGACGAGGAGCTCGGCGCCAAGGTCACCGACGTCGTCCCCGCCTTCGTCGACACCGTCCGCCACTCCCTTCACCACGCCGCCCACGGCGTGAAAGTGCAGCACTTCTTCGTCTGCCGGCTCGCCTCCATGGACCTCTCCCGGCGGCACGGACCGGAGATCGACGAGCCCCGCGGCACGTACGAGGTGGTGCGCATCCCCTTCACCCCGGACGGACTGGAGTCGGTGGAAGTCGTCCCGCCCTCGCTGCGCACGTATCTGCGCGAGAACGTCGAGGGCATCCTGGCCCTGCTCGCCCCGGACCTGGGCTGATCCCGGGCCCGGTAGGGGCGCGGGGCGTTGTCGATTTGCGGCTGCCGCCGCGCCGTTCCCCGCGCCCCTTACGGGGCGCCCGGCGCGGAGGCCAGCAGTTCGTCGAGCGAGTCGTGCCGGATGCGGTGCGGGGGGATGCCGACGCCCAGCAGGGCGTCCACCCCGCTGCGGACCATGCCCGGCGGCCCGGAGAGGAACGCCTCGTACGCCGTCCACGGCCCGTACTTGCGCACCACCTGCGGCAGCCGGCCGCTCAGCCCCAGCGTCGGGCCGTCGGAGACCACCGGGCGCACCGACAGCCAGCGGTGCACCTTCTGCAACCGCAGCAGGGTGTCGAGGTCGTAGAGGTCGTCGTCGTGCCGCGCGCCGTAGAAGACCTCGACGGGACGGCTGCGGCCGTTTCGGGCCACGTCCTCGACCAGTGCCTTGATGGGGGCGATGCCGGTGCCGCCGCCCAGGCACAGCATGCCGTCGTCGGTGCTGTGGTCGGCCACCATCGACCCGGCCGGCGGCCCGAGGCGGACGACGTCGCCGGGCCGGGCCCGGTGCACCAGGGCCCCCGACACCCAGCCCGCGGGCACGGCCCGCACGTGGAAGGTGAGCAGGCCGTCGGAGCGGGGGGCGCAGGCGAAGGAGTAGTGCCGCCACACCCGGGGCCACCACGGCGTCTCCACGCTCGCGTGCTGCCCGGCGCGGAAGGGGTAGGGCGCATCGGGCCGGACGGTGATCACGGCGACGTCGTGGTTGCGGGGTTCGTGGGCGACGATCTCCGCCTGCCACCAGGGCGGGGAGGTGCGCTCGTCCGCGGCGGCCGCGTCGATCATGATCTGCGAGACGGTGGTGTACACCCGCGCCCACGCCGCCTCGGCGGCCTGGTCCCAGGTCTGCGTGGCGTACCGGGCGAGGGCACCGAGGAGGGCCTCGCCGACGGCGGGGTAGTGGGCGGCGACCGTGCCGTACTTGCGGTGCCCGCGGCCCAGTTCCGACAGGTACGTGGTGAGCACCGGCACGTCGTCGGCGTACCGGGCGGCGGTCAGCAGCGCCTTGAACAGCCGGTCGCGCTGGACGTCCATGGCGGCGGGGAACAGGCCGCGCAGATCCGGGTCGCGCAGGAAGAGCAGGGCGTAGAAGTAGGAGGTGACCTTGTCCGCGACGGGCTCGATCTCGGCGAGCGTGCGGCGCACGAGCACCGTGTCGGCGGACGGCTGCACCGCGGAAGCCTCCGGCCGGTGCGCCCGCTCCTGGTAGGCGAGCGGCTGCCAGCGGCCGCCGAGGCCGGAGGGGGGAGCGGTCGCGCAGGCCGGTATGCCCCCGCCGGCCGCCGGGGTGCTGGGAGCGTCCATCGTTCCCTCGCTCGGACGTCATCGTCTGCTGATGGAGCGCAGCCTGCCACCGGCAAATCGGGCGGCAGAACGATTCAGCAGAAGTCCGAACGGGCGCGGGGACGTTGCTCTAGGGTGGCCCCGGCCCGGCCCCGGCCCCGCGGCCCCCGGCTCAGGCGGCGGCGACGAGGGCGTGGGCCTCGCGCAGGTCCGTGCCGCGGTAGGCGTGCGTGGCGACGTCCCGTACGTGGTGGTCGGCGTTGACCGCCACCGACACCGGCACGACCTTGAACAGTTCGGCGTCCGACATCGAGTCGCCGTACGCCACGCAGTCGGCGCGCCCGAGCCCGTACCGCGCGCACAGGGTGTCGGTGATGCGGACCTTCGCCGAGGCGTCGAGGATGCCCGCCGGGTCCACCCGCTCCCGGAAGGGCACCGCCGGCCACTGCGAGCCGTGGGCGGCGTCGGCGCCCCAGTCCAGCAGGCGCCGGACGAAGAACGCGGGCGACAGAGAGATCACCGCGATCCGCTCGCCGCGGGCCCGGATCGCGGCCCACACCTCCTCGATGCCGGCGAGCCACGGCGCGCCGGCGAAGGCCGCGGCCACCTGGGCCTCGGTGAGATCCGTCCACAGCGCGACCGCGCGCTCGGCGAACTGCGACGGCGTCAGCCGCCCCGCGGCGAACTCCCGCTCCAGCTCGCCCGTTTCCGCCTCCAGCCCCAGCTGCCGGGCTATCTCCACCGCGGCGGCCGAGCCGTGGATCAGCGTCCCGTCGAGATCGAACACGTGCAGTCTGCTCATGCCCGCGAGCCTAGGCCAGCGCCCCGCCAGGGCCGCGGGACAGTGCCGACCTGCGGCTGCGCCGCGTGGGCGCGACCAGCCACCGACGGCCCCCAGTCGACGTGCCACCCCAGCACCCCCTCCGCAGGCGCGTCGTGGCTTGTCGCGCAGTTCCCCGCGCCCCTACGGGGCGCCGTCGTGGCGCGTGACGACGATCCGCCGGACAGGGCCCCGGCCGTGCGCGGCGCCCCGCAGGGGTCCGGGGCAGTGCCGACCTGCGGCCGCCGCCGCGTGGGCGCGACCGGCGGATCAGGCAGCGCCCCGTAGGGGGCGCGGGGAACTGCGCGATCGGCCACCGACGGCCCCCAGTCGACATGCCACCCCAGCACCCCCCCCCCGCAGGCGCGTCGTGGCTTGTCGCGCAGTTCCCCGCGCCCCTACGGGGCGCCGTGGTGGCGCGTGACGACGATCCGCCGGACAGGGCCCCGGCCGTGCGCGGCGCCGCGTCAGGGGCGCGGGGCGGCCGGCTCGGTCTCCGTGGCCGCCGGCGCCCCCGCGGCCACGACCCGGCCGCCGGCGGATGCCGTCCGCCGCTCCAGGGCCGCCGCGACCAGGGCCAGCAGCAGCGCCGACGCGGCCATCGCGGCGCCCACCCAGGCGGGCGACGTGTAGCCGTGACCGGCGGCGATCACCAGGCCGCCGAGCCAGGCGGCGATCGCGTTGCCCAGGTTGAACGCGCCGATGTTGACGGCCGAGGCGAGGGTGGGTGCCTCGGCGGAGTGGTCCAGCACCCGCTTCTGCAGCGGCGGCACGGTCGCGAAGCCGAAGGCGCCGACGAGCATGACGGCCACCGCGGCCGCCGCCTTGTCGTGCGCGGCCAGCGGGAAGAGGGCGAGCAGCACCGCCAGTCCGCCCAGGGCGGTGTACAGCATGGGCATCAGCGCACGGTCGGCGTACCGCCCGCCGACGAGGTTGCCGGCGAGCATGCCGACGCCGAACAGCACCAGCAGCCAGGTGACCGACTGCGGGGCGTAGCCGGCGACCTCGGTCATCATCGGCGCCACGTACGTGCTCATGGTGAACACACCGCCGAAGCCGAGGACGGTCATCGCCATGGCCAGCAGCACCTGGGGGTTGCGGAAGGCGGCCAGTTCGCCGGCGACCGGCCGGCGCTCCGGGCGCCCCTGGTGGGGGACGAGCGCGGCGATGCCGAGGACCGCGAGAACGCCGAGCCCGGCGACGACGAAGAAGGTGGTGCGCCAGCCGGCGTGCTGGCCGAGCAGCGTGCCCAGGGGCACGCCGGCCACCGTGGCCACGGTCAGGCCGGTGAACATCATCGCGATGGCACCCGCCTTCTTCTGCGGGGCGACCAGGCCGGCGGCCACGATCGCGCCGATGCCGAAGAACGCGCCGTGCGCGAGTGAGGCCACGACGCGCCCGGCGAGCATGACGGAGAAGACCGGGGCGGCGGCGGAGAGCGCGTTGCCGGCGACGAACAGTCCCATCAGGGCCATCAGCATCGTCTTGCGCGGCACGCGGCTGCCGAGCACCGCGAGGACGGGGGCGCCGGCGACGACGCCGAGCGCGTAGCCGGTGGTCAGGAAGCCCGCGGTGGGGATGGAGACGCCGTAGTCGGCCGCGATCTCGGGCAGCAGGCCCGAGACGACGAATTCCGTGGTGCCGATGCCGAAGGCACCGACGGCGAGCGCCAGCAGGGCGAGGGGCATGGGGGCAACTTTCCTTGCAAACGGTCTCTACGGGCTTCGACAATAATTGCAGACGCATTTGCTTGCAAGCGCCTGCTATTGCATCGGAGGGATATCCTGGGGGCGACCGGCACGAACGCGGCGAAGGAGGCCCACCCCATGTCCCGCACGACGGACCCCGCCCTGGTGGGGCTGGCCCAGGGCTGGTGCGCGCTCTCCGCACTGCACGGCCGCATCGAGGCCCACGTGGAACGCGCCCTGCAGGAGCACCACGAGCTGAGCGTGCGCGAGTTCTCCGTGCTCGACGTCCTCAGCCGCCAGCACGACGGCGAGGGCGGCCACCTGCGCATGAACGAGGTCGCCGACGCGGTCGTCCTGAGCCAGAGCGCGACGACCCGCCTGGTCAACCGCCTGGAGGAGCGCGGCCTGCTGACCCGCTACCTGTGCCTGACGGACCGGCGCGGCATCTACACCGACGTCACGCCCGCCGGCCTCACCCTCCTGGAAGAAGCCCGCCCCACCAACACCCGGGCCCTGCGCGAAGCCCTCGACGAAGCAGCAACCCGCCCCGAGCTGGCACCTCTGGTGGCAGCGGTGGAGTCACTGACGAGCTCCTGACCCCTGGGCACCAGGGGTACGCGCGCATAAGGTCACCGATCATGAGTGACCTGGCGACAGCAATCCGGCGGGCGACCGCCGACGACATACCGGCCGTCGTGGCGCTGCTGGCCGACGACCCC
The DNA here is from genome assembly GCF_040675615.1 of Streptomyces sp. NPDC049585. Taxonomy (NCBI): domain Bacteria; kingdom Bacillati; phylum Actinomycetota; class Actinomycetes; order Kitasatosporales; family Streptomycetaceae; genus Streptomyces; species Streptomyces sp. NPDC049585. The sequence continues at coordinate 163,053 of NZ_JBFAPE010000002.1, read as the reverse complement.
CTCGGCGCGGCGCGCGAGTCCCCCGACGACCTGACCCCCTACCGCGCCGCCTTCGCGCGCCTGGCCGACGACCCGAACCAGCACCTGGTCGTCGCCGTCCGCGAGGACGGCCGCGTCGTGGGCACCCTGCAGCTGACCGTGATCCCCGGCCTCTCCCGGCGCGGGGCCACGCGCGCGACCGTCGAGGGCGTGCGGGTCCACGCGGACGAGCGCGGCAGCGGCCTGGGCACCCGGCTCCTCGAGTGGGCCGTGGACACCGCGCGCCGGGAGGGCTGTCACCTCGTGCAGCTGACGTCGGACGCGACCCGGGTGGACGCGCACCGCTTCTACGAGCGGCTCGGCTTCGAGGCCTCACACCTCGGCTTCAAGTACCACCTCTGAGCCCGCCCGGGCGCGGGCCCGCGACCGGTGGGCGCGCTGGCGGCAGGCCGCCCCGCAGTAGCGGGCGGGCCGGCCCGTGCGCGCCGGCGTCACCGGCCCGCCGCACGCGGCGCACTCCGTTTCGTTACGCGCAGGCGCAGGGTTCGGCGGGAGTTTCGTCACGCGCCGCCCGGGCCGGAGGCTGTCGCATGCCAGGGCCGTCATCCGGCCCGGCGCCACCTGGGGCCCGCGCCGCTGTTCCATCGACAGGCAGCCGACGAGCAGGGCGCGTACGTCGTCGACGGTCACGTCCGCCCGTACGGCGCCCGCCTGTTGGGCCCGCTGGAGGAGTACGGCGAGGGCGGCCCGGAAGTCCTCCTCCACGCCGGCCGAAGGCTGGAACGTGCCCTCCAGCGCGTCGCAGAGTCCCTTGTTGCGCACGGACAGCCGGACGACCGCCGCGACGTAGCGGAAGAAGACCGGTCCGGCGTCGTCGACGCCCGCCAACTCCCGTGCCGTGTCGGTGAAGAGCCGTACCCGGTCGGCCACCGTTGCCCTGAACAGGGCTTCCTTGGACGGGAAATGGCGGTAGACCGTGCCCGTGCCCACCCCCGCGCGGCGGGCGATCTCCCCCAACGGCACGGCCAGCCCCGCCTCTTCGAAAGCGGACCGGGCCGCGCGCAGCACCAGCGCCCGGTTGCGCCGGGCGTCCGCGCGCAGCTCCGCGGGGGCCCGGAGGGGGGTGCTGCGGCGTGCCATGGGGGTCCTTCCGCAGGCGAAGAGGCCGGGAAACGAAACGGGATGCGGGTTCCGATTCTATCCGCGGGTGTGGGCGAGCCGGCGCGCCGCCATACCGGGGCAAATAATCCAAAGACGAAAAGGGCAGCAAAAAGCCGCCCTCGGCGCGGTAGGCGCCGGGGCGGCTGGGCCGTGTCGGATCGGGCAGGCCCTCGGTGCAGCCCGTCAGGCGGTGGCCACCGCGTCCCAGGCCTTGCCCGCCGCGGCCAGGGCCTCGTCCGGCTCGGCGACCGGCACCTCCAGGGCCCGCAGGCCCGCGGCCAGTGCCTCCAGGGTCGCGAGGACGACCTCGCGGTCCGCGTCGAGCCCGTAGTGGTTGACGCGGATCATCTCGGTGGCCAGCGCGCCGCCGGCCGCCTGCAGCGGCACCGACGCGTCGGCGGCCAGTGCCGCGGCCACCACGTCGCGGGCGTCGCGGTCCTGCGGGGCGCGCAGTGTCGTCGCCGCGGGGGCGGCGTCCTCGTCCCGTACGACGTAGGGGGCGAGCGCGCCCAGCAGGCGCACGCCGGCCCGGGTGGCCGCGGAGGCGGCCCGGTGGCGGGCGATGACGGCGTCCAGCCCCTCCTCCTGGATGCGGTCGACGGCCTGTTCCAGGGCGAGCATCTCCAGCTGGGCCGGGGCGTGCGGCAGGGCGGAGCGCCCGGCGTCGACCCAGCGCTCCTTCCAGTCCAGCAGGGAGAGGTAGGAGCGGCGCGGGGCCTGCGGGTTGGCCGCGATGCGCTCCCAGGCCCGCTCGCTGACGGAGACGGCCGAGACGCCGGCCGGGCCGGCCATGGCCTTCTGGCCGCCGATGATGCACAGGTCGACGCCCCACTCGTCGGTGAGCAGCGGTTCGGCGGCCACCGAGGCGACGGCGTCGAGCATCAGCAGCGCGCCGTGCTCGCGCACGACGGCGGCGATGTCGGCGACGGGGTTGGTGTTGCCCGTGGCCGCCTCCGCGTGCACCAGGCTCACGAAGTCGATGGCGGGGTGGGCGCGCAGCGCCTCGGCGATCTGCTCGGCGCTCACGGCACCGGTGAACGGCGCCGCCACCGTCACCACGTCGGCACCGCAGGAGCGCAGCCAGCCGCCGAAGGTCTCCCCGTAGGGGCCGGTGACGACGTTCAGCGCGGTGCTGCCGGGGCGTACGGCCGAGCGGATGGCCGCCTCCAGCGGCAGCAGCGCCTCGCCCTGCATGGCGACGACGGTCCGGCGGGTGCGCATCAGCGCCGCGACCTTGTCCTCGATGCGGGCGAAGTGGCCGGCCTCCAAAGGCGGGAAGTCGAGCAGGTCCGGTGCGATGTGGGCAGTCACGGTGCCTTCCAGGTGGGTGTCGCGCCGCGTGGTCGGGCGCCGCCGTTCTCCCGGTCGACTCTACGTCCGCGCCCCACCGCGTGACGACGATCCGACTATCGCCAGCCGCCCGTGTCGACTCCTCCGGGCACGGCGTCCCCGGGTTCGTAGGGGTGGCGGGTGAAGACGAAGGTGCCGATGTCGAGGTGGCTCACGGCGTTGTCGGCGGTGCGCACCACGCGCAGGGTCTCCCCCGCGTAGTAGCCGTCGAGCCCGGTCCAGGTGCCGTCGGCCTCGGGGCGGAAGCGCGCTGCGCGCCCGGGGCCGCCCACGGGGGCGAGGGACAGGGCGCGGCCGGCGCCGAGCCGCAGGGCGAAGGGGCTCGCGCCCCAGTACCAGGGCCCGGTCAGTTCCAGCAGCTGCGGATCCGCGTCCTGCAGGGGCCGCCAGGGGGCGGGCAGGCCCGGTTCGAGCTCGGCCACGGTGGTGATCAGGTCGGCCGCGACGGCGCCGGCGGTGGGCAGGGAGGTGAGGTTGCCCAGGACGACGGAGGCGATGCCTTCGGCCGGGTCCGTCCACAGCTGGGCCACGAAGCCCGGCATGGTGCCGGTGTGGCCGGCGAGGATCATGCCGTCCTTGCGTACGAGCTGGACGCCCAGGCCGTAGCCGCCCGTCCAGTCCGCGCCCTGCGGCTCGGCCAGCGGCGTGCGCATCTCCTCGACGGTGGCCGCCGGCAGCACCCGGTCGTCCCCGGCCATGAGGAACGCGGCGAAGCGGCCCAGGTCGGCCGCCGTCGACCACAGCTGTCCGGCGGGCGCCATCCGGCCGGTGTCGGCGGCCGGTTCGGGCAGCAGGACGTCGGCCCACGGGTGCACCGCCCAGCCGTCGGCGTGCGGAGCCACCGGGTGCAGCGTGGTGCGCTCCAGTCCCAGCGGCTGCAGCACCTCGCGGCGCAGCACCTCGTACCAGTGCTCCCCGCGCAGCTTCTCCACCAGCGCGCCCAGCAGCGCGAAGCCGAGGTTGGAGTAGTGGTGGACGCGGCCGGCCGGGTGGCGCTGCGGGCGCTCGCCGAAGAGGTCCGCAAGGCCGGGGCGCAGGCTGCCGTCCGTGCGCTCCCACCAGGGTCCGCGCGGCTCGGCGGACAGGCCGGAGGTGTGCGACAGCAGCTGGGCGATCGTCGCCCCGGCCCCCTCCGGGACCTCCAGGTGCTGCCCCAGCCGGTCGCCGAGGCCGAGCAGGCCCTCGTCGCGCAGCCGCATGACCAGCACGGCGAGGAAGGTCTTGGTGATCGAACCTATGCGGTACTGCGTGTCCGCATCCGGCTCGCGGCCGCCGACGTCCCCGCGCCCCGCGGCCCACACCAGGTGCCCGTCGCGCACGACGGCGCCCACCATCGAGGGCGTACGGCCCTCGGTCTGCCCCTGCGCCACCCGCCGCAGGAGGGCCCGCCGCGTCCCCGGCAGCAGCCCGTCCCCGCCCTGCACCCCACTCGTGTCGATCATGTCCGCACCCTAACCAGGGCCACCCGGTGCGGCAGCCCGGTTTATCCGGGCGTGCCGCGGCGGAGGCGGCGGGCCTTCTTGATAGGCAGTCGCGGTGACGCATGATCAGCCCGCCGGACCGGACGGGCCCACCTGGCCCTTCGCCACGGCCGCGTACGCCTTCGCCGTCGCGATGTGCGGCACCACCCTGCCCACCCCGCTGTACGCCCTCTACCAGCGGGAGTTGGGCTTCTCCTCGCTGATGATCACGGTGATCTTCGCGGTCTACGCCGTCGGTGTCATCGCCGCCCTGCTCCTGCTGGGACAGCTCTCGGACGTCGTCGGCAGACGGCCGGTCCTGCTGGCGGGGCTCGTGCTGTCGGCGGCGAGCGCCGCCTGCTTCCTCTTCGAGCACGGCCTCGCCGAACTCTTCGCCGGACGGGTGCTCTCGGGGCTGTCCGCCGGGCTGTTCACCGGCACCGCCACGGCCGCCGTCGTCGAACTCGCCCCCCGGCGCCTGGCGGGGACGGCCGTCCTCGTCGCCACCGCTGCCAACATGGGCGGCCTGGGCAGCGGCCCCCTGCTCGCCGGCCTGCTCGCCCAGTGGGTCCCCGACCCGCTGACCTGGGTGTACGTCGTCGACCTGGCCCTGGTCGCCGTGGCCGTCGCCGGGGTGCTGCTGATCCCCGAGACCGTGGGCGGCCGGCGCCGGGCCCCGCTCGTCCCGCGCCGGCTGCGGGTGCCGCGGCAGGTGCGCCCGGCCTTCGTCCCCGGCGCCATGGCCGGCTTCGCCGGCTTCGCCACCCTCGGGCTGTTCACCTCCGTGGCCCCCAGCTTCCTCGGCGAGGTGCTCGGCGTGCACGACCCGGCGGTCGCCGGCACGGTCGTCTGCGCGGTCTTCGCGGCATCGACCGCCGGCCAGCTCGCCATGGGACGCGTCGGCGTCCACCGGGCCCTGCCGTGGGGGTGCGTGGTACTCGTGGCGGGCATGGCCCTGATCTTCGCCGCGCTGCTCGTCGTCTCGCTGCCGCTGCTGGTCACCGGCGCCCTCGTCGCGGGCTGCGGGCAGGGCCTGTCGTTCCGCGCGGCGGTCACGGCGGTGGGCGACCTGGCTCCGGCCGAGCGGCGGGGCGAGGTCACCTCCGCCCTGTTCGTGGTGCTCTACGTGGCCATCTCGATCCCCGTGGTCGGCGTCGGCGCCATGGCCACGGCCTTCGGCCTGCGCCACGCGGGGCTGGTCTTCAGCGCCTGCGTGGCCCTCCTCGCGACCACCACGGCCGTGCTCCTCGCCCTGCGCCCGCTGGAGGGCGGGCGGCGGGATCAGGTCTGTGCCATGTCCACGAAGCGCGAGTAGTGGCCCTGGAAGGCGACCGTGATGGTGGCCGTCGGACCGTTACGGTGCTTGGCCACGATCAGGTCGGCCTCGCCCGCGCGGGGCGACTCCTTCTCGTACGCGTCCTCGCGGTGCAGCAGGATGACCATGTCCGCGTCCTGCTCGATGGAGCCGGACTCACGCAGGTCGGAGACCATCGGCTTCTTGTCGGTGCGCTGCTCGGGTCCACGGTTCAGCTGGGAGAGGGCGATGACCGGCACCTCCAGCTCCTTGGCGAGGAGCTTGAGGTTACGGGACATGTCCGAGACCTCCTGCTGCCGGCTCTCGGGGCGCCGGGCGCCACCGGACTGCATCAGCTGCAGGTAGTCGATGACGACGAGCTTGAGGTCGTTGCGCTGCTTGAGCCGGCGGCACTTGGCGCGGATCTCCATCATCGACAGGTTCGGGGAGTCGTCGATGTACAGCGGCGCGGCCGAGACGTCCGGCATCCGGCGTGCGAGGCGCGTCCAGTCGTCGTCCGTCATCGAACCCGAGCGCATGTGGTGCAGGGCGACCCGGGCCTCGGCGGACAGCAGACGCATCGCGATCTCGTTGCGGCCCATTTCGAGGGAGAAGATGACGCTGGGCAGCTGGTTCTTGATCGAGGCGGCCCGGGCGAAGTCGAGGGCGAGGGTGGACTTACCCATGGCGGGGCGCGCCGCGATGACGATCATCTGGCCGGGGTGCAGGCCGTTGGTCAGGGCGTCGAGGTCGGTGAAGCCGGTGGGCACGCCGGACATCTGACCGCTGCGCGAACCGATCGCCTCGATCTCGTCGAGGGCGCCCTCCATGATGTCGCCGAGCGGGAGGTAGTCCTCGCTGGTGCGCTGCTCGGTGACCGCGTAGACCTCGGCCTGGGCCTTGTTGACGATGTCGTCGACGTCGCCGTCGGCCGCGTATCCCATCTGCGTGATGCGCGTGCCGGCCTCGACCAGGCGGCGCAGGACCGCCCGCTCGTGGACGATCTCCGCGTAGTACTCCGCGTTGGCCGCCGTGGGGACCGACTGGACGAGGGTGTGCAGATAGGCCGCGCCGCCGACCCGGGTGATCTCGCCGCGCTTGGTCAGCTCCGCCGCGACCGTGATGGGGTCGGCCGGCTCGCCCTTGGCGTACAGGTCGAGGACGGCCTGGTAGATCGTGGCGTGGGCGGGACGGTAGAAGTCGTTGCCCTTGAGGACCTCGACGACGTCGGCGATGGCGTCCTTGGACAGCAGCATGCCGCCGAGCACCGACTGCTCGGCGTCCAGGTCCTGCGGGGGGACGCGCTCGAAGCCCGTCTCCCGGCCGCTCCAGGCGCCGTCCTCGGCGCCGCGGTCGTGCTGCTCGCCCCGGCCCTTGCCGTCGCCGCGGCGGGCGCGGGGGAAGGGGAGCCGGTCGCTGGGGCCGCCGTCGTCCCAGGGGTCGTCCATGGGCTCGGGGATACTCACCCGGGGACCTCCTACGGCACGGGAAAACGGACGACGGACAGCGCGCCCGACTCCGGCGGCCGCCGGTCCACGGTAGGGCCGCGGGCACCGTCAGCCAATCTGGTTATCCACAGGGGGTGTGGATGAGCGGCCCCAGTCTGTGGAGAAGTCCCCGTAACCTGTGCACAGCACGGGGGACAGCGCTGTGGACAAACACACAATCCCCTCGACCCAACCCCTCTGACCTGCCCTTTTGCCATCCACCGGCTGTTGAGGAGAAAAAGTTTCGCCCTCGGCCGGAGATCACGACAAACGGCACAGAGAAGATCACACAACACCCCGTGAGGTAAGGGGCGTAAGCTAAGAGGACTGATTACCTGTGGAAGATGGGAGGGCATCCGTGGCCCAGGCGCCCACAACCGCCCGGCAGGCCGCCCGGCGCACCGCCCGCCGGCACGACCGCGAGATCCTCGCACTGGCCGTCCCCGCCTTCGGCGCACTCGTCGCCGAACCCCTCTTCCTCATGGCCGACAGCGCCATCGTCGGCCACCTCGGCACCCCCCAGCTCGCCGGCCTCGGCATCGCCGCCGCCCTGCTCACCACCGCCGTCAGCGTCTTCGTCTTCCTCGCCTACGCCACCACCGCCGCCGTCGCCCGCCGCCTCGGCGCCGGCGACCTGCAAGCCGCCATCCGCCAGGGCATGGACGGCATCTGGCTCGCCCTCCTCCTCGGCGCCGCCGTCACCCTGGGCGTCCTCGCCACCGCCCCGCTGCTCGTCGAGGCCTTCGGGGCGTCACCGACCGCCGCACCCCACGCCGCCACCTACCTGCGGATCAGCTCGCTCGGCATACCCGCCATGCTCGCCGTCCTCGCCGCCACCGGCGTCCTGCGCGGGCTGCAGGACACCCGCACCCCGCTCTACGTCGCCATCGGCGGCTTCGCCGCCAACGCCGGCCTCAACCTCGCGCTCGTCTACGGCGCCGGCCTCGGCATCGCAGGCTCCGCCTGGGGCACCGTCATCGCCCAGTGCGCCATGGCCGCCGCCTACCTCGCCGTCGTGGTCCGCGGCGCCCGCCGGCACGACGCCTCGCTGCGCCCGGACGCCGCCGGCATACGCGCCTGCGCCCGGGCCGGGGCGCCCCTGCTGGTGCGCACCCTGTCCCTGCGCGCCATCCTGATGATCGCCACGGCCGTCGCGGCCCGCCTCGGCGACACCGACATCGCCGCCCACCAGGTCGTGCTGTCCCTGTGGAACCTCCTGGCCTTCGCCCTCGACGCCATCGCCATCGCCGGCCAGGCCATCATCGGGCGCCACCTCGGCGCCGGGGACGCCACCGGGGCCCGCGCGGCCTGCCGGCGGATGGTGCAGTGGGGCATCGGCTCCGGAGTGGTGCTGGGTGCCCTGGTGGTGCTGGCCCGGCCGGTGTTCATCCCGCTGTTCACCTCCGACCCCGCCGTACGGGACGCCATGCTGCCCGCCCTGCTGCTGGTGGCCCTCGGCCAGCCGGTCGCCGGGGTCGTCTTCGTCCTGGACGGCGTGCTGATGGGCGCCGGCGACGGGACGTACCTGGCCGGGGCCATGCTCCTCGTCCTGGCCGTCTTCGCGCCCGTCGCCCTGCTGGTGCCCGCCCTCGGCGGCGGGCTGACCGCCCTGTGGTGGGCGATGACGCTGATGATGGCCGCCCGGATGGCCACCCTGTGGCTGCGGGCCCGCTCGGGCCGCTGGATCGTCACCGGGGCCGTACGCTCCTAGGCCGTGCCCGGCGGATCTTCGTCACGCGCCACCACGGCGCCCCGTAAGGGGCGCGAGGAACTGCGCGATCAGCCAGCGGCGGCCCGCAGCTGACACGCCACCCCGGGGGTCCGGGCAACCTGCGGGCACGTCGTGGCTTGTCGCGCCCACGCGGCGGCAGCCGCAGATCGACACCGCCCCGCGCCCCTTACGGGGCGCCCGGGTACGGCAAAGGGCCGCACCCCGAAGGGGGTGCGGCCCTTTGTGCAGCCTGCCGAGCGCAGCGATTACGCGGCGACGACCTCGATGCCGAGCTTGGCAACGACGTCGGCGTGCAGACGCACGGACACCTGGTGGGCGCCGAGGGTCTTGATGGGCGCGCCCAGCTCGACACGACGCTTGTCCACGTCCGGACCACCGGCAGCCTTGATCGCGGAAGCGACGTCGGCCTGGGTCACGGAACCGAACAGACGGCCGGCCTCGCCGGCACGGACGGCAAGGCTGACCTTGACGCCCTCGAGCTTGCCCTTGACCTCGTTGGCCTGCTCGATCGTGGCGATCTCGCGGATCTTGCGACCACGACGGATCTGCGCGACGTCCTGCTCGCCACCCTTGGTCCAGCGGATCGCGAAACCGCGCGGGACCAGGTAGTTGCGGGCGTAGCCGTCCTTGACGTCCACGACGTCGCCGGCGGTGCCGAGGCCGGAGACCTCGTGGGTGAGGATGATCTTCATGTTTTGGTCACCCTTCCCTTATCGCGCGGACGAGGTGTAGGGCAGCAGCGCCATCTCACGGCTGTTCTTGACTGCCGTGGCGACGTCACGCTGGTGCTGGGTGCAGTTGCCGGTCACGCGACGGGCACGGATCTTGCCGCGGTCGGAAATGAACTTCCGCAGCATGTTCGTGTCCTTGTAGTCCACGTAAGCGGTCTTGTCCTTGCAGAACGCGCAGACCTTCTTCTTCGGCTTGCGCGGGGGCGGCTTCGCCATTGTCTCTCTCCTGTGAATCAAGAAGTTTTGTGCTGGCGCCCTCGGGCCCCTTGAGGCCCGGGTCCCCGGGGGACCTAGAAGGGCGGCTCGTCGGAGTAGCCGCCGCCGGAGTTGCCGGAGCCGCCGCCCCAGCCACCTCCGCCGCCGCCCTGCTGGCCGCCGGACGGAGCGCTGGACGCCCAGGGGTCGTCGGCGGGAGCCCCGCCGCCCTGCTGGCCGCCGGGACCGGAGCCCCAGCCGCCACCACCCTGCTGGCCGCCACCGCCGCCACCAAAGCCACCCTGGCCACCGCGACCCGTGGTCTTGGTGACCTTCGCCGTGGCGTTCTTCAGGCTGGGGCCGACCTCGTCGACCTCGAGCTCGAAGACCGTGCGCTTGACGCCCTCGCGGTCCTCGTAGGACCGCTGCTTCAGACGGCCCTGCACGACGACGCGCATGCCGCGCTGAAGCGACTCGGCGACGTTCTCCGCCGCCTGACGCCACACCGAGCACGTGAGGAAGAGGCTCTCGCCGTCCTTCCACTCGTTGGTCTGGCGGTCGAAGGTGCGGGGGGTGGACGCGATACGGAACTTCGCGACCGCCGCACCGGACGGGGTGAAGCGCAGCTCGGGGTCGTCGACGAGATTGCCGACGACCGTGATGACGGTCTCGCCTGCCATGGATGAACCTCTCGGCGGGTGTGCTGCTGGCTGCTTGCTACTCGTTGGAGATGCAGCCCGATGACCTCTCTAAGCCGTCAGGCTCAGTGGGTCTCGGGACGGAGGACCTTGGTCCGGAGGACCGACTCGTTCAGGTTCATCTGGCGGTCGAGCTCCTTGACGACCTCAGGCGTGGCCTGCAGGTCGATGACCGAGTAGATGCCCTCGGGCTTCTTCTTGATCTCGTAAGCGAGACGACGACGGCCCCAGGTGTCGACCTTCTCGACCTTTCCGTTGCCCTCACGGACGACGGAGAGGAAGTTCTCGATCAGCGGGGAGACAGCTCGCTCCTCGAGATCGGGGTCGAGGATGACCATCACCTCGTAGTGACGCATGTGGAACCCACCTCCTTTGGACTCAGCGGCCACGGTCGATCCGTGGCAGGAGGGTCGTGATGCGTGAACAACGGTATCGGCGGACACTGACAATCAGCGGAGAGTCCCTGGGTTGCCCCCGGGACCGAAGCTGGGTCCGGGCAGACACCGGTGCAGACCGTACAGAGTACCCCCACCGTGGCGTGCGGTTGAAATCCGGCAGTCCGGGCCCTCAGTCTGGACGCAACGGGTGTGACCGGCGCCATACGGCGCTCCCTGCCTTCTGGAGGTGCCCCCATGACACAGGCAGCACGACAGCCCCGCCGCCCCGGGTCCCTGCTCGGCGGTCTGCTCAACAGCGACGGAAAGCCCCACCCTGTCGAGAACACCTTCGTCGCCGTGACGGTCGTGCTCGGTCTGGTGGCCTTCATCTCCTCGGCCTTCGACAACCTGCACCTGCTCAGCTCCTGGAGCGGACTCCTCGGCATCCTCAGCGGGGCCTGGGGACAGTTCATCTCGGCCACCACCGGCGAGCGCTTCCTGCTGATCATCGGCCTCGGGGCGGCCGCCATCGGCTTCTTCCTGGGGATGGCGCACGGCGGTCTCTTCGGGGGTGTGATCGGATAGCGGGGCGTACGCCCAAACGGGGCGCTCCCCGGTCGCAGTAGGCTTCGGCGCGAGAGCCGGAGCCCCGACCATGGGGACACACCTGCCGAGGAGCGCCCCGCATGAGCCTGACCCTGAGGACAATCAGCCGAGAGCAGCATCTGGCATTCATCCAGAGCCTGCCCGCGGCCAGTCACATGCAGGTGCCGGGGTGGGCGGACGTCAAGGCCGAGTGGCGCTCGGAGAACCTCGGCTGGTTCGACAAGACCGGCCAGCTCGTCGGCGTGGGCCTGGTGCTCTACCGCCAGCTGCCCAAGGTCAAGCGCTACCTGGCCTACCTGCCCGAGGGCCCGGTGATCAACTGGTACGCCCCGAACCTCGCCGACTGGCTGGAGCCGATGCTGGCGCACCTGAAGCGGCAGGGCGCCTTCTCGGTGAAGATGGGCCCGCCCGTCGTCATCCGGCGCTGGGACGCCGGCGCCATCAAGAACGGCATTTCCGACCCGGACGCCAAGCGCCTGCGCGACGTCCAGCCGACCTTCATCGAGCCGCGCGCCTTCGAGGTCGCCGACCAGCTGCGCCGCATGGGCTGGCAGCAGGGCGAGGACGGCGGTGCCGGCTTCGGTGACGTCCAGCCCCGCTACGTCTTCCAGGTGCCGCTGGAGGGCCGCTCGCTGGAGGACGTCCACAAGGGCTTCAACCAGCTGTGGCGGCGCAACATCAAGAAGGCCGAGAAGGCCGGCGTCGAGGTCGTCCAGGGCGGCTACGAGGACCTGCCGACCTGGCAGCACCTGTACGAGATCACCGCGGAGCGCGACAAGTTCCGCCCGCGGCCGCTGAGCTACTTCCAGCGCATGTGGACGGCCCTCAACAACGAGGACCCCAACCGCATGCGGCTGTACTTCGCCGTCCACGAGGGCGAGGCCGTCGCCGCGGCGACGATGCTGATCGTCGGCGGGCACGTGTGGTACTCCTACGGCGCCTCCGCCAACCACAAGCGCGAGGTCCGTCCGTCGAACGCCATGCAGTGGCGGATGCTGCGCGACGCCTACGCGCTGGGCGCGAGCGTCTACGACCTGCGCGGCATCGGTGACTCCCTCGACGAGAACGACCACCTCTTCGGCCTGATCCAGTTCAAGGTCGGCACCGGCGGCCAGGCGGCCGAGTACCTCGGCGAGTGGGACTTCCCGCTGAACAAGCTGCTCCACAAGGCGCTCGACATGTACATGTCTCGTCGCTGATCCAACGGCTCCAACGACACTCAGGGAAAGGTTCCGGGACCGGCCATGGCGCTCACGCTCTACGTCGACACCGCGCGCTGGCGGGCACACCAGCAGTCCGTCATCCAGCAGTTCCCCGGGATCATCCCGGTCTGCAAGGGCAACGGCTACGGCTTCGGCCACGAGCGGCTGGCCGAGGAGGTCACCCGCATGGGGGCCGACACCCTCGCCGTCGGCACCACCTACGAAGCAGCCCGCATCAAGGACTGGTTCAGCGGTGACCTGCTGGTGCTGACCCCCTTCCGGCTCGGCGAGGAGCCGGTGCCGCTGCCCGACCGGGCCATCCGCTCGGTCTCCTCGGTCGAGGGCGTGCGCGGGCTGGTCGGCGCGCGCGTCGTCATCGAGGTCATGAGCAGCATGAAGCGGCACGGCATCAGCGAGGAGGACCTGCCCAAGCTGCACGCGGCCATCGAGGACGTGCGCCTGGAGGGCTTCGCGATACACCTCCCGCTCGACCACGCCGACGGCACCAGCGGGGTCGACGAGGTCGCCGCGTGGATGGAGCGGCTGCGCGCCGCCCACCTGCCGCTGCACACGATGTTCGTCAGCCACCTCAAGGCCGAGGAGCTCGCCCAGCTGCAGCAGCAGTTCCCGCACACCCGCTTCCGGGCCCGCATCGGCACCCGGCTGTGGCTGGGCGACCACGACGCGACCCACTACCGGGGCGCGGTGCTGGACGTCACGCCGGTGGCCAAGGGCGACCGCTTCGGCTACCGCCAGCAGAAGGCCACCGGGGACGGCTACCTCGTGGTGGTGGCCGGCGGCACCTCGCACGGCGTCGGCCTGGAGGCGCCCAAGGCGCTCCACGGCATGATGCCGCGCGCCAAGGGCGTGGCCCGGGCGGGCCTGGCCACGATGAACCGCAACCTGTCGCCCTTCGTGTGGGCCGGCAAGCAGCGCTGGTTCGCCGAGCCCCCGCACATGCAGGTCTCGATCCTGTTCGTGCCCTCCGATGCTCCCGCCCCGCAGGTCGGCGACGAGCTGGTGGCCCACCTGCGGCACACCACCACGCAGTTCGACCGCGTGGTCGACCACTGATCCCGCTGTTCCTGCCGATCCCACTGTTCCCACCCCCGTGATCCGGGGCCGGGGGCCGTCACCTCACGGGGTGCGGCTCCCGGTGCCCCACTCGACGCGTGCGACCGAGGCGGGTTCCGTCCGGCGCTCGCGACGCACGGAACCCGGGATCCATATGTCCGGGGCCCCGTCCAGCACGCCTCCGGAGGGGTCGTCGGAGCCGTCGCGGCGCACCACGTCCCGCTCGGGGAACCAGATGTCGCGCACGACCAGCGCGCAGAGGTAGAGCGTGCCCAGCAGGTGGGCGACGATGGCCAGTTGGTAGCCCTCGGGGGGCAGGCCCTGGTGCTTGTCCCCGCTGCCGGTGTAGGCCAGGTAGAACCAGATGCCCAGGTAGTACAGGACCTCGCAGGCCTGCCAGATCAGGAAGTCCCGCCACTTGGGCCGGGCCAGCGCGGCCAGCGGCACCAGCCACAGCACGTACTGCGGCGAGTAGACCTTGTTGACCAGGATGAACAGGGCCACCACCAGGAAGGCCAGCTGGGCGAAGCGCGGGCGCCGGGGCGCGCACAGGGCGAGGACTCCGATGCCCAGGCAGCCCAGGACCATCAGCGCAGACGCGTAGGTGTTGGCGTCCTCCAGGGGGTTCCCGGTGCGCTGGGAGAGGAAGAGCCACACCGAGCCGAAGTCGATCGGCCGCTCCTGGCTGAAGGTGTAGAACTTCGCCCAGCCCGGCCGGATGTGGAAGCCGCTCGCGTCGTGCGTGAGCATCACCGGCAGGTTCACCACGAGCCAGGACGCGACGGCCGCGGCCACCGCCGAGCCGAACGCCCGCAGCCGCCCGGCCCGCAGGCACAGCACGAACAGCGGCCCCAGCAGCAGGGCCGGGTACAGCTTGGCCGCGGCCGCCAGGCCGATCAGCACGCCCGCCGCCACCGTCCGGCCGCGCGACCAGGCCGCCATCGCGCCGGCCGTCAGGGCGACCGCGAACAGGTCCCAGTTGATGGTGGCCGTCAGCGCGAAGGCCGGTGCCAGGGCGAACAGCAGGGCGTCCCAGGGCCGGCGGCGGTGGGTGCGCGCCACGCACACGGCGATGGCGGCCGTACAGGCCATGAGCATCCCGGCGTTGACGAACCAGTACATCTGCTCGCGGTGCTGCAGCGTGCCGCCACCGGGTGTCAGCAGCGCCGCCACCTCCATGAACAGGCCCGTGAGCACCGGGTACTCCAGGTAGTCCATGCCCCCGGAGACGGTCTGCGGAATGTGATCGAAGTAGGGGATGAGCCCCTGGTCGAAGCCGCGCCCGTAGTAGAGGTGGGGGATGTCGGAGTAGCAGGCGTGGGTGTACTGCGTGGTGGCGCCGAAGAACCAGCCGTAGTTGTAGCAGGGCAGCTTCTGCACCATGCCCAGCGCGAACAGGCCGATCGCCACGAGGGCGATCACCCGCACCGGCGACCACCATCCCGCGCCGAGCAGGGCCCGCCGCCCCATCGGCCCCCCGATGAGTTCGCTGCCGGCGGCGGCCACCTCGTCCTCGACGGTGGGCCGTACTGGCTGATCGTCCCGCGCGCTCCTCATGCGCCCATCCTGCCGTACGGGCCAGGAGCGGTGCGGAGCCTGTGGACAACCGCACGGGCCGCCCCGCGAACGTGCGGGACGGCCCGTGAAACGACCTGCTCAGGCGCATCGCGCCTATTCGTATGACAATCAGCCGCCGGGGCCGCCGAAGAGGCCGCCACCGCCCTGCTGACCGCGGCGGGTCGGGCCGCTCGTCGGGGTTTCGCCGGTGTCGCCGCCGGTGTCGCCCGTACCACCGGGCCCACCGGTCGTGCCGCCGTTGCCCTTGCCGCCACCGTTCGGCTTGCACTTGGGCTCGAACAGGCCACCGCAGGACGCGCTCGGCGAGGGTGAGGCGGAGGGGGACTTCGAGGGCGAGGGGGACGCCGCCGGGGAGGGCGAGGCCGCCGACGCCGAGGGCACCGGGCTGGGGACGGGGCTCGCCCCGTCGCCGTAGACCTTCTGGCCGATCGGCTGCGGCGGGTCGAACTGCATCACGGGCTGGCCCTTGAGCGCCTGGCCCATGTAGTCGGCCCAGATCTCGGCGGGGAACGACGCACCGTGGATCGTGGGCTGACCGCCCACGCCGCGCATCGAGAGGAACTCCTGCTTCTTGGCGTTCGGGTCCACGCGGTACATGCCGATCGCCGTCGACAGCTGCGGGGTGTAGCCGGCGAACCAGGCCGAGCGGTTGCCGTCGGTCGTACCGGTCTTGCCCGCCACCGGACGGTCGCCGAGCTTGGCCTTGGTGCCGGTGCCCGACTCCACGACCGTCTTCAGCACGTCGGTGACGTTGTTGGCGACGTTGGCATCGAAGGCCTGGGCGCTCTTGAGCTCGTGCTCGTAGACCGGCTTGCCGTCCTTCTCCACCTTCTCCACCGAGTAGGGGTCGACCTGCTTGCCGGAGGCCGCGAAGGTCGCGTACGCGCCGGCGAGCCGGATGGCGCTGGGGGCGGAGGTGCCCAGCGAGAAGGTGGGCGTGATCGAGGCCAGCTGGTCCTTGTCCAGGCCCGCCTTGAGCGCCGCCTCCTTCACCAGGTCCGTGCCGACGTCCATGCCGAGCTGGATGTAGGGGGTGTTCACCGAGAACTGCATGGCGGTGCGCAGCGTGATGAGGCCCCTGTCCTCGTCACCGTCGTTCGGCTGGTGCCATTCCTTGCCGTCCTGGTCGTGCCAGACGGTGCCGTTGTACGTCCGCAGGGTCAGCTTGTTGTTCCCGTTGTAGATGCTGTCCGGCGAGACGACAGTGCGCTGGCTGTCGCTCTGGTTGGGGCCGAGGCCGGGGTTGCGCTTGCCGTGGGTCATCGCGGCGGCCAGCACGAACGGCTTGAAGGTCGAGCCGACCTGGACGCCGGTGTAGTCGGCGTTGTTGGTGTAGTGCTCCAGCGCGTTCTCGCCGCCGTAGATGGCGACGATCTTGCCGGTCTTGGGCTCCACCGATGCGCCGCCGAACTGCACGAACTGGTCGACGTCGCGCACCTTCGGCTTGATGTTGGCCTTGCGGACCTCCTCGACGGACTGCGCCAGCGCGTTGATCTTGTCGCGGTCGAACGTCGTGTAGATCTGGTAGCCGCCCTTGTCCAGCTCGGCCTTGCTGATCTTGGAGTGGGCGACGATGTAGTTGTCGGCGAGGTCGGTGAGGTAGCCGATCTGGCCCGCCCGGTTGGTCGCCGGCTTGGGCTTCTGCGGCTGCGGGAAGCCCTTGGCCACCCACTTGTCGTGCTCGGCCTTGTCCATGCGGCCGACCTGGACCTCACGGTCCAGCGTCCACTTCCAGCGGTCCGTGGCGCGCTTGGTGTTCTTCTCCGGCGTCGCCGCCGGCCCCTGGCCGCCGTACGGGTCGTAGAGGTTCGGGCCGTTCAGCGTCGCCGCGAGGAACGCGCTCTCGCTGGGCGTGAGGTCCGCGCAGTCCTTGTCGAAGTACGCGCGGGCCGCCGCCTGGATGCCGTACGCGCCGCGTCCGTAATAGGCGGTGTTGAGGTAGCCGGCCAGGATGAAGGGCTTGTCCTTGGTCGCTCCCACCTTCACCGAGATCAGCAGCTCGGTGGCCTTGCGCTTGAGCGTCTGCTCCTGGCTCAGGTAGGTGTTCTTCACGAACTGCTGGGTGATGGTGGAGCCGGACTGCGTCTCACCGCCCTGCGCCATCTTCACGACGGCGCGCAGGATGCCCATCGGGTCGACGCCCCAGTCCTTCTCGAAGCTGGCGTTCTCGGCGGAGATCACCGCGTTCTGCATGGACGTGGGGATCTGGCTGATCGGCACGATCTGCCGGTTGAGGCTGCCGCCGCCGGCGACCACCATCTGCTTGCCGTCGGACCAGTAGTAGACGTTCTTCTGGACCTTCGACGCCTTCTGCGCATCGGGCACCTGCACCACCGCAAGGGCGACGCCCACGATGCCCACGATCAGGCCGGCGAAGGTGACGATCATGCCGGTGATCAGCTTCCAGGACGGGATCCAGCGCCGTGCGCCCGTCTTCCCCGCGCGCGGGTAGTCGATGAAGCGCTTCGCCGCGGGCCGGCCGTCCCTCCTGCCGCCGCGGCCCCCGCCGGCCGCTCCCGCGGCCGGCGGGCGTCTGCGCCCGCCGGGGGCGCTCGATCGCCGGTCGCTCCGGCGGGTGTCGGCCCGGCCGACGGCCCGGGCCCCGTCACGGCCGTGACCCGGCGCGCCCGGATTGCTGTGTGGTGCGGCGCGACGGCCGGACGCCGGCTGCGGGGCCGCGCGACGGGCCGCGGCTCGTCCGCCGCCCTGAGGCTGCGGCGGCTTGCGGCGGTGCTCGCTCATCGAACGATTACTCCTCGGGCAGGCACTGTGCGCCTGACAGCTGCAGGTGGCTTGCGTTCCCCCCGGTGTGCGAGCCGGCTGTCCCCCCGAGCTACGGTCCGCACTGCTGCATACGGGTCGAGGACGCGTGTCGGCGTCACCCGGTTCCCGCTGGTCTGCATGCCGCACAGACTACGCACGGCCAAATCACGCCCTCTGCGGACCTTCACTCCAAATCAGGCCCGTTGTGTCCCACGAATCAGTGATGTGACCTCGTTCACCGTGCCCGCTCTTGTCCGCTCGGGGCGCCGGCCCTATCGTCTGGATGTATCGAGTCGATACATCAGCTCGGCATAAGGGACCAATAAGGATCGGATCATCAAGGACTAGGCTGTGGGGGACAAGGAGGCGAAATATGAGCAGACGCTCCGGCATCCTCGAGTTCGCCGTCCTCGGCCTGCTCCGCGAGTCCCCGATGCACGGCTACGAGCTGCGGAAACGCTTGAACACCTCGCTCGGGGTGTTCCGCGCGTTCAGCTACGGCTCCCTCTACCCCTGCCTGAAGTCCCTCGTGGCGAACGGCTGGCTGGTCGAGGAGCCCGGGAGCGCTCCGGAAACCGCCTCCACGGCGGCCCTGGCCGGACGGCGGGCCAAGATCGTCTACCGGCTGACGGCCGCGGGCAAGGACCACTTCGAGGAGCTCCTGACCCACACCGGCCCGGACGCCTGGGAGGACGAGCACTTCGCCGCCCGGTTCGCGTTCTTCGGACAGACCTCGCGGGACGTACGGATGCGGGTGCTGGAAGGCCGCCGCAGCCGGCTGGAGGAGCGCCTGGAGAAGATGCGCGCCTCCTTGGCCCGCACCCGGGAACGGCTGGACGACTACACCCTCGAACTCCAACGGCACGGCATGGAGTCCGTGGAGCGCGAAGTCCGCTGGCTGAACGAGCTGATCGAGAGCGAGCGGGCCGGGCGTGACACACGCAACGGCCCGGACAAGTGAGTCCTGCACCCCGCAGGGCTTCGTCGAGTACAAACAGGGAGCAACCGCCAATGGGTTCGGTTCGCGTAGCGATCGTGGGTGTGGGCAACTGCGCCGCCTCGCTGGTGCAGGGCGTCGAGTACTACAAGGACGCCGACCCGAACGGCCGCGTGCCGGGTCTGATGCACGTGCAGTTCGGCGACTACCACGTCGGTGACGTGGAGTTCGTCGCCGCGTTCGACGTCGACGCGAAAAAGGTCGGCCTCGACCTCGCCGACGCCATCGGTGCGAGCGAGAACAACACCATCAAGATCTGCGACGTGCCCGCCACCGGCGTGACCGTCCAGCGTGGCCACACCCTCGACGGCCTCGGCAAGTACTACCGCGAGACCATCGAGGAGTCCGCCGAGGCCCCGGTCGACGTCGTCCAGGTCCTCAAGGACAAGCAGGTCGACGTCCTGGTCTGCTACCTGCCGGTCGGCTCCGAGGACGCCGCCAAGTTCTACGCGCAATGCGCCATCGACGCCAAGGTCGCCTTCGTCAACGCCCTCCCGGTCTTCATCGCCGGCACCAAGGAGTGGGCGGACAAGTTCACCGAGGCCGGCGTGCCGATCGTCGGTGACGACATCAAGTCGCAGGTCGGCGCCACCATCACGCACCGCGTGATGGCCAAGCTCTTCGAGGACCGCGGCGTCGTCCTCGACCGCACGATGCAGCTGAACGTCGGCGGCAACATGGACTTCAAGAACATGCTCGAGCGCGAGCGCCTGGAGTCCAAGAAGATCTCCAAGACGCAGGCCGTCACCTCCCAGATCCCCGACCGCGACCTGGGCGAGAAGAACGTCCACATCGGTCCCTCGGACTACGTGGCCTGGCTCGACGACCGCAAGTGGGCCTACGTCCGCCTCGAGGGCCGCGCCTTCGGCGACGTCCCGCTGAACCTGGAGTACAAGCTCGAGGTCTGGGACTCCCCGAACTCCGCCGGTGTCATCATCGACGCCCTGCGCGCCGCGAAGATCGCGAAGGACCGGGGCATCGGTGGCCCGATCCTCTCCGCCTCCTCGTACTTCATGAAGTCCCCGCCGGTGCAGTACTTCGACGACGAGGCCCGCGAGAACGTCGAGAAGTTCATCAAGGGCGAGGTCGAGCGCTAAGGCGCCCTCGGCTGCTCGTCACTCACAGGGGTCCCCGGGTTGTCCGCCCGGGGACCCCTGTGGTGTGTGAGGCTGTGCGCCATGCCTGTCGTGCGGGATCTCCGCGTTCTGCTCCGGCTGCGCCCCGTCCGCCGCCTGCTGACGGTCCGGCTGCTGTCCCAGGCCGCCGACGGCGTCTACCAGGTCGCCCTCGCCGCGTACGTCGTCTTCTCCCCCGAGAAGCAGGCGTCCGCCGCGGCCATCGCCTCCGCCATGGCCGTCCTGCTCCTGCCCTACTCCCTGCTGGGCCCCTTCGCCGGAGTGCTCCTCGACCGCTGGCGCCGCCGCCAGGTGCTGCTCCACGGCAACCTGCTGCGCGGCGCGCTGGCCGCGGTGACCGCACTGCTCATCGTCGCCCACGTCCCCGACGGCCTCTTCTACGCCTCCGCGCTCTCGGTCACCGCCGTCAACCGCTTCGTCCTCGCCGGGCTCTCGGCGTCGCTCCCCCGCGTCGTGGACTCCCCCGAGGGCCTGGTCATCGCCAACTCCCTCTTCCCCACCGCGGGCACGCTCGCCGCCACGGCCGGCGGCGGCCTGGCCTTCGCCGCACGGCTCGGCACATCAGGGGGCGGCGTCTCGGACGCCGGAGTGGTGCTCCTGAGCGGTGTCCTCTATCTGGTCGCCGGGCTGAGCGCCCTGCGGCTGCCCGCCGACCTGCTCGGCCCGGACGTCCCGGCACCGGACATCCGGCTGCGGACGACGGTGGCGGCCACCGCCCGGGGGCTCGCCGAGGGGCTGCGTCACCTTGCACAACGCCCCGTCGCGGCCCGGGCGCTGGCGGCCATGACGCTCATGCGCTTCTGCTACGGGGCGCTGACGGTCACGGTGCTGGTGCTGTGCCGGCATGCCTGGGCCGGTGACGGATCGACCGGGCTGGCCCTGCTCGGCTACGCCGTCGCCGCGTCGGGGGCCGGGTTCTTCACCGCCGCCCTCGTCACGCCCTGGGCGGTGCAGCGGCTGGGGCGCCGCGGCTGGATGCTCGCCTGCGCCGGGGCGTCGGCGCTCCTGGAACCCGCGCTCGGCCTGCCCTTCGCTCCCGCTCCCATGCTGGTCGCGGCGTTCGCCCTGGGCATCACCACGCAGGGGGCCAAAATCACGACGGACACCGTGCTGCAGGCGTCCATCGACGACGCCTTCCGGGGGCGGATCTTCTCCGTGTACGACGTGCTGTTCAACGTCGCCTTCGTCGGCGCGGCAGCCGTGGCCGCCCTCATGCTGCCGCCTGACGGCCGCTCAGCCGCCCTGATCCTGGTGACGGCTTTTCTCTATGCGGCGATTACTGCCGCATTGGCGGGATTTAGCCGCCGATAAGTGTTACATCAAGGCCACAGGACCGCTCGAAAACCCTGGAATGTCATGGACACGGGGTACCTTACGCTGCACCGCCTGTCTGATTTTCAACGCTCCAGAGGACACCCGTGACCACTCCGCCGCCCAACCAGCACCCGTACGCCCCCCAGGGCGGCGGCACCCCCTACGGCCAGCAGCCGCCCGCCCCGTACGGCCAGCAGCCGGGCCCGTACCCGCAGCAGCCGGGTCCGTACCCCCAGCAGCCCGGCCCCTACGGCCAGCAGCCCCCGGCTCCCTACGGCCAGCCCGGCACCTTCCCCGGGAACCCGGTGCAGCCGCCCAAGCGCTCGAAGCTGAAGTTCATCCGCAAGGTCGTGGTCCCGATCATTGCGATCATCGTGGCCGCCTGCGGCTGGTTCTTCAGCAAGGGCGACGACACCCAGAAGCTCGCGGTCGGCGACTGCCTGCGGAACTCCGGCACCGAGAACAAGCCGGAGATCCACAAGGTGGACTGCACCGACGCCAAGGCCACCCACAAGGTGCTGAAGAAGGTCAGCGGCACCTACTCCGACTCGGTGTGCAACGGCGTCGAGGGCACCGTCGCCGCCCTGACCTGGGAAGAGCGCCGGAACAACTTCGTGCTCTGCCTGGCGGACAACAAGAAGTAAGGGAAAAGCAGCGGGGCGGTGTTTCACGTGAAACACCGCCCCGCTGACGTTTCACGTGAAACGTCGGCCCTGAACGTCAGCCCTGGTCCTGGGCCGCCCACCACTCCTTGAGGGCGGCGACCGCCGCCTCGTGGCTCATCGGCCCGTGCTCCAGGCGCAGCTCCAGCATGTGCTGGTAGGCCTTGCCGACCGCCGGACCGGGCTTGATGCCGAGGATCGTCATGATCTCGTTGCCGTCCAGGTCCGGGCGGATCGCATCCAGCTCCTCCTGCTCCTGCAGGCGGGCGATGCGCTCCTCCAGACCGTCGTAAGCGCGGGAGAGGGCGTTGGCCTTGCGCTTGTTGCGGGTCGTGCAGTCCGAGCGCGTCAGCTTGTGCAGCCGCTCCAGCAGCGGGCCGGCATCGCGCACGTACCGGCGCACGGCCGAGTCGGTCCACTCGCCGGTGCCGTAGCCGTGGAAGCGCAGGTGCAGCTCGACCAGCTTCGAGACGTCCTTGACCATCTCGTTGGAGTACTTGAGCTTGGTCAGCCGCGCCTTGGTCATCTTCGCACCCACCACCTCGTGGTGATGGAAGGAGACCCGGCCGTCCTTCTCGAAGCGGCGCGTCCTGGGCTTGCCGATGTCGTGCAGCAGTGCCGCCAGGCGCAGCACCAGGTCGGGGCCCTCGGTCTCCAGGTCGATGGCCTGCTCCAGGACGGTGAGCGTGTGCTCGTAGACGTCCTTGTGGCGGTGGTGCTCGTCGCGCTCCAGCCGCAGGGCCGGCAGCTCGGGCAGGACCCGCTTGGCCAGACCGGTGTCGACGAGCAGGGCGAGGCCCTTGCGGGGGTGGTCGGAGACGATGAGCTTGTTCAGCTCGTCCCGGATCCGCTCGGCGGAGACGATCTCCAGCCGCTCGGCCATCCCGGTCATGGCGGCCACGACCTCGGGGGCGACCTCGAAGTCGAGCTGGGCCGCGAACCGCGCGGCCCGCATCATGCGCAGCGGGTCGTCCGAGAAGGACTCCTCCGGCGTCCCCGGGGTGCGCAGCACCCGGGCCGCCAGGTCCTGCAGACCGTTGTGCGGGTCGACGAACTCCTTCTCCGGCAGCTTCACGGCCATCGCGTTGACGGTGAAGTCGCGACGGACGAGGTCCTCCTCGATGGAGTCGCCGTAGGAGACCTCGGGCTTGCGGGAGGTCCGGTCGTACGCCTCCGACCTGTATGTGGTGACCTCGATGTCGAAGTCCGACTTGCGGCACCCCACGGTCCCGAAGGCGATGCCGACCTCCCAGACGGCGTCCGCCCACGGCCGCACGATCTTCAGCACGTCCTCCGGACGGGCGTCGGTGGTGAAGTCGAGATCGTTGCCGAGCCTGCCGAGCAGCGCGTCGCGCACGGATCCGCCGACCAGGGCGAGCGTGAAGCCGGCGTCCCGGAAGCGGCGGGCGAGGTCGTCGGCCACGGGGGAGACCCGCAGGAGCTCGCTCACGGCACGGCGCTGCGCCTGGCTGAGCTCGTTGGTCGACGGCAGGGTGGGGCTGTCATGGTTGGCGTTCGGCACAACAGAAGAGGGTACGTGTCCGCGCGCGCCGCGGCCTCCTCGTTATGGGGCGGTTTCCGGCAGCTCCGGCAAAGCAGGCGCAGCCCGGACAACGGACCCGGTGGCGATCTTGTGATGCGGTCCGCGGCACTTCGCCACAGCGGGCCTCGTTACCATTCGTGGACGCACCATCCGACGACCACTGACACGACGAGGGACGGGCGAGCGCGTGGCCGAGGCGGCAGAGGTCCAGGAGGCCTTGTACGGGACACGGCCCGCTCCTGCCTTCCGGCGGTCACGCTGGGCCGTCCTGGTGCTCACCGGCCTGCTGGTGGTCCTGGGGCTGGGGCAGCTGCCCGCGGCCCGGGCGGCGGAGTCCGGCGGCACGTCCGCGGTCGACGTCTCCGTGGACTCCCTGGCCCCCGTCGCGCCCAAGCAGGACGACACGCTCGTCGTCTCGGGTCACGTCACCAACAACAGCCGCTCGACGATCACCGGCGCCCACGTGGGGCTGCGGGTGGGCCCCCAGGTCACCACGCGCAGTGACATCGACGCCATCGGCGACCAGGCCCCCTACTCGTCCTCCGACGGCTCCGAGGTCGGCGGCAACCACGCCCAGAAGCTCGACAGCCTGCCGCCGGGCACCAGCCGCGACTTCACCCTGAGCGTGCCCGCCAAGGACCTCGACCTGAGCAAGGACGGCGTCTACCAGCTGGGCGTCACGCTCTCCGGGCAGTCCGGCGGGCAGTCCTACGAGCGTGTGCTGGGCATCCAGCGCACGCTCCTGCCCTGGCAGCCCTCCGCGACCGACGGCAAGAAGACCCGGCTGACCTTCCTGTGGCCGCTGATCTCGGCGACCCACCTGACGGCCCGCACCGAGTCCGACCAGCAGCAGACGCCGGTCTTCCCCAACGACGACCTCGCGGCCGAGCTCGCGCCCGGCGGGCGCCTGCAGCAGCTCGTGGCGCTCGGCAAGAACCTGCCGGTCACCTGGGTGATCGACCCGGACCTGCTCGCCACCGTCGAGGCCATGACGAAGAGCTACCACGTCAGCGGCCGCAACGGGCAGGAGAACACCCCCGGCCACGGTCAGGCGGTGGCCAAGCAGTGGCTCAACCAGCTGCAGCAGGCCGTCGCCGACCACCAGGTGGTGGCCCTGCCCTTCGGCGACCCGGACATCGCCTCCCTGGCCCACCGGGGCAAGGACGTCTCCGGCGCCCTCAGCCACCTGCAGTCCGCCACCGAGCTGGCCTCGACCACCGTCGACACGATCCTCGGCGTGAAGCCGCGCACGGACTTCGCCTGGCCCGTCGACGGCGCTGTCGACTCCTCCATCGTGGACGTGGCCACCTCGGCCGGCGCCCACAACGTCATCGCCCGCAGCGACAGCCTCCGCGAGCCCGTCCCCTACGCCCCGACGGCGGCCCGGCAGATCGGCGGCGGCAACACCGCGATCGTGGCCGACGCCCGGCTCTCCACCGCCTTCCAGGGCGACATGATCCGGGCCGAGGACGCCTCCCTCGCCGTGCAGCGCTTCCTGGCCCAGAGCCTCGTGGTCACCAAGCAGGCCCCGGACAACGAGCGCAGCATCGTCGTCGCCCCGCAGCGCATGCCCACGGCGAGCCAGGCCCAGGCGATGGCGACCGCGCTGGGCGCTCTGGCGGACGGCCGCTGGAGCCAGTCCGCCGATCTGGGCGCCGCGGCCGCCTTCCAGCCCGACCCGGCGGCCGGCCGGCACGTTCCCGGCCCGGGGTCCTACCCGGACGCGTTGCGGGCCCAGGAGCTGCCCACCGAGGCGTTCGAGGCGATCCAGCGCACCCAGACCACCCTGGACAGCTTCAAGGTCATCCTCACCGCCCAGGACCGCGTGGTCACCCCCTTCGGCAGCGCGATCATGCGGGAGATGTCCACGTCCTGGCGCGGCGACCCGCAGGGTGCGGCCGCCTTCCGGGACGCCGTGCAGTCCTACCTCGACCAGCTCACCCGCCAGGTGCAGCTGATCAAGAAGTCCGACGCCACGCTCTCCGGCCGCAGCGCGACCATCCCCGTGACCGTGCACAACGGCCTGCTGCAGGGGGTCCGCGGGCTCAAGCTCGTCCTCACCTCCAGCCAGCCCAACCGCCTCAAGATCGACGCCTCCCAGCCCGTCGAGGTCGGCGGCGGACGGCAGCAGACGGTGAAGTTCGAGACCCGGGCCAACGCCAACGGCCCGGTGCAGGTGACGGCCCGGCTCTACGCCGAGGACGGCCAGCCGTACGGCGAACCGATCCGCTTCACTGTGCATGTCACCTCCATCACCCCTATGGTTCTGCTGGTCATCGCCGGTGGGGTGCTCCTCCTCGTCCTCGCAGGCCTGCGGATCTACCTCCAGCGACGCAAGCGGGCGGCCGCCCGTGGCACCGCCGGTGACGGTCCCGGCCAGGACGGCGGACCGGACGCGGGCGGCGAAGGGCCCGGTGGCGACCGGCCCGGCGACGGCGAGGGCGGAACCGGCGAGGACGAGCCCGAGCAGCCGGGTGATCCGGCAGCCGAAACCGGGGCGCGGAACGGTGAGCCGTCCGGCCCGGGTGAGAAAGTGGAACGTTGAGCGTGCGGTGGGGCCAGCCCGCCGCCGACGATGAGGTGGGGTAGCGATGAGCGCGCCGTACGACGGTGACCGCGGTCAGGGCACCGGCGGTGGGCAGCGGGGTCCGTACCCGCCGATCCCGCCTGCCCACATTCCGCCCGGCCAGACGCCTCCCCCCGTGATGGACCAGGGCGCCATGGGCACGACGGGCGGAACGGACCAGGGTCAGCAGGGCGGCCCGTACGCACGGGACCCGTACCTGCGGGACACCTACGCCTCGGCCCCCTACCCCCGCCAGCAGACATGGCCGCCGGCCCAGGCCCAGTACGCCCCGCCGCAGGCGCAGCAACAGCAGCCGCAGCCGCAGCCGCAGCCGTACGGTGACGCCGACGAGACCCAGATCATGGGTGTGGGCGGCTTCGACGAGCAGCCCGCCGAGGGCCGGCCCCGCGACGCCTTCGCCCACCTCTACCGCGACCAGCAGCAGCCCTACGAGCCCCAGCAGCCGGTGGGCCGCCAGGTGCCCCCGCCGGGCGCCTACGTGCCCCCGCCCGTCGCACCGCAGCCGACCGAGCCCACCACCGAACCGGAACCGGAGCAGGTGGCCGAGGCACCGGCCGCCGGCAAGGGTGGCAAGGCCGCGGGTCTGCTGAAGTCCAGCGCGATCATGGCCGCCGGCACGATGGTCTCCCGCCTCCTGGGCTTCGGCCGCAACCTGGTGATGGCCGCGGCCATCGGTGTCAGCACGCTCAACGACGACTACCAGGTCGCCAACGTCCTGCCGACGATGATCTACATCCTCGTCGCCGGTGGCGCACTGAACTCGGTGTTCATCCCGCAGCTGGTGCGCGCCATGAAGAACGACGAGGACGGCGGCGAGGCCTACGCCAACCGCCTCCTGACCCTGGTGGTCGTGCTGCTGGCCGGCGTCACCACCCTCTGTGTGCTGGGCGCTCCGCTCTTCATCCGGATGATGTCGCCGACGATCGCCGACGACCCGGCACGGATGGACGTGGCGGTCGCCTTCGCCCGCTACTGCGTGCCGACCCTGTTCTTCATGGGCGTGCACGTCGTCCTGGGGCAGATCCTCAACGCCCGGGGCCGGTTCGGCGCGATGATGTGGACCCCGGTCCTGAACAACATCATCATCATCGCCACCTTCGGCGCCTTCATCTGGGCCTTCGGTCCCTTCACCAGCACGGACGTCAGCGCCGCGACCATCACGCCGGAGGGCGTCCGCCTGATCGGCATCGGCACGCTGCTGGGTCTCGCGGTCCAGGCCCTGGCGATGTTCCCCTACCTGCGGGACGCCGGTTTCCGCATCCGGCCGCGCTTCGACTGGCGCGGCCAGGGCCTCGGCAAGGCCGCGGGCCTGGCCAAGTGGACCCTCTTCTTCGTCCTCGCCAACCAGCTGGGCATGGTCGTGGTCACCCAGCTGGCCACCAAGGCCGGCGCCCTGGCCGACAAGGCCGGGCACAAGGGCACCGGCATCACCGCCTACAACTTCGCCCTGCAGCTGTGGCAGATGCCGCAGGCCATCATCACCGTCTCGGTCATGACCGCCGTCCTGCCGCGGATCTCCCGTGCCGCCCACGACGGGGACGCCGTCGCCGTCCGCGACGATCTCTCCCACGGCCTGCGCACCTCGGCCGTCGCGATCGTGCCCTGCGCGTTCGCCTTTCTGGCGCTCGGCGTCCCGATGACGACCCTGATGTTCGGTGGCTCGGGTGTCTCCGCCGCCACCAACATCGGCTACATCCTGATGGCCTTCGGCCTCGGTCTGATCCCGTTCTCCGCGCAGTACGTCATCCTCCGCGGCTTCTACGCCTACGAGGACACGCGTACGCCGTTCTACAACACGGTGATCGTCGCCGCGGTCAACGGCGCCGCCTCCTTCGTGAGCTACCTCGTCCTGCCCGCCCGCTGGGCGGTCGCCGGCATGGCCGCCTCGTACGGTCTCGCCTACGCCGTCGGTGTGGGCGTCGCCTGGCGCAGGCTGGCAGCGCGGCTGGGCACCGACCTGGACGGCGCGCGCGTCGTGCGCACCTACGCCCGCCTCATCGGCGCCTGCGTCCCCGCCTCGCTCGTCGCCGGCGCGGCGGCCTACGGAATCGGTCAGGGCCTGGGCAACGGCGTCCTCGGATCGCTCGCGTCCCTGGTCGGTGGCGGACTGCTCCTGATCGTCGTCTTCTTCTTCACCGCGAAGCGGATGCGCGTGGAGGAGTTGAACGCCATGGTCGGTATGGTGCGCGGGCGTCTCGGTCGCTGACCGGAGCACAACCATCGCCCGCCGCCGCGTGTCGTGCATAGCGCCGGACTGTGGGCACAATTGTCTTGGCTGTGGACAGCGTGCAACGGATGGGGAGGCAGGAACGACGGTGGCGGAACGGAGCACGGCTGCCGTCGACGTGGCTGGCAACAGCGGCGACCAGCCGCTGACCGCCCAGGCGGGCCCGGCCACGGCCGACGGGGCGAAGGCCCAGAAGAAGGCCAGCACCCACCAGGACCACTCGCGCGCGGAGAGCAAAAGCCCCGCGCGCGACGCACAGCAGCCCGAGCTGCACAGCGGTCACAAGCTCGCCAGAAGGTACCGCCTGGAGGAGTGCGTCACCCGTCTGGAGGGATTCAGCAGCTGGCGTGCCGTCGACGAGAAGCTGCGCCGCGCCGTCGGGGTCCACCTCCTGCCCGCCGACCACCCCCGGGCCCGGCCCGTCCTCGCCGCCGCCCGCTCCGCCGCCCTGCTCGGCGATCCCCGCTTCGTCCAGGTCCTCGACGCGGTCGAGGAGAACGACCTCGTCTACGTGGTCCACGAGTGGCTGCCCGACGCCACCGAGCTGACTCCCGTCCTCGCCTCCGGCCCGCTCGAACCGCACGAGGCGTACCAGCTCGTCAGCCAGGTGTCCCAGGCCATGGCCGCCGCCCACCGCGAGGGGCTCGCCCACCTGCGTCTCAACCCCGGGTCCGTGCTGCGTACGGCGACCGGGCAGTACCGCATCCGCGGCCTCGCCGTCATGGCCGCCCTGCGCGGCATCACCTCCGAACACCCGCAGCGCACCGACACCGAGGCCATCGGCGCCCTGCTGTACGCGGCACTCACCCAGCGCTGGCCCTACGAGGGCAACGCCCACGGGCTGCCCGGCCTGCCCAAGGGCGTCGGCCTCATCGCCCCCGACCAGGTCCGTGCCGGCGTCCACCGCGGGCTGTCGGAGCTCGCCATGCGCGCCCTGGTCAACGACGGCGCCACCGCCTCCCGCCAGGAGCCGCCGTGCACCACGCCGGAGGAGCTGGCCAAGGCGGTCGCCGCGATGCCGCGCATCCGGCCGCCGGAGCCCGACTTCACGACCCCGCCCCCCTACCCCCGCCCCCACGCCGCGGCGCGCGGCGCCGCACCGGCCCCGCCGGTGCCCGTGCCTCCGCCTCCGCTGGAGGGCCGCACGGGACGGGCCCTGAAGTGGACGGTGTCGGCCCTGCTCATCGCCGCCCTCGGACTGGGCAGTTGGCAGCTGGCGGACACCCTGCTCAAGGACGGCGAAGAGGACACCCCGCGCTCACAGTCGTCGGGCGACGACAACCCGCAGAAGACACCGAGGCCCCTCCAGATCCAGGGAGCCAAGGAGTACGCACCGGACGGGCTGCCGCAGCAGAGCGACCATGTGCGGGAGACATACGACAACGACCCGGGCACGTACTGGCGCACCAGGACCTTCAACGACGGGCCGAAGCTCGCTCCGTTCAAGGAAGGCGTCGGCATCGTCTACGACCTGGGCGACAACCAGGACCTCAACGGCGCGACGGTCCAGTTCCGCTATGGCGGGAACCACACGAAACTCTCCCTCTACGCGGTCGACTCCCTGAGCCCTTCCAAGAAGCCGCGCGCCATGAAACCGGTGGCCACGGGACAGACGTCGGAGAAGACGGTGACGGTCTCGCTCAAGGAACCCGTCAAGACCCGGTACGTCCTGGTCTGGGTAACGGACGTGCCCCTGGCTCCACGCGATGATGAGACCTTTACCGATCCCGGCTACAAACAGGCCATCACCGAAGTGCGATTCACCGGCTGACCGTCAGGTCGTGTCGGTCAGGGGGAGGGCTCGACGGTGGACGACGTCGCTCGTGACGGCGCAAGCGATGCCGAGCTCCTGGCCCTGCACGTCGATGGGGACCCCGACGCCTTCGCCGAAGCCGACCAGTCGTCAACGGGGGAGCTGGTCGGCCAGTAGCTGGTTATACACACGGCCAGCTCTCCCTCTACTGTCGGACCGTTTATTTCGAACTGCGTGCGACCCGCTTGGCCTCAGCAGACCGACACCAGCAGGCCAATCATCTACCCCGCCCCTTTTACCCAGATCCATTCCTGGCCTGGCGCCGTCACAGAGAGAGACCACTGCTGGGCAGGCGCTCCATTAGCATAGCTTGAATTGCTAATTTCTAGAACTTTCCGGCTGTTCAAGTTCTCTATGGCCCACTTTCCATTGCTCATCTGAACCCCTCGCCACCAATGACCAGCCAGACGCTCGTTACAGTCCCACTGCTGAGCTCGGGCACCGTTGTCTGTGCTGGAGTTTTCAAACTCCAAACACTTTCCACTGTTCCGGTTCACTATCATGAAATATTCCACCCCCTCCGTACCTTCCGCCTCAAATTCCAGAGTCCATCGAGCCCCCGGCTGCCCATTACAACTCCACTGCTGGACCCTCGCGCCGTTATCGGTACTGGAATTCTCCACTTCCAAACATCTACTACTTCCTCCATTCACCAGCAGAGCCTTATAGTTGGCCGCCTGACTTGCGGGCGAGTTCAGCAAAATCGCCGAAACCCCAATAGCCGCTACTGTCACGCTTTTACGCCCCGGCCTCAAGGTGGCCCCCATTCCCCAAAGTGCGCAACATAAACATCAAAGCCGACTGCCCCATGTTATGAGCACTCACTGGAGCCACCAGATCACTTTCAGCCAAAGCTGGTCCAGTTTATGCCTTAAAAAGTGATCCCCATCTTGGGTAAGTAGCCGCCTTAACACGACTGCCGAAAATCTCATAGATTAGTCCCATCATGGATGCTGGGCAGCGTTAGGGGCTGGGTGAGTGGCATCGCAAGACGGTGAACTGCGCCAGCGGGATCCGGCGGATAGTACGGATGCCGAGCTCCTGGCCCTGCACGTCGGTGGGGACCCCGATGCCTTCGCCGAGATCGTGCGCCGGCACCGCGACCGGCTCTGGGCCATCGCGCTGCGCACCCTCGGGGACAGGGAAGAGGCCGCCGACGCCGTGCAGGACGCCCTGGTCTCCGCCTACCGGGCCGCCCACACCTTCCGGGGCCAGTCCGCGGTGACGACCTGGCTCCACCGGATCACGGTCAACGCCTGCCTGGACCGCGCCCGCAAGGCCGCCTCCCGGCGCACCGCGCCGCTCGCCGAGACCGAGCGCCTGGAGCAGCTCCTCGAACCGCACGAGTCGGCCGCCGCGCCGGCCGAGCGCGGGGATCTGCATCGTGAACTGATCCGTGCCCTGGCGAAGCTGCCACCGGACCAGCGGGCCGCCTTGGTCCTCGTCGACATGCAGGGGTATCCCGTGGCGGAGGCGGCCGCCGTCCTGGGGGTGCCACCCGGCACCGTGAAGAGCAGATGCGCCCGGGGCCGGGCACGGCTGTTGCCGATGCTCACCCATCTGCGCCACGACGGCATGGGTAGCGCCTCCGCCGGGAGGGAAAGGAACCGGTCGCAGGGCGCATCCGTCCCACCACCGGCGGGGCAGAACGACTCGGATCCAGTGAAGGGCGGAGGTGGGCGAGCGTGACCAGGACCGGCACGGATGGGCACCCGGAGGTCGCGGAGATCTCCGCGCTCACCGAGGGCATCCTCTCCCCGTCCCGTACGGCGGACGTCCGGGAGCACCTGGCCGACTGCGCCGTCTGCGAGGACGTCCACAGCTCCCTGACGGAGATCAAGGACCTGCTGGGCACGCTGCCCGGCCCGGCCCGGATGCCGGTGGATGTCGCCGAGCGGATCGACGCGGCGCTGGCCGCCGAGGCCCTGCTCGATGCCACCGTCCCCGGGGCCGACTCCGTTGTTTCACGTGAAACGGCGGAGGGGGAGCAGAACGAGGGGCAGAGCTCCTCCGTCCGTGTTGCACACGAGCATGTTTCACGTGAAACGGCTGAGCACCGTTCCCGTCCGCGCCCCCGCGCCGTCACCGGACCGGGTCGCCAGGCACCCGCCGCCTCCGGCCCCGGCACGCGGCGCCCCCGGCGCTGGTCCCGGGCTCTGCTGGGGGCGGCCTGTGCCGCAGCCGTGATCGGTGTGGGCACCTTCTTCCTGCAGTCCGGACAGGACGCCGATCAGCACGCCGACGGACCGGCAGCCGGCAGCAGCCAGGCCACCCTGTCCCCCCTCGCCGCGGACGACCTCTCCGCCAGGGTGGCGAGCCTGCTCCACCAGTCCTTCAAGGCGCCGGACGGCCAGAGTGCCGGAGCACAGGGGATCAGCCCAATCAGTCCCCGCACCTCCACCGACGGCACACCGACCACATCGGCGACCGTGGAACCGCCGTGCGTCCGCCAGGGCATCGGCCGCTCCGAGCCGGCGCTCGCCGCCCACCGGGAGACGTACGACGGGCAGGACGCGTACCTGGTGGTGCTGCCCCACCCGGGCGACGCGCAGCTCGTCGATGCCTATGTGGTGGCGTCCTCGTGCGAGACCGCATCCGCCCCGGCGCCCGGGAAGGTGCTGAGGCAGCTGACCCTGCCGCGCAGCTGAGGGTGGCGCGCCGCGCTGTCGTCCACGCCGGGAATGCTCGCCCCGTAGGATCCGTTGGGTGGGGTGAGACCCAGCAAGGACCCATACAGCTGTCGGCAGACAAGGAAGACACCCGTGAGCGACGTCCGCAACGTGATCATCATTGGCTCCGGGCCTGCGGGCTACACGGCCGCGCTCTACACCGCCCGCGCCTCCCTGAAGCCTCTGGTCTTCGAGGGCGCCGTCACCGCTGGTGGTGCGCTGATGAACACCACCGACGTGGAGAACTTCCCGGGATTCCGTGAGGGGATCATGGGCCCGGACCTCATGGACAACATGCGGGCCCAGGCCGAGCGCTTCGGCGCCGAGCTGATCCCGGACGATGTCGTCGCCGTCGACCTCAGCGACGAGATCAAGACCGTGACGGACTCGGCGGGCACCGTCCACCGCGCCAAGGCCGTGATCGTGACGACCGGCTCCCAGCACCGCAAGCTGGGCCTGCCCCGCGAGGACGAGCTCTCCGGCCGCGGTGTCTCCTGGTGTGCCACGTGCGACGGCTTCTTCTTCAAGGACCAGGACATCGTCGTCGTCGGCGGTGGCGACACCGCGATGGAGGAGGCCACCTTCCTCTCGCGCTTCGCCAAGTCGGTCACCATCGTCCACCGCCGGGACACCCTGCGGGCGAGCAAGGCGATGCAGGAGCGCGCCTTCGCCGACCCGAAGATCCGCTTCATCTGGGACAGCGAGGTCGCCGAGATCCACGGCGAGAGCAAGCTGTCCGGGCTGACGCTGCGCAACCTCAAGACCGGTGAGACCTCCGAGCTGCCGGTGACGGGCCTGTTCATCGCCATCGGCCACGACCCGCGCACCGAGCTGTTCAAGGGCCAGCTGGAGCTGGACGACGAGGGCTACCTCAAGGTGGAAGCCCCCTCGACCCGCACCAACCTCACGGGTGTGTTCGCCGCGGGTGACGTGGTCGACCACACCTACCGCCAGGCGATCACCGCCGCCGGCACCGGGTGCTCCGCGGCACTCGACGCCGAGCGTTTCCTCGCTTCCCTCACGGACAGCGAGAAGGTCCGGGAGCCCGAGAAGACCCCCTGATCCACCCCACCCCCCACCCCACGCAGAAAGACCCGAGGAGACCTCAGTGGCTCTCAAGAACGTGACCGACGCTTCCTTCGACGAGGACGTCCTCAAGAGCGACAAGCCCGTCCTGGTGGACTTCTGGGCCGCGTGGTGCGGTCCGTGCCGCCAGATCGCCCCGTCGCTGGAGGCTATCGCCGCCGAGTACGGCGAGAAGATCGAGATCGTCAAGCTGAACATCGACGAGAACCCGTCGACCGCCGCCAAGTACGGTGTCATGTCGATCCCGACCCTGAACGTCTACAAGGGCGGCGAGGTCGTGCAGACCATCGTGGGCGCCAAGCCGAAGGCGGCGCTGGAGCGCGAGCTCTCCGACTTCATCCACGCGTAAGCATCCACGCGTAAGCCACGCGCTGTTTCACGTGAAACGGGACTGCCCCCCTGAGGGGGCAGTCCCGTTCTCGCATTACAGGGGCCGCAGTGCGGGTTCCTTCTGTACCGCGCCCAGCAGCCGGTCCAGGGCCAGCTCGACGTCCTCCCGCCACGACAGCGCCGTACGCAGCTCCAGCCGAAGCCGGGGATAGCGCAGGTGCGGCCGTACGGTCTTGAAGCCCACCGCCAGTAGGTGGTCGGCGGGAAGGACACAGGCCGGGTCCTTCCACTGGGCATCACCGAACGCCTCGATCGCCTTGAAGCCACGCCTGAGCACATCCTTGGCGACCGTCTGCACCATGACCCGGCCCAGACCCTGGCCCTGGTAGGCGGGCATCAGCCAGGCGGTCATCAGCTGCACCGCGTCCGCGGCGACGGGGCTGGTGGGAAAGGCGGTCGAGCGCGGCACATAGGCCGGGGGAGCGTAGAGCACAAAGCCCACCGGCACGTCGTCCACATAGACCACCCGGCCGCAGGAACCCCACTCCAGGAGCACGGCGGAGATCCAGGCTTCCTTCTCCAGCTCGGGTCGACCGGCTCTCAGCGCGGCTTCGCCGCTGACGGGGTCCAACTCCCAGAAGACGCAGGCGCGGCAGCGCTTGGGCAGGTCCGGGAGGTTGTCCAGCGTGAGCGGTACGAGCCGACGCCCCATGCAGCCAGTTCCTCACTTCCGTCGTCTGCCACGCCCCGGGCGGCGCTCAGTGCGCTGCGTTCCCTCAGGAAACTGCCGACGAAACCGCCGACTGCCCCCAGGCCCAAGCCTGCTGCCACCAGCCCGGTCCGGCTCACCGATCGCATGGCCCCGCCCCTCCGTGAACCGTGTCCAACGTGGATGTGCCATACCTCAACGCATCGTATCCGCGACCCGATTGAGCGGACAGCGCGACAAGGCAAAGGGCGGGTGTGTTGCACGCAAACGTTCCACGTGAAACACACCCGCCCATCAACGAGCGTCAGCCAGGGCGCTCCTACTCGGCGGCCTCGCCCTCGCCGGTGGAAAGCCGCTGCTCCAGGACGCGGCCCTCGCCGGGCGCGAGCGTTCCCAGGATGCGCTCCAGGTCCTCCATCGAGGCGAACTCGACCACGATCTTGCCCTTCTTCTGACCCAGGTCGACCTTCACCCTGGTCTCGAAGCGGTCCGACAGCCGGGAGGCGAGATCGGTCAGTGCCGGCGACACCCGGCCGCCGGCCCGGGGCCCCTTGGCCCGCGCGTTCTTGGGCCGGGACCCCATCAGGGTCACGATCTCCTCCACCGACCGCACGGACAGCCCTTCGGCGACGATGCGCCGGGCCAGGTCGTCCTGCGCCTCGGGGTCGTCGAGCGAGAGCAGCGCCCGGGCATGGCCGGCGGACAGCACGCCCGCGGCCACCCGCTTCTGCACGGCCGGTGAGAGCTTCAGCAAGCGCAGGGTGTTGGACACCTGAGGGCGGGAACGCCCGATGCGGTCCGCGAGCTCGTCATGCGTGCAGTTGAAGTCCTTGAGCAGCTGGTCGTAGGCGGCCGCCTCTTCCAGCGGGTTCAGCTGGGCCCGGTGGAGGTTCTCCAGCAGCGCGTCCAGCAGCAGCTTCTCGTCCTCGGTGGCCCGGACGATGGCGGGGATCCGCTCCAGGCCGGCCTCACGGCAGGCCCGCCAGCGGCGCTCCCCCATGATGAGCTCGTAGTGCCCCGGACCCAGCTGACGGACGACCACGGGCTGGAGCAGGCCGACCTCGCGGATCGATGCGATCAGCTCGGCCAGGGCGTCCGGGTCGAAGACCTCGCGCGGCTGGCGCGGGTTGGGCGTGATGGAGTCCAGCGGCAGCTCGGCGAAGTGGGCACCGGCCGGGCTCGCGCCATCCGTTTCACGTGAAACGGCGTGCGCATCGGCGTCGTGGCCCCCCGGCTCGCGCAGAGTGTCCTGGGAAGGGGCGTCCTCCACTGCAAGCGTGGCAACCTTCGCCGCGGCAACCCCCCGCTCGGGAGTCAGCACCGGCACCGCGGTCGGGGACGTGGCCCCGGCCCCCACGATCGGTCCCCCCGTCTCCCCTCCCTTCGGCGCCGGCGGGATCAGCGCACCAAGCCCCCGGCCCAGTCCTCTACGTCGCTCACTCACTGAAGCCCCTCCGACATGCTGTGCTGTTCGTGCTGTTGCTGGCGGCCCACCATGTGGGCCCTGCTGCCGTCGTAGTGCACCCCGACCCCCCGCAGTGCAATCTCCCGGGCAGCCTCCAGGTAGGACAGCGCACCGCTCGAGCTCGGGTCGTAGGTCAGAACCGTCTGCCCATAGCTGGGCGCCTCGGAGATGCGCACCGAACGCGGAATGCTGGTGCGCAGGACCTCGTGTCCGAAGTGGCTGCGCACCTCCTCGGCCACCTGGGAAGCGAGCCTCGTCCGGCCGTCGTACATCGTCAGCAGGATCGTGGAGACATGGAGCTTGGGGTTCAGGTGCCCCCGTACCAGCTCGACATTGCGCAGCAGCTGCCCCAGGCCCTCCAGTGCGTAGTACTCGCACTGAATGGGGATCAGCACCTCCGCGCCGGCCACCAGGGCGTTCACGGTGAGCAGGCCGAGCGAGGGCGG
Organism: Streptomyces sp. NPDC049585; assembly: GCF_040675615.1. Lineage (NCBI taxonomy): Bacteria > Bacillati > Actinomycetota > Actinomycetes > Kitasatosporales > Streptomycetaceae > Streptomyces > Streptomyces sp. NPDC049585. Next base: position 126,382 of record NZ_JBFAPE010000002.1, on the reverse strand, counting down.
ACAGTCGATGAGGATGTAGTCCAGCGGCTGCTCGTACGCCTTGATGGCCCGGTCCAGCCGGCTCTCCCGTGCCACGAGCGAGACCAGCTCGATCTCCGCGCCGGCCAGGTCGATCGTGGCGGGGGCACAGAAGAGCCCCTCCACGTCGCGCACGGGCTGCACCACGTCGGACAGCTGCTTGCTGTCCACGAGGACGTCATAGATCGACGGCACCTCGGCATGGTGGTCGATGCCCAGTGCGGTCGAGGCATTGCCCTGCGGGTCGAGGTCGATGACCAGCACCCGGTTGCCGTGCAGCGCCAGGGAGGCGGCCAGGTTCACCGTGGTCGTGGTCTTACCGACCCCGCCCTTCTGGTTGGCGACGACCATCACCCGGGTGCGCTCGGGCCGGGGCATGGGGGGCGGCGGCGTTTCACGTGAAACGAGCTCGCCCATGGGCGGAACTCCATGAGCGGCCGTCGATGGGGAGTCGGAGGGGCGGGGACCGGGGACCGGGTCGGTCATCGGTCCCCCAAGATTGGCGTCGGACCGCAAGGATTCACTCTCCTCGACTTCAGGCTCGCGATGCACAGAGCCTGCCATGCTTTCGGGGTCATGAACCAGCGAGGCCCGTTCTCCTGTGGATGAATCCCCCGGGCCTGTGGATGAATCGTCGTTCCCACGGCCCACAGCCTCGACCGCCTGGCGGTCACGCGTTGCCGCGGCGGCACGACCTCGACCGATGATTCCCTGCAGCAGCGAGCGATGTTTCACGTGAAACACGATGCATGGCACACCTCGCTACAGCGGAGCGACACTCCGTGACGAGTCGTCTTGCCAGCTTGTATGGAGCATTCGCCGCCCCGTAGGGCGGCGTGCACCGGAAATCAGCGGTACGAAGCTCAGCGGCGGCGACGCGCCCGGGTGGAGCGGGCGGCCTTCGCCCTCTTGGCGGCGAAGCGCACACCACCGGGGCTCTCGCCGACCTCGACCCGCACCAGGGTGGACAGAGGGTCGACGACGCCCTCGCCGACGTGCAGCACCGAGGTCCGTACGACCCCCAGCTTGCTGAGCGCGGCCCGCGCGGCCTTCAGCTCCTCCTCGGCCGTGTCGCCCTTGAGGGCCAGCATCTCGCCGTACGGCCGCAGCAGCGGGACGCCCCAGCCCGCCAGCCGGTCCAGCGGCGCCACGGCACGGGCGGTGACCACATGCACGGGGTCGATCTTGCCGAGCATCTCCTCCGCCCGGCCGCGGACCACGGTCACATGGTCCAGGCCCAGCAGCTCGACGACCTCCTGCAGGAACGTCGTCCGCCGCAGCAGCGGCTCCAGCAGGGTGATCTGCAGGTCGGGACGGACGAGGGCCAGCGGGATGCCGGGCAGCCCGGCTCCGGAGCCCACATCGCACACGGACACGCCGTCCGCCACGGCCTCGGCGAGGACCGCGCAGTTCAGCAGGTGCCGCTCCCACAGCCGGGGCACCTCACGGGGACCGATCAGGCCCCGCTTGACGCCCGCGTCCGCGAGCAGCTCCGCGTAACGGACGGCCTCCGGAAAGCGGTCACCGAAAACCGCCCGCGCCGCCTCGGGCGCCGGGGGGAGCTCCGCTGCCTCTTCCACGGGGACCGTCCTTCCGTACAACATCGTTCGTCTGGGGATACGGGCTGGGATTCAGGCCGGCCCCGCCTGCCGGGCAGACGGGGCCGTGCACACCTGAAGGCGTGAGTGGGTCAGGCGGGCAGGACGACGACTCGGCGCTGGGGCTCCTCGCCCTCCGACTCGCTGCGCAGCCCTGCCGCGGCCACCGCGTCGTGGACGACCTTGCGCTCGAAGGGGGTCATCGGGTCCAGCTTGACCGGCTGACCGGTGCTGCGGGCCTCCTGGGCGGCCTTGGCGCCCAGCCCGGCCAGCTCCTCGCGCTTGCGCGCGCGGTAACCGGCGATGTCGAGCATCAGGCGGCTGCGGTCCCCGGTCTCCCGGTTCACCGCGAGGCGGGTGAGCTCCTGGAGGGCTTCGAGCACCTCGCCGTCCCGGCCGACGAGCTTCTGCAGGTCGCGGCTGGTGGTGTCGCTGATGATCGACACCGAGGCGCGGTCGGCCTCGACGTCCATGTCGATGTCGCCGTCGAGGTCGGCGATGTCCAGCAGGCCCTCGAGGTAGTCGGCCGCGATCTCGCCCTCCTGCTCCAGGCGGGAGAGGGTGTCGGTGGTGCCCTCAGCGGCGGTCTGGGGCTGCGTGTCCGTCACGGTGGACTCCTTCATCACTTCTTCGAGGGGTGCTTGGGCCGCTGCGGGCCGCCCTTGCGCTGACCGGACTTGCCGCGGGCCGAGCCACCGGCCTGCTTGCCCTTGCCGGCACCGGGCTCCTCGGGCTTCTCGAGGGAGGTCTCCTCGCCGTTGCCCGCGGTGGCCCGGGCGTGACCGGTGGTACCGGCCGTACCGGTCGCGCCGGTGGCACCGGCGCCCTGGCGCTTGGCCTTGGTCTGCCGCTTGGGCTGCTGGCGGGACGCACGGGCCGCCTCGGCGGCCTGGCGGGACTCGACCTCGGCCGGGTCCTCCTTGAGCTTGCCCTTGGCGCGCAGGCGCTCCTGGCGCTGCTTGAACGCGAGGCTGCCGGGGGTGGGGTTGCGGCGGATCACGAACATCTGCTGGCCCAGGGTCCACACGTTGGTGGTCAGCCAGTAGACCAGGACACCGACCGGGAAGTTGATGCCGAAGACGGCGAACATGATCGGGAAGACGTACATCAGCATCTTCTGCTGCTGCATGAACGGCGTCTTCACCGTGAGGTCGACGTTCTTCGTCATCAGCTGGCGCTGCGTGTAGAACTGCGACAGCGACATCAGCACGATCATGATGACCGTGACGACGCGAACGTCGGTGAGCGTGGCGCCCAGGGACTCGACCTTGCCGGCGCTGTCCATGAACTTGGACGCGATCGGGGCACCGAAGATGTGCGCCTTACGGGCGCTGTCCACCAGGGCCTGGTCCATCACGCCGACGGTCCGGCCGCTGGCGATGTGGTTCAGCACCTGGTACAGAGAGATGAAGAACGGCGACTGGGCCAGGATGGGAAGGCAGCTCGAGAGCGGGTTGGTGCCCGACTCCTTGTAGAGCTTCATCATCTCTTCGGACTGGCGCTGCCGGTCGCTCTTGTAGCGCTCCTGGATCGCCTTCATCTTCGGCTGGAGCGCCTGCATGTTCCGCGTGGCCTTGATCTGCTTCACGAAGAGCGGGATCAGGCAGATGCGGATCAGCACCACCAGCGAGACGATGGACAGGCCCCACGCCGCTCCACTGTCCTTGTTGAAGATCAGGCTGTAGAACGAGTGGAACTGGACGATGATCCAGGAAACTGCGTCATAGAGAGGACCGAGGATCGTGTCCACGAATCAGGCTCCTTGGGCGTTGGGCTGAGTCTCGGGCTGTGCGGCGGCCACCGTGGCGGGGTGTCCGCCCAGTCGGCTCCTCAGCCGCTGGTGCCAGACCGGACGCTTCCGGGGAGGAACGTGGTCGACGCCACCGAGCGACCACGGGTTGCAGCGCAGGATGCGCCAGGCGGTCAGTACCGATCCCTTGATCGCGCCGTGCACGTCGATGGCCGTGTAGCCGTAGTGCGAGCACGAGGGGTAGTACTTGCAGACCGGGCCCAACAACGGGCTGATGGTCCACTGGTAGATCTTGATCAGCCAGAGCAGCGGGTACTTCACCGTGCGCTCCCTCCCGGGTGACCGGGACTCCGGGGGTCACCCCCCGGGGGATTGCTTCGCGGCGCCCTCCCCTTGGCTCCGCCGGGGGTGCCCCCGCCCAGAAGCCGCTGCAGCGCTGCGTCGAGGTCGCCGGCCAGCTGTCCGTAGTCGGCCTCGCCCGCGCCGGGCAGGGCTCTCACCACCACCAGGCTACCGGCGGGCAGCCGATCCAGCCGTTCACGCACCAGGTGGCGCAGCCTGCGTTTGACCAGGTTGCGCACCACGGCACCGCCGACGGCCTTGCTCACGACGAAACCCGCACGCACCGGGGGGACAATTCCCCCAGGTGGGTGCGGGTCCGTGGTACCGCTGCGGAAGTGGACGACGAGGAGCGGGCGGCCGGCCCTGCGTCCCCGGCGAACCGCGGTCGCGAAGTCCTCGCGCCGCCTCAGCCGGGACTCGGAAGGCAGCACGTCATGGACCTTGACGTCGTGGCTGCTCAGGCCGACAGGCTGGCGCGACCCTTGTTGCGGCGGGACGCGAGGATCGCGCGGCCGGCGCGGGTGCGCATGCGCAGGCGGAAGCCGTGGGTCTTCGCGCGACGACGGTTGTTCGGCTGGAAGGTGCGCTTGCTCACTCGGGGACTCCAGAAATGAATCGTGTGATGGCGGTACATCGCCTGGCTGTCACCGTGCGCCCACGAGTAGCTCGCAAGTGCGCCCAAGTGCACCGCTTCATGACCACGAACTCGGCAAGCATCCCGGGGAGAGAACCCGACGAGATCGCGACCTTTGCCCATCGGAGGCAGGCGGCAGCAGCCATCGACAACTCGACCTGGTCACGGTACGCGTGGTTACGCCATCCGGTCAAACCGGCAGCGCATCACCTGTTTCGTCGCGCACCACCGTAGCCTCCGGACGGCCGGGAGGACGTCAGGCGCCACCGCATGGCACATTTGTACACACCCTGTGGACAACGACTTGAACCACATACCTCGCCCTGACTACCGTGACTGAACTCCGAATCCTTCCCGCCCGTCCCGAGAACCACACATTCGTGGGACTCCAGGGCACCCCCTGTGACTGAGAGAGCGTGCCCTGTGGCTGACCTGCCCGCCGATCTTGCCGCAGTGTGGCCGCGCGTGCTCGAACAGCTCCTCGGTGAGGGGCGCGGTCAAGGCGTGGAGACCAAGGACGAGCACTGGATCAGGCGCTGCCAGCCCCTGGCGCTGGTGGCGGACACCGCCCTGCTCGCGGTCCCCAATGAATTCGCCAAGGGCGTCTTGGAGGGCCGGCTCGCGCCGATCGTCAGCGAGACCCTCAGCCGCGAGTGCGGCCGCCCCATCCGGATCGCGATCACCGTCGACGACTCCGCCGGCGAGCCCCCGGCCCCCCAGCCCCAGGAGCGCCCGCAGCCGCGTCCGCACGCGCCGGGCCCGCCCCAGGAGGGCTACGAGGGCTACCCGGGCCGGTCCGGCGACGACCTGCCGAGCGTGCGCCCCGCCTACCCGGACTACCAGCACCGCTCCGCCGACCAGCCGGGCGCCTGGCCGCGCCACTCGGCGCCCTCCGGCCCGGTCGGCGGCGAGCGGGGCGAGCGGGGCGAGCGGGGCGAGCGGCCGGAGCGCCCGGGCGGCCGTTCCGAGCGCGGCGACCGGGGCGACTACGGCTGGCAGCAGCCGCGCCTGGGCGCCTTCGGCGAGGCGGAGCGTGATCCCTACGCCTCGCCCTACGAACAGCAGTCGGAGTACCGCTCCCCGGCGCAGGACGGCCGCTCGCCGTACGAGCGCTCGCGCCACGACCTGCCCGAGGGCCCGCCGTCCCGCGGTGGTGCCGGGGGGCATGCGGAGCGCTCCTCGTCCTCGGTGCCACCGCTGCCGTCCGCCGGAGGCGGGTCGTCCACCGGTACGGGACCGGGCACGGGTGCGGGCGAGCCGACGGCCCGGCTGAACCCGAAGTACCTCTTCGACACCTTCGTCATCGGCGCGTCCAACCGCTTCGCCCACGCCGCCGCGGTCGCGGTGGCCGAGGCGCCGGCCAAGGCGTACAACCCGCTGTTCATCTACGGCGAGTCCGGGCTCGGCAAGACGCACCTGCTGCACGCCATCGGGCACTACGCGCGCAGCCTCTACCCGGGCACGCGCGTGCGCTACGTGAGCTCCGAGGAGTTCACCAACGAGTTCATCAACTCCATCCGCGACGGCAAGGCGGACGCGTTCCGCAAGCGCTACCGCGACATGGACATCCTGCTGGTCGACGACATCCAGTTCCTGGCGAGCAAGGAGTCGACGCAGGAGGAGTTCTTCCACACCTTCAACACCCTGCACAACGCGAACAAGCAGATCGTGCTGTCCTCCGACCGGCCGCCCAAGCAGCTGGTCACCCTGGAGGACCGGCTGCGCAACCGCTTCGAGTGGGGCCTGATCACCGACGTGCAGCCGCCGGAGCTGGAGACGCGCATCGCGATCCTGCGCAAGAAGGCGGTCCAGGAGCAGCTGAACGCTCCGCCGGAGGTGCTCGAGTTCATCGCCTCCCGCATCTCGCGCAACATCCGCGAGCTGGAGGGCGCACTGATCCGGGTGACGGCCTTCGCGAGCCTGAACCGGCAGCCGGTGGATCTCGGCCTCACCGAGATCGTCCTGAAGGACCTGATCCCGGGCGGCGAGGACGCCTCCCCGGAGATCACCGCGACCGCGATCATGGCGGCCACCGCGGACTACTTCGGACACACCGTGGAGGACCTGTGCGGGGCCTCCCGCAGCCGGGTGCTGGTCACGGCCCGGCAGATCGCGATGTACCTGTGCCGGGAGCTCACCGACCTGTCGCTGCCCAAGATCGGCGCACAGTTCGGCGGCCGCGACCACACCACGGTGATGCACGCCGACCGCAAGATCCGCGCGCTGATGGCCGAGCGGCGCTCGATCTACAACCAGGTGACCGAGCTGACCAACCGCATCAAGAACGGCTGACGAGCGCGGCCGGCGGCCGCCGCACGGACCCGTCCGAGGGCGCTCCGGGGCTTCCCGGGGCGCCCTTCGGCGTACCTGGAACGGCTCCGGTACCGCTCCTGTGCCCGCTGCCGGCACCCGGTACGGGCCGTCCGCGGGGACCCGTCGTCCCCAGGTGATCCCCAACCTGTTCGAATAGTGGCTCTGATCTGCGGGTTCTCCACAGATCGGCCCTCCACCGGCCGTCCACACCCTGGGGAGGGCGAAGTTATCCAGACCCTGTCCACAGACCGGGCTGTTGATATGCCATCAGCAGCAGGTCAGCGGCGTGTGGATTTGTGGCAAAGCCCGTTCCACAGCCTGTGGATGACGAGGGGCGCCGCGACACGCCGGAACGTTGTCCACCGCCCGCCCACAGGAGGCGCGGTGTTATACACAGCCTTTCCACACTGCTGTCCACTGTTCGGCAACGAAACGCCCGAGGTCACCGGGCCGAGTGAAAGGCATCACACCAACGAGGCGGGTTGGGCTGTGGGCAACGTGGGTAAAGCTGGGGACAGTGCTGGGGAGAAGTGCGCCCTGCCTGTGCACCGGGTGTGCAGAACTTTCCCCAGTCCACAGCACCCCCCGGTTTTCCACCGCCCCCACCCACAGGCCCGGTGGACAAAAAATCTGGCCTGAGCTGGGCAAAGAAGGTTTTCCACGGTTTCCACAGGCCCTACTACTACGACCACAGAGATCTAGCGGGGAACTCGTTTCGAAGTGGGTCCTGTGCACAACTTCGCCTCGGGCCGCGCCACGCCCCGGGCCTCGACTTGACCGCCAGCCGCACCGACTGTCGGCGGCGTGCGTCAGACTGGTCTCCGGCAACTCGTGCCGACGAAGAAGCCAGCAGGGCGAGCCAGCGACTAGCAGGAGGCGGTTCCGGTGAAGATCCGGGTGGAGCGCGATGTACTCGCGGAGGCAGTGGCCTGGGCGGCCCGCAGCCTCCCGGCCCGTCCGCCGGTACCGGTGCTCGCGGGCCTGCTGCTGAAGGCCGAGGACGGCTCCCTGAGCCTGTCCGGCTTCGACTACGAGGTCTCGGCCCGCGTCTCGGTGGAAGCGGACGTGGAGGAGGACGGCACCGTCCTCGTCTCCGGCCGCCTGCTCGCCGACATCTGCCGCGCACTTCCCAACAGGCCTGTGGAGATCTCCACCGACGGTGTGCGCGTCACCGTGGTCTGCGGCTCCTCGCGATTCACACTCCACACCCTGCCTGTGGAGGAATACCCCGCCCTGCCCCAGATGCCGACCGCCACCGGCACCGTCCCGGGCGAGGTCTTCGCCTCCGCCGTCGCCCAGGTGGCCATCGCCGCCGGCCGTGACGACACCCTCCCGGTGCTCACCGGTGTGCGCATCGAGATCGAGGGCGAGACCGTCACCCTGGCCTCCACCGACCGCTACCGCTTCGCGGTGCGCGAGTTCATGTGGAAGCCCGAGACCCCCGACATCTCCGCGGTCGCCCTGGTGCCCGCCAAGACGCTCCTGGACACCGCCAAGTCGCTCAGCGGCGGCGAGACCGTATCGCTGGCGCTGTCCGGCGAGGGCAAGGGCGAGGGCCTCATCGGCTTCGAGGGCGCCGGCCGCCGCACGACCACCCGCCTGCTCGAGGGCGACCTGCCGAAGTACCGCACGCTCTTCCCGACCGAGTTCAACTCCGTCGCCGTGATCGAGACCGCGCCCTTCGTGGAGGCCGTCAAGCGTGTCTCCCTCGTGGCCGAGCGCAACACCCCGGTGCGGCTGAGCTTCGAGCAGGGCGTGCTGATCCTGGAGGCCGGCTCCAGCGACGACGCACAGGCTGTGGAAAGGGTCGACGCCCAGCTCGACGGCGACGACATCTCGATCGCGTTCAACCCCGGCTTCCTGCTGGAGGGCCTGTCCGCGATCGACTCCCCAGTCGCCCAGCTGTCGTTCACCACGTCGACGAAGCCGGCGCTGCTCAGCGGCAAGCCGGCGATCGACGCGGAGGCGGACGACGCGTACAAGTACCTGATCATGCCCGTCCGCCTGTCCGGCTGAGGAAGACCGCGAAGGGTTCGCACCCGGTCCTTCGGGTGCGGGTCCGCTGTGGCTGGTCGCGCCCGCGCGGCGGAGCCGCAGATCGATGCGGCCCCGCGCCCCTAGGGGGCGCCCCGAAGGCGCGACCCGACCCGTTTGAGCGGTGCGACCCCACAGGTGTGCGTGGGGGCCCGGGCGTAGGCTCGGACCGTACCCCTGGTACGTATCGCACGACTACGGCAAAGAGGATCACCCATGGAGCTCGGTCTCGTCGGTCTCGGCAAGATGGGCGGCAACATGCGCGAGCGCATCCGTCGCGCAGGCCACACCGTCATCGGATACGACCGCAACCCGGACCTCGCGGATGTCCACAGCCTGCGTGAGCTTGTGGATTCCCTCCAGGGTCCGCGCGTGGTGTGGGTCATGGTGCCGGCCGGTGCCGCGACGCAGTCCACGATCGACGAGCTCGCCGAGCTGCTGTCCCCCGGCGACGTCGTGGTCGACGGTGGCAACTCCCGCTGGACCGACGACGAGAAGCACGCCGAGGAGCTGGCGGCCAAGGGCATCGGCTTCGTCGACTGCGGCGTCTCCGGCGGCGTGTGGGGCCTGGAGAACGGCTATGCGCTGATGTACGGCGGCGACGCCGAGCACGTGGCCAAGGTGCAGCCGGTCTTCGACGCGCTCAAGCCCGAGGGCGACTTCGGTTCCGTCCACGCCGGCAAGGTCGGTGCGGGCCACTTCGCGAAGATGGTCCACAACGGCATCGAGTACGCGATGATGCAGGCCTTCGCCGAGGGCTGGGAGCTGCTGGAGGCCGTGGACTCGGTGACCGACGTCCGCGAGGTCTTCCGCTCCTGGCAGGAGGGCACGGTCATCCGTTCCTGGCTGCTCGACCTGGCCGTGCGCGCCCTGGACGACGACGAGCACCTGGAGAAGCTGCGCGGCTTCGCGGCCGACTCCGGCGAGGGCCGCTGGACGGTCGAGGCCGCGATCGACAACGCGGTCCCGCTGCCGGCGATCACCGCGTCGCTGTTCGCGCGGTTCGCCTCCCGCCAGGACGACTCGCCGCAGATGAAGATGATCGCGGCGCTGCGCAACCAGTTCGGCGGCCACGCGGTCGAGTCGAAGTAACACCGAGCACCGAGCACTACAGCAACACCCAGCAGCCGGGGGAGGTCGGCGCGCACCCATGCACGTCACGCATCTGTCGCTGGCCGACTTCCGCTCGTACGCCCGGGCCGAGGTTCCGCTCGACCCGGGCGTCACCGCCTTCGTGGGCCCCAACGGGCAGGGCAAGACCAATCTCGTCGAGGCCGTCGGCTACCTGGCCACCCTCGGCAGCCACCGGGTCTCCTCCGACGCCCCGCTGGTGCGCATGGGCGCGGACCGGGCGGTGATCCGGGCCGCCGTCGTGCAGGACGAGCGCCAGCAGCTGATCGAGCTGGAGCTCAACCCGGGCCGCGCCAACCGCGCCCGGATCAACCGTTCCTCCCAGGTCAGGCCGCGCGACGTGCTGGGCATCGTGCGCACGGTGCTGTTCGCCCCGGAGGACCTGGCCCTGGTCAAGGGCGACCCCGGTGAGCGCCGCCGGTTCCTCGACGAGCTGATCACCGCGCGCTCGCCGCGCATGGCCGGCGTGCGCGCCGACTACGACCGGGTGCTCAAGCAGCGCAACACCCTGCTGAAGTCGGCCGCCATGGCCCGCCGGCACGGGGGCCGGTCCATGGACCTGTCCACCCTGGACGTGTGGGACCAGCACCTGGCCCGGGCCGGCGCCGAGCTGCTGGCCCGCCGCCTGGACCTGATATCCGCGCTGCGCCCGCTGGCCGACGCGGCCTACGAGCAGCTGGCGCCCGGCGGCGGCCCGGTCTCCTTCGACTACCGCGGCCCCGAGGGCCTGACGGACACCCACGGCCGTGACGAGCTGTACGAGGTGCTGCTCGCCGCGCTGGGCGAGGTGCGCAAGCAGGAGATCGAGCGCGGGGTGACGCTGGTCGGCCCGCACCGTGACGAGCTGGTGCTGCGCCTGGGCCGGCTGCCGGCGAAGGGGTACGCGAGCCACGGCGAGTCCTGGTCGTACGCGCTGGCGCTGCGTCTGGCCTCGTACGAGCTGCTGCGCTCGGAGGGCAACGAGCCGGTGCTGGTGCTCGACGACGTCTTCGCCGAGCTGGACGCCCGCCGCCGCGAGCGGCTGGCGCAGATGGTGGCGCCCGGCGAGCAGGTGCTGGTGACCGCGGCGGTGGACGACGACGTGCCGGGCGTGCTGACCGGTGTCCGGTACGCGGTCTCGGAAGGCAGGGTCGAGCGCTCATGACCACTCCGGCCGAACAGCCCCGCGAGGGCGCGGCGCCTCAGACCTCCGCAGTGCCGCAGCCCTCCGGCGTGGACCTGGCGCGCGTGGCGTTGCGCGCGGCGAAGGAGCAGGCGCGGGCGCGGGGCAATGCCGTGCAGCAGAAGAAGCAGGCGCGCCGCGGCGGCCTGCGCTCCGGCGCGCGTGCCGACGGGCGTGACCCGCTGCCGCTGGGCGCCGCGATCAACCGGCTGATCACCGAGCGCGGCTGGGAGACGCCGGCCGCGGTGGGCGGGGTGATGGGCCGCTGGCCGCAGATGGTGGGCCCGGAGGTGGCGCTGCACTGCGAGCCGCTGAAGTACGACGAGGACGCCCGGGTGCTGACCGTCGGCTGCGACTCCACGGCCTGGGCGACGCAGCTGCGGCTGCTGGCGCCGACCCTGGTGGCCCGGCTGAACGCCGATCTGGGGCAGGGCACCGTGAAGCTGATCAAGGTGGTGGGGCCGGGCGGTCCCGGTCGCCGCTTCGGCCCGCTGCGCGCCCCCGGCAGCACCGGTCCGGGCGACACGTACGGCTGATCGCCGGGCCGTGCGGGGGCCCGGTTCGGGTGCGGTGGCGGGCCGTTGGTGAAGGGCGTGGCGCCCGAAGTGTCCTGGGACTGCGCTCACCGTAGCGCGCGGTTGACAGCCCGAAGCGCTGAGTGCCTCTGTGAGCCTCTCGGAGCCCGGGGTCCCATATAGGGAGTCGGCTGATGCCGGTTCAGGGCGGCACATGGGGACTCAGGCACCGCCAAACCCCCATTCATGTCAGCGCCCCCGGTACACTGGTAAGTAATCCCGCCGGATCGCGGGGGGTCGCCGACACACACCGACAACACCGAACGACGCAGCCTCTCCTGTCTGCCCCGGAAGTGCCCATGCAGCAGGGATGGCCTGTGCTGTGCCAGAAAGGGCGCTTCGTGGCCGATTCCGGCAACTCCAACGAGAACACCACCCCCTCCGAGGCAGTGGGCGCCACCGGCGTCGCCGGCGGTGAGAAGTCGTACGACGCCAGTGCGATCACCGTCCTGGAGGGCCTGGACGCGGTCCGCAAGCGGCCCGGCATGTACATCGGCTCGACCGGTGAGCGCGGCCTGCACCACCTCGTCTACGAGGTCGTCGACAACTCCGTCGACGAGGCCCTTGCCGGTCACGCGGACACCATCGACGTGACGATCCTGTCCGACGGCGGCGTGCGCGTCGTCGACAACGGCCGTGGCATCCCGGTCGGCATCGTGCCCTCCGAGGGCAAGCCCGCCGTCGAGGTCGTCCTGACCGTCCTGCACGCGGGCGGCAAGTTCGGCGGCGGCGGCTATGCCGTCTCCGGTGGTCTGCACGGCGTCGGCGTCTCCGTCGTCAACGCCCTGTCCACGCGCGTCGCGGTCGAGGTCAAGACCGACGGCTTCCGCTGGACGCAGGACTACAAGCTCGGCGTCCCGACCGCCCCGCTGCAGAAGAACGAGCCGACCGACGAGACCGGCACCTCCGTCACCTTCTGGGCCGACGGCGACATCTTCGAGACCACCGAGTACTCCTTCGAGACGCTCTCGCGGCGCTTCCAGGAGATGGCCTTCCTCAACAAGGGCCTGACCATCTCGCTGACCGACGAGCGCCCGGCCCACGTGGACGAGGAGGGCAGGCCGCTTTCCGTCCGCTACCACTACGAGGGCGGCATCTCCGACTTCGTCCGCTACCTCAACTCGCGCAAGGGTGAGGTCGTCCACCCGACGGTGATCGCCTTCGAGGCCGAGGACAAGGAGCGGATGCTCTCCCTCGAGGTCTCGATGCAGTGGAACACCCAGTACACCGAGGGTGTCTACAGCTTCGCCAACACCATCCACACCCACGAGGGCGGCACCCACGAGGAGGGCTTCCGCGCGGCGCTGACCGGTCTGATCAACCGCTACGCGCGCGACAAGAAGCTGCTGCGGGAGAAGGACGACAACCTCACGGGCGACGACATCCGCGAGGGCCTGACGGCGATCATCTCCGTCAAGCTGGGCGAGCCGCAGTTCGAGGGCCAGACCAAGACCAAGCTGGGCAACACCGAGGCCAAGACCTTCGTGCAGAAGGTCGTCCACGAGGAGCTCACGGACTGGCTGGACCGCAACCCCAACGAGGCCGCGGACATCATCCGCAAGTCCATCCAGGCCGCCACGGCCCGCGTCGCGGCCCGCAAGGCGCGTGACCTGACCCGCCGCAAGGGCCTGCTGGAGACGGCGTCGCTGCCGGGCAAGCTGTCGGACTGCCAGTCGAACGACCCGGTCAAGTGCGAGATCTTCATCGTCGAGGGTGACTCCGCCGGCGGCTCGGCCAAGTCCGGCCGCAACCCCGAGTACCAGGCGATCCTCCCGATCCGAGGCAAGATCCTCAACGTCGAGAAGGCCCGGATCGACAAGATCCTGCAGAACCAGGAGATCCAGGCGCTGATCTCGGCCTTCGGCACGGGTGTGCACGAGGACTTCGACATCGAGAAGCTCCGCTATCACAAGATCATCCTGATGGCGGACGCCGACGTCGACGGCCAGCACATCAACACCCTGCTGCTGACCTTCCTCTTCCGCTTCATGCGGCCGCTGGTCGAGGCCGGGCACGTCTACCTCTCGCGTCCCCCGCTCTACAAGATCAAGTGGGGCAAGGACGACGTCGAGTACGCCTACTCCGACCGCGAGCGCGACGCCCTGATCCAGCTCGGCCGGGAGAACGGCAAGCGGATCAAGGACGACTCCGTCCAGCGCTTCAAGGGTCTCGGTGAGATGAACGCCGAGGAGCTGCGCGTTACCACCATGGACGTCGACCACCGCGTGCTCGGCCAGGTCACCCTGGACGACGCCGCGCAGGCGGACGACCTGTTCTCGGTGCTCATGGGCGAGGACGTCGAGGCACGGCGCTCCTTCATCCAGCGCAACGCCAAGGACGTCCGCTTCCTCGACATCTGAGCCTGTCGGCCCACGACAAACTGCCGCAGCGCGAAAGGACTTTGAACAACCATGGCCGACGAGACTCCCGAGACCCCGACCGCCGCTCCCGTCCCCGAAGTCACTCCGGAGGGCGCGCCCGCGCCCCTGGAGGGCGTGGGGATGCGCGTCGAGCCCGTCGGGCTCGAGACGGAGATGCAGCGCTCGTACCTCGACTACGCGATGAGCGTCATCGTCTCGCGCGCGCTGCCCGACGTGCGGGACGGCCTCAAGCCGGTGCACCGCCGCGTGCTCTACGCGATGTACGACGGCGGCTACCGCCCCGAGAAGGGCTTCTACAAGTGCGCCCGCGTCGTCGGTGACGTGATGGGTACGTACCACCCGCACGGCGACGCCTCCATCTACGACGCCCTCGTCCGCCTCGCCCAGCCCTGGGCCATGCGGATGCCGCTGGTGGACTCCAACGGCAACTTCGGCTCGCCCGGCAACGACCCGGCCGCCGCCATGCGCTACACCGAGTGCAAGATGGCGCCGCTGTCGATGGAGATGGTCCGGGACATCGACGAGGACACCGTCGACTTCCAGGACAACTACGACGGCCGCAACCAGGAGCCGACGGTCCTGCCGTCGCGCATCCCCAACCTCCTGGTGAACGGTTCCGCCGGTATCGCGGTCGGCATGGCCACCAACATCCCGCCGCACAACCTGCGCGAGGTCGCCGAGGGCGCCCAGTGGTTCCTCGCCAACCCCGAGGCCTCCTCCGAGGAGCTGCTGGACGCGCTCATCGAGCGGATCAAGGGCCCCGACTTCCCGACCGGCGCCCTGGTGGTCGGCCGCAAGGGCATCGAGGAGGCCTACCGCACCGGCCGCGGCTCGATCACCATGCGCGCGGTCGTCGCGGTCGAGGAGATCCACAACCGCCAGTGCCTGGTGGTCACCGAGCTGCCCTACCAGGTCAACCCGGACAACCTCGCGCAGAAGATCGCCGACCTGGTGAAGGACGGCCGGATCGGCGGCATCGCCGACGTCCGCGACGAGACCTCCTCGCGCACCGGCCAGCGCCTGGTGATCGTCCTCAAGCGGGACGCGGTCGCCAAGGTCGTCCTCAACAACCTCTACAAGCACACCGACCTGCAGACCAACTTCGGCGCCAACATGCTGGCCCTGGTCGACGGCGTGCCGCGGACCCTGTCGCTGGACGCGTTCATCCGCAACTGGGTCACCCACCAGATCGAGGTCATCGTCCGGCGCACCCGCTTCCGGCTGCGCAAGGCCGAGGAGCGCGCCCACATCCTGCGCGGTCTGCTCAAGGCCCTGGACGCCATCGACGAGGTCATCGCGCTCATCCGGCGCAGCGACACCGTCGACGTCGCCCGCACGGGCCTGATGGAGCTGCTGCGGATCGACGAGATCCAGGCCAACGCCATCCTCGAGATGCAGCTGCGCCGCCTGGCCGCCCTGGAGCGCCAGAAGATCACCGCCGAGCACGACGAGCTCCAGGCGAAGATCAACGAGTACAACCAGATCCTGGCCTCCCCCGAGCGCCAGCGCGGCATCATCAGCGACGAACTGACGGCCATCGTCGAGAAGTTCGGCGACGACCGGCGCAGCAAGCTCGTGCCCTTCGAAGGCGACATGTCCATCGAGGACCTGATCGCCGAGGAGGACATCGTCGTCACGATCACCCGCGGCGGCTACGTCAAGCGGACGAAGACCGACGACTACCGCTCGCAGAAGCGCGGCGGCAAGGGCGTGCGCGGCACGAAGCTGAAGGAAGACGACATCGTCGACCACTTCTTCGTCTCCACCACGCACCACTGGCTGCTGTTCTTCACCAACAAGGGCCGCGTCTACCGCGCCAAGGCCTACGAGCTGCCGGACGCCGGCCGGGACGCGCGCGGCCAGCACGTGGCGAACCTGCTGGCCTTCCAGCCGGACGAGCGCATCGCCCAGATCCTGGCCATCCGCGACTACGACGCGGCGCCGTACCTGGTGCTCGCCACGAAGTCCGGCCTGGTGAAGAAGACCTCGCTCAAGGACTACGACTCGCCCCGTTCCGGCGGTGTCATCGCCATCAACCTGCGCGAGACGGACAGCGGTGCGGAGGACGAGCTGATCGGCGCCGAGCTGGTCTCCTCGGACGACGACCTGCTGCTGATCAGCAAGAAGGCGCAGTCCATCCGGTTCACCGCTTCGGATGACGCCCTGCGTCCCATGGGCCGCGCCACCTCCGGCGTCAAGGGCATGAGCTTCCGCGAGGGCGACGAGCTGCTCTCGATGAGCGTGGTGCGTCCGGGCACGTTCGTCTTCACCGCGACCGACGGCGGCTACGCCAAGCGCTCCAGCGTCGACGAGTACCGCGTGCAGGGTCGTGGCGGCCTCGGCATCAAGGCCGCCAAGATCGTCGAGGACCGTGGTTCGCTGGTCGGAGCCCTGGTCGTGGAGGAGAACGACGAGATCCTCGCCATCACCCTCGGGGGCGGCGTGATCAGGACGCGGGTCAGCGAAGTCCGTGAAACCGGCCGTGACACCATGGGCGTCCAACTGATCAACCTGGGCAAGCGCGATGCCGTCGTGGGCATCGCCCGGAACGCCGAGGCCGGTCGTGAGGCTGAAGTGGTCGACGATGCGGCCGGAGCGGCCGAGATCGACGAGGCCGAGGTGGCCGAGGGCGCCGCGCCCCCGGTCGAGGACACCGAGGAGTAAGTCGTGAGTCGAGCCACGGGCGCCGCCACCAGCGGCGCGGGTACCGAGCGGCGGAGTTCCGCCCGGTCCGTCCCCGAGCAGGCGGAAGCCCGTGGCCCGGCCGACGACGGCTCCACCGCACAGGGCGGTGAGGACGAGGCCGCCGGGGCGGCGGGAGTCGCGGCGGACGCCTCGAAGGAGGCCGGTTCCGCGGCCGCCGGTGCGGATGAGGCCGGCGCGGGGAAGGCTGCCGGCACGAAGGCGCCCGGCAAGGGCGCCGCCGGGGTGTCCGAAGGGGCCGGTGAGGCCGCGGAGGACGCCGAGGCGACCCGGGCGACGAAGCTCACCAAGCCCTCCAAGGCGGCGAAGGCCGCCGCGTCCGCCGAGGGCTCCCGGGATGACGATGCCAGGCCCGCTGGCAGGGGGAGGACCATGACGGACACCCGGGGCCCACAGCCCTACCACCCGCCGAAGGCGTACGAGCCTCCGGCCGATGCGGCCGAGGAGGGCTCCACCGCGAGCGCCAAGGGCCGCAAGCCCGGCAAGGCGGCGAAGAACGAGAAGGCGCAGGAGGCCCGCAAGGCCCTGAACGCCGTCAAGAAGGCCGTGCAGGCCGCCGAGGCGGCGGAGGAGGGCTCCACCGCGGGCGCCATCCCCCGGCAGCAGTCCGCGGCCACGGCGGCCCGCCCGGCTCCGCGCACCCGCAAGGCGCGGCTGCGGGTGGCCAGGGTCGACCCCTGGTCGGTGATGAAGGTCAGCTTCCTGCTCTCGGTCGCGGTCGGCGTGTGCACGATCGTGGCGTCGGCGGTGCTGTGGGGCGTCATGGACGGCATGGGCGTCTTCTCGGCCGTCGGCGGCACGGTCAGCGATGCCACGGCCTCCGGTTCGGGCGAGGGCGGCGGCTTCGACCTGGAGTCGTTCCTGTCGCTGCCGCATGTTCTGCTCTTCACCACCGTCATCGCGATCATCGACGTCGTCCTGGCGACGGCGCTGGCCACGCTGGGCGCCTTCGTCTACAACCTCGCCGCGGGCTTCGTGGGCGGTGTGGAGCTGACGCTGGCCGAGGACGAATAGGGGCTGCACACGACGGGGCCCGGGCGATTTTGGGACTGGGCCCCAAGTGCGCTAATCTTTCGGTGTCGCAAGGCGCGGGGCTATAGCTCAGACGGTTAGAGCGCTTCCCTGATAAGGAAGAGGCCACAGGTTCAAGTCCTGTTAGCCCCACAGGATCGATCGGCCCGGACGGAATTTCCGTCCGGGCCGATCGTCTTTGGGAGTTCGGCTGCGGTCGCCACCCGTCGGGGGAGGGGACGCAGGTCACCGATCGGTATCGGCCGGTGTGTATCATCGGCCCCCAGAGGTCCCCTTACGTCGACGAAAGACGAGGTCGCGCGGTGAAGAAGCTGCTCCTGGTCGCACTGGCCGCCATCGGCGGGCTCCTCGTGTACCGGCAGATCCAGGCGGATCGTGCCGAGCAGGACCTGTGGACGGAGGCCACCGACTCCGTGCCCGCCGGCTCGAATGTGTGATCCACGACACGTGCAGGACCGGGTCCTGGCCGCAGCAGCGGCTGGGGCCCGGTTTTTTGCATCCGCAAATAAAATGATTGCGATGGTGAAGTCGCTCGCGAGCGGGCCGCGAACCGCCCCCGCGTTCAACTGAGGTACAGCGCCCACACGCCCGCGGCAAGGCACAACAGCGCCAGGACCAGCAGGGGTACGGCCACCTTCGCCGGCGGCCCCGTACGGCCCCGTGGCGGCCCGTCACCGGCTGCCGCAGGCACGGGCGGCGGCAGCGGCAGGGTGGCCGGCACCGGAGGCGTCCAGGCGCCGGTGGGCGGGTAGTTCGGCCGGGGCGGTACGGGCCGGAGGCGCTGCTCCCGGACGGCCTCGGGCCCGCTCGGGCCGAAGCCCGGCGGCAGCGGCCCCAGCTGGTCGAAGATCTCGATGGGCTCCTCGTCCGCCGGCGGCTCCCCCAGCAGCTCCACGGCCGCCGCCAGCGCCTTGCGCGCGCCCGTGGCGGTACGGAAGCGGGCGTACGGGTCCGGGTGCAGCAGCCCCGCCACGACGTCCCACAGGGGCTCCGGCACCTCCTGCGGGGCGCCGGGGACGCCCTGCTCCAGGAAGCGCTCCACGAGCGCCTCGGCGTCGGGTTTGCGGCCCGTGAGGAGATACAGGGCCACCAGGCCGACCGCGAAGAGGTCGGCGGGGAAGTCGGGTTCCTCGCCGAGCATTTGCTCCGGCGCGAAGTAACCCGGAGTTCCCATAACGAAGTTGGTCTCCGTCAGCCGCGGCTCGCCCTTGCGCATGGCGATGCCGAAATCCGAGAGCCGTAAATGCGGCCGGCCCGTTCCCGTCACCTCCAAAAGGAGATTGGCGGGCTTGATGTCGCGGTGCACCACGCCCTCGGTGTGCACCGCCGTCAGACCCGACAGCAGCTGGTCCAGCAGCGTGCAGACGTAATGCGGCGGCAAGGGACCGTAGTCGCCGATGAGATGGGCGAGCGAACCGCCGCCCACCAGCTCCATGGTGAACAGCACCTTGTCGTCGTCGGCGGCCCAGCTCATCGGCGCCAGCACATGGGGATGGTCGATGCGCAGCGCCTGCTCCCGGACGAACCTCAGCAGGGTGTGCGCATCGCTGTGCTGCAGCACCTTGGCGGCCACGTACCGCCGTCGCCGGCGGTCCCAGGCCCGCCACACGGCCCCCGCGCCGCCCCGTCCGATGGGGTCCACCAGCACGTACCGACCAGCGAAGACCTCACCCATGTCGTTCGCGTCGCCCCCCGTCCGGCGCGGTCAGCTCTGATGCGCCTCGTAGTGCGCGACCGCCTCGGCGGTCCGCCCGGCGCCGTAGACGCGCAGGAACTCGGCCAGTTCCGGATGGGTGGGGGCGAGGGTCTCGGCGGCGTCGATGATGTCCCCCGCACCCGCCACCGAGCGCAGCAGCGACTGGATCTCCCGCACGACCCGGCGCACGGTCGGCGCACCGCTGCTGGCCGTCGTCTGCGTGGAGTTGAGCACCGAGCCGCCCGAGCTGCGCTTGACCTCCTCCATCCGCTCGGCGGCCTCCGCGGCGCTCACGGTGCCGTCCGCGACCTGGCCGGAGAGCTCCTGCAGCGCCTGCACGCGCTGCACCACGGCCGGGTTGCCGATCTTCGCCCGCTGACCGCTCATCAGCTGGGAGAGCATGGGCGCCGAAAGCCCCAGAACGGACGCGAGACGTGCCTGGTTGAGCCCCAGATCGTCGATGAGCCGGCGAAAGAGCGCCCCCAACGGCTCCCCGTACCAGCTCCTCTGCAGCTCTCGTGCGCGGGCGGTGGCTTCCTGCTGTGCTGCGTCCATCTCGCTCTCCCCTTCGCTTCGCTGCAGCGAATCTTGCGGTGCATCCTACGGAGAGCGGTGGGTCGCGGCGATACCCGGTCGGGAAACACTGCCGGCACCGGGTAGTCTGTCCCCGACGGGGCCTTAGCTCAGTTGGTAGAGCGCTGTCTTTGCATGGCAGATGTCAGGGGTTCGACTCCCCTAGGCTCCACAAGATCAGACCCCTCTGACCTGCGCAAACGCAGTCAGAGGGGTCTTTTGTCGTCCGGCGCGGGGCCGGTTTCGCCGTCAGGGCCGGTCGTCGTCGCCGTGCGGGGCGGCGTCGGTGTCGGCGCGGTCCTGTTTGGCCTGGACCTCCGGGTCGAGGGTGGCCGGGGAGCTGCCGTCGACCGAGGTGAGGGTGGCCCGGTCGGTCGGTTCGGTGGCCTCCGGGGGCTCCAGGAGCCAGTCGGGGTTGGACTGGCGGTCCCACCACTTCCACGCGGCCACCGCGCCGCCGACCACCAGGCCCAGGATCAGCAGTCGTTTGGCGGCACGGCCGGTGCGGCAGCGGCGGGAGTTGCGGCGGTTGATCTTCTGGACGTCGGATGCGGAGACCTGGCCGCGCAGGGCGGCGAGGGCGGCGGTGCCGCGGGAGAGCGCCTCGTCGCGGACGGGCTCGGCGAGCGCGCGGGCCTTGACCGCGGCCTGGTCGATGGCGGGGGGCAGGGCGCCCCGGGCGTGTTCGATGCGGGGTTGGAGATGGGTGTCGTACTGCGCCCGGGCCTGGTGCGCGGCCTCGGCGACCTTCGGCGCGAGACGCGTCTTGGCCTCGTGCGCGTAGTGCACGGCCGTGTCCTTGGCCGTGCCGGCGTAGGGAGCCACCACCTCCGCGGCGTGGCGCACGCTGTCCTTCGCGGAATTCGTTGCGGCGCGCACGCTGTCCTTGCGGGTCACGGGAACCTCCTCCTCGGTGGCGTATGGTTTGTCGCCTTTCCACCCAGTGGAAAAATCATGCCTGCCGGGGGGCGGTCCGGCAGTGCGGGGCGCGCATCCGGGTCACGGTCCGTCCGTGGAGCATGCACCGTGCGAGGATCGGTAGCCGTCAGTGACCACTATGGAAGGTAGATCGTGGCCGAGCAGCTCTACGCCACCTTGAAGACCAACCAGGGCGACATCGAGATCCGGCTGCTGCCGAATCACGCCCCCAAGACCGTCCGGAACTTCGTCGAGCTCGCCCAGGGCGAGCGCGAGTGGGTGAACCCCGAGACGGGCGAGAAGACCACGGACAAGCTGTACGACGGCACGATCTTCCACCGTGTCATCGAGGGCTTCATGATCCAGGGCGGTGACCCGCTGGGCAACGGCACCGGCGGCCCGGGCTACAAGTTCGCGGACGAGTTCCACCCGGACCTCGCCTTCACCAAGCCCTACCTGCTGGCCATGGCCAACGCCGGCCCGGGCACCAACGGCTCGCAGTTCTTCATCACCGTCTCGCCGACCACCTGGCTGACCGGCAAGCACACCATCTTCGGCGAGGTCACCAACGACGCCTCCAAGAAGGTCGTGGACGCCATCGCCTCGACGCAGACCAACCCGCGCACCGACCGCCCGGTCAACGACGTGGTCATCGAGTCCGTCGTCATCGAGTCCCGCTGAGCGACCGCGCGCTTCGTGGGAACCTGGCGCCCCGCCCGTCCGTATGACGGGCGGGGCCGCGCGTTGTGAGGGGCGAGGGGAAGAAGATGAACGACCAGGCCGTCCGCTGCTACCGGCACCCGGACCGGGAGACCGGCGTCCACTGCGTGCGCTGCGAGCGCCCGATCTGCCCGGAGTGCATGGTCAGCGCCTCGGTGGGCTTCCAGTGCCCGCAGTGCGTGAGCGGCGGCGAGGGCACCGGTGCCGGGCCGCACGCCACCGCGAGTGCGCCGCGCACGATCGCCGGCAGCGTGCACGTCAGCGATCCGCGCCTGGTGACCAAGGCACTGATCGGGATCAACGTCGCCCTGTGGATCGCCGTCATGGCCACGGGGGAGCAGCTCGGCCGGTCCCTGGAGCTGATCGGGCGGGTCTCCTACGACGGCATGACGCTGGACGGCGTCGCCGAGGGGCAGTGGTACCGGCTGCTGACGGCGATGTTCATGCACGACACGCCCGCGCCCACGCACATCCTCTTCAACATGATCTCGCTGTGGTTCCTCGGGCCGCCGCTGGAGGCCGCCCTCGGCCGGGTGCGCTACCTCGCGCTGTACCTGCTCTCCGGCCTCGGCGGCAGCGCGCTGACCTACCTGCTGGCCGCGCCCAACCAGCCCTCGCTGGGTGCCTCCGGGGCGATCTTCGGCCTGCTGGGTGCCACGGCGGTGCTGCTGCGCCGGCTGAAGTACGACATGCGCCCGGTGATGGCGCTGCTCGTGCTCAACCTGATCTTCACCTTCACGTGGGCCAACATCGCCTGGCAGGCCCACGTCGGCGGCCTGGTGGTGGGCACGGCCGTGGCGTACGCGATGGTGCACGCGCCGCGCGGCAGGCGGGTGCTGGTGCAGCGCCTGGCGTGCGCGGCGGTGCTCGCCGTGATCGTCGCGGTGGTGGTCGTGCGGACGCTGCAGCTCACCTGACCGGCGCAGTCCCCGGGGGCTGGGGTGGGCCCCCGGGGCCCTCACTCACACGTGTGGCCCAACGGGTTGTCCACAGCGCGCACAGAATCTTGTGCACGGGGTTAAGGAACGGCCGTCCGCTCGCCCCGCACCCGGCCCACACCCGCTCCGATCTGCGTTTCTGCTGGAAGACGCCGGTGTGGACCATGGATACGCAGTGCTTGCGACCAGTCACACCGGCGTCAACCTGCAGGTGGTTATCCACAGATCTTCAGAGTTTTCCCCACTGTGGACGAGGGTGTGGATAACTCGCTGCCAGGCTCAGGGCAGAGCTGCTGCCGGCTACTTCCACTGGGTGGAAACGACGAACCCCGCGGCGATGAAACCGAAGCCCACGACGATGTTCCAGTTGTGCAGCGACTCGATCGGCATGTCACCGCTCGTCACATAGAAGATGACGATCCACGCCAGCCCGATCAGGAACATCGCCAGCATCAACGGCGCCACCCAACCGCGGCCGGTGGTCAGCTTGATGCTCTGCTGCTGCTTCACCGGCGGCGGCGTGAAGTCGTCTTTCTTGCGGATCCGTGACTTCGGCACGAGGGAACTCTCCTGTCGATGCGCTGCGTGACCGCGCTGGGCTTGCATGGGGCCGGGCTTACAAGGGACGACCGCCGGGGCGGGAGCGACGGGGAGCGCTTCCTTCCCCGGGCGTCCGTTAGCGTAGTGCTTCCGCGGCGTCGGAGAGGATAAGGGTACGGTGAGTAATTCTGCGGACTCCACCAGCCGGCCTGCTCGGCGCTTCCGGCCGGTCCGGCTGCTGACCGGTGGCGTCTTCGCCCTCGCCGGCCTCATCTTCTGGATGAGCTTCAACACCGCACAGGGCACCAACATCCGGACCGACGCCTCCATGCTGCGCCTGTCCGACCTCATCCAGGAGCGCAGCCGCAAGAACGGCGAGCTGGAGGACAGCGCCGCGGCCGCCCGCGCGCAGGTCGACGCCCTCGCCCGGCGCGACAACGGCAACACCGCCGCCGAGGACAAGCGGCTCGACGCCCTGGAGAAGGCCGCCGGCACCCAGAGGATCAGCGGGTCCGGGCTGACCGTCACCCTGACCGACGCCCCGCCCAACGCCACCGCCCGCATCCCCGGCGTCCCCCAGCCGCAGCCCAACGACCTCGTCATCCACCAGCAGGACCTGCAGGCCGTCGTCAACGCCCTGTGGCGGGGCGGCGCGCAGGGCATCGAGGTCATGGACCAGCGGCTGATCTCCACCAGCGCCGTGCGCTGCGTGGGCAACACCCTCATCCTGCAGGGCCGCGTCTACTCCCCGCCCTACAAGGTCACCGCCGTCGGCGACCGTGGCGCGCTGCGCAAGGCGCTGGACTCCTCCCCCGCGATCCAGAACTACCTGCAGTACGTGGCGGCCTACGGACTCGGCTGGAAAGTCGACCAGCACGACGCGGTGACTCTTCCGGGGTACTCCGGCACAGTGGACCTCCACTACGCCAAGCCCGTGGGGTGACGCCCCGCGGGAAGGGGGCCGACCGGTGGGCTTACGACTGCTCGTGCGGACGCTCAGCGAACTGTGCCTGACCGCCGGGGCGCTGATCGTGCTGTTCGTGGTCTACGTCCTGTACTGGACGGGGGTCCGGGCCGACGACGCCATGGAGCGTGAGATCGGCCGCCTGCAGCAGCAGTGGGCCGCGGACCGCACCGCCGGCGCCCCGGCCGGGCGGACGCCCGGCGGCGCACCACCGGCGGACGGCGATCCGCAGGCGCCCGCGGCGCCGACCCCCGGCGCCGGCCCGGGCCCGGGAGCCGCACCGCCCGCCCCCGGCTCCGGCGCACAGCACCGGGCCGCCCCGGCGCAGGGAGGTACGGGCGGAACGGGCCCGCGCCCCGGTGCGCCGTTCGCCGTGATGACGATCCCCCGCCTCGGTGCCGGCTGGGCCAAGCCCGTCCTGGAGGGCACCGGCACCGACCTGCTCAAACGGGGTCTGGGGCACTACGCGGGCACCGCCGGCCCGGGCGGCGCGGGCAACTTCGCGGTGGCCGGCCACCGCCGCACGTACGGCGACCCGTTCAAGGACCTGCCCGCCCTGCGCCCGGGGGACGCGGTCGTGCTGACCGTGGGGGCCGCCCGCTACACGTACCGCGTCGACACGCGCCCGTACCGGACGCTGCCCACCGACACCGCGGTGATCGACCCCGTGCCCGCGGCGGCCGGCTACCGCGAACCGGGGCGCTACCTGACGCTGACCACCTGCGACCCCGAATGGGGGCACAGCCACCGGCTGGTCGTCTGGGGCCATTTGGAGAGCACGGAGGGCCTTTCGCCGTCCGCGCAAGCCGAGCCCAAAGCTTTGCACGGCTGACCCCGCCGCACACGGGCCGCCCCGTACCCTGGTGGCTGCAAACGACCGACAACCTTCGGCGAGTGGGTAGAGCATGTACGGCTGGATCTGGCGTCATCTGCCGGGCAACGCATGGGTGAAGGCGCTGGTCTCCCTGCTGCTCGTGCTGGGGATCGTCTACGCCCTCTTCCAGTACGTCTTCCCCTGGGCGGAACCGCTCCTGCCGTTCAACGATGTGACGGTCGACAACGGCATGCCGGCCGGTGCCCTCGTGACCGCCGGCCACGGAACGGCGGTGACCCGGTGAGCGCACGCATCCTCGTCGTGGACAACTACGACAGCTTCGTCTTCAACCTCGTGCAGTACCTCTACCAGCTCGGCGCCGAGTGCGAGGTGCGGCGCAACGACGAGGTGGAGCCCGCCCACGCCCAGGACGGCTTCGACGGCGTCCTGCTCTCGCCCGGCCCCGGCGCCCCCGAACAGGCGGGCGTGTGCATCGACATGGTGCGCCACTGCGCGAACACCGGGGTGCCCGTCTTCGGCGTCTGCCTGGGCATGCAGTCGATGGCGGTCGCCTACGGCGGTGTCGTCGACCGCGCCCCCGAGCTGCTGCACGGCAAGACCTCGCTCGTCACGCACGAGGGCAAGGGCGTCTTCCAGGGCCTCCCCTCGCCCTTCACGGCCACCCGCTACCACTCCCTGGCCGTCGACCGGCAGCAGTGGCCGGACGAGCTGGAGATCACCGCCTGGACCGACACGGGCATCGCCATGGGCCTGCGCCACCGCGACCTGCCGGTCGAGGGCGTGCAGTTCCACCCCGAGTCGGTGCTCACCGAGTGGGGCCACCGGATGCTGGCCAACTGGCTCGCCGCCTGCGGCGACACGGGGGCGGTGGAACGTTCCGCCGGTCTGGCCCCGGTGGTGGGCAAGGCCGGGGCGTGACGGCCACGCGGCCCGAGCAGGACCCCCTGCTGCTGCCGCGGCGCACCACGTACGGGACCGGAACCGCGTCGTACGGCTCCGGTGCCGGCACCGGGAGCGGGTACACCCCCGGCAGCGTCTCGCAGCCGCTGCCGCCCGAGGACGACCCCACCATGACGCTGCGCCGCGTCGAGCCTGCGCCGCCCGTCGCGGCCGGGGGGCGTGCGGCGCGGCGCAAGGCCGCTCGGCGCGCCGTGCGCGCCCGCCGCGACAGCGTGGGCGTGATCGTGAGCCGTCTGATCGGCGAGCTGTTCATCACCGTCGGCGTGGTGATGCTGCTGTTCGTCGCCTACCAGCTGTGGTGGACGAACGTCAGGGCCCAGCAGCAGGCCGGCGGCGCCGCCAGGGACCTGCGGCACAGCTGGGAACAGGGCGGGGGCAACCGGGCCGCCGGGGAGTTCTCCCCCGGCCAGGGCTTCGCGATCATCTACATCCCGAAGCTCGACGTGAAGGCGCCCATCGCCCAGGGCGTCGGCAAGCACCAGGTGCTGGACCGCGGCATGGTCGGCCACTACGCCGAGGGCACGCTGAAGACGGCCATGCCCTGGGACAAGCAGGGAAACTTCGCGCTGGCCGGGCACCGCAACACGCACGGTGAGCCGTTCCGCTACGTCAACCGGCTGCAGCCCGGTGACAAGATCGTTGTGGAGACGCGGGACACCTTCTACACCTATGAGATGACCAGCCGACTGGACCAGACGTCCCCGGCGAACACGCGGGTCATCGCCCCGGTCCCGGCCGGCTCCGGCTTCACCGGCCCCGGCCGCTACATCACGCTGACCACCTGCACCCCGGAGTTCACCAGTACGTACCGCTTGATCGTGTGGGGCAAGATGGTCGAGGAGCGGCCGCGGAGCAAGGGCAAGCCGGACGCTCTCGTCAACTGAGACACGCAGAACGGGGTACGAACGTCCGTGGCAGGCACCGACCGCACCAGGAGGCGGATCGCCGCCGTCGTCAGCGTCCTGGGCGAGGCCCTGATCACCGCCGGTGTGATCATGGCACTGTTCGTCGTCTACTCCCTGTGGTGGACCAACGTCCTCGCCGACCGCGAGGCCCGGCGCCAGGGCGACCACGTCCGCGACAACTGGGCCAAGGCCCCGGTCGCCACCGGTCCCGGCGCGCTCGACACCAAGGACGGCATCGGCTTCCTGCACGTACCGGCCATGCGCAACGGCGAGGTGCTGGTCAAGCCCGGCACCGGCAGCGGCGTCCTCAACGAGGGCGTCGCCGGCTACTACCGCGACCCGGTGAAGGCGGCCATGCCCTGGGACAAGCAGGGCAACTTCACCCTCGCCGCCCACCGCGACGGCCACGGCGCGAAGTTCCACAACATCGACAAGATCAAGACAGGTGACGCGGTCGTCTTCGAGACCCGTGACGTCTGGTACGTCTACAAGGTCTACGCGGAGCTGAAGGAGACCTCCCGCTACAACGTCGCCGTCCTCGACCCCGTCCCCAAGGAGTCGGGCCGCACGCAGCCGGGCCGCTACCTGACCCTGACGACCTGCACGCCGGTGTACACCTCCGACTACCGCTACATCGTCTGGGCGGAGCTGGAGCGCACGCAGAAGGTCGACGCCAAGCGCACCCCGCCGAAGGAGCTGGCGGGCTGATCCCGCCGCGTACGCGAAAGCCCCGGCATCCCGTGAGGGATGCCGGGGCTTCGGCGTGTGTCAGTGCTTGCGGCCCCAGCCGCCGAACAGGCCACCGATGTCCTGGTTGCCGCCCGTCTGGCCCTGGGCGGCGCCCCCGGTGCCGTCCGGGACGCCCTGCTGGGTCGTCAGGGCGACCGGCGTGTCCTTGGGCACCTGCTGGCCGATCGGCGGGTTCGTGCCCAGGACGATCGCGTTGTCGTCCTGCGGGCCCGCGATCGGACCGACCTTCAGACCGGCGTCGGTCAGCGCCTTCTTGGCGTCCTTGAGCTTCCAGCCCGCCACGTTGGGCACGCCCACGTTGGCCTTGCCGCCCTTGGAGACGAACAGGTTGACCGTCGAGCCGGGCTGGGCCGAGGTGTTGCCGTCCGGGCTCTGCCGGGTGACCGTGCCCGCCGGCTTGTCGGAGTCCTCGTCGGTGCGCTGCACCTGGAAGCCGAGGTCCGTCAGCTGCTTCTGGGCCTGGTCGAAGGGCTGGCCGACCACCGAGGGCACCGTCTTGCTCGACGCCTTGGTGGCGACCGTCAGGACGATCTCGGAGCCCTTGTCGGCCGACGTGCCGCCCTTGGGGTCCTGCTTGATCACGATGCCGGTGGTGCGGTCGGACTCCTCCTGCTTCTGCGTGACCGTGAAGCCCTTGCCCTCCAGCTCCGCCTTGGCCGCGTCGAACTGCGTGCCGAGGACGTCCGGGACGACGATCTTCGCCTTGCCCTTGGAGACGACGACCTTGACCTCGCTGTCGCGCGCGACCTTGGTGCCGGCCTTGGGGTCCTGGTCGCAGACCTTGCCCTTGTCCTGGTCGCAGTTCTTCTGCTCGCCCTCGACGACCTTGAAGCCGCCGTTCTCGCCGGAGCGCTGCGCCTCGGCCAGCGTCTGCCCGGTCAGGCTGGGCACGGTGACCCGGTCGTTGTTGCCGCTGCCGCTGAAGAGCGACTTGCCGATGAAGATCGCACCGACCAGCACCAGGACGCCCGCGACGACCAGCAGGATCGTCGACAGGTTGTTCTTCCGGCCGCCGCCGTTGCCGCGGCGCCCGCCGCGGGAGCCCTCGTCGTAGCCGCCGTACCCGCCGCCGTAGCCACCGCCCTCGGGGACGGGCGGCATCATCGACGTCTGGCCCATGCCCTGCTCGTGGGAGCGCAGCATGGTGGTCGGCTGGTCCTCGCCGTAGCCGCCGGGGCCCATGGCGCCCAGGGCGGCCGCGGCGGCCACGGGCCGGCCGTCCAGGGCCGCCTCGATGTCGGCGCGCATCTCGTCGGCCGACTGGTAGCGGTAGTCCGGGTCCTTGGTCAGCGCCTTGAGGACGATGGCGTCGATCTCGGGCGCGATCTCGGGGTCGTGGGTGCTCGGCGGGTTCGGCTCCTCGCGCACGTGCTGGTAGGCGACGGCCACGGGGGAGTCGCCGACGAACGGCGGGCGCACCGTGAGCAGCTCGTAGAGCAGGCAGCCGGTGGAGTACAGGTCGGAGCGCGCGTCGACCTGCTCGCCCTTGGCCTGCTCCGGCGAGAGGTACTGCGCGGTGCCGATCACGGCCGCGGTCTGCGTCATCGTCATGCCGGCGTCGCCCATCGCGCGGGCGATGCCGAAGTCCATGACCTTGACCTGGCCGGTGCGCGTCAGCATGACGTTCGCGGGCTTGATGTCGCGGTGCACGATGCCGGCCCGGTGCGAGTACTCCAGGGCCTGCAGGACGCCGATGGTCATCTCCAGCGACCGCTCGGGCAGCAGCTTGCGGCCCGAGTGCAGCAGCTCGCGCAGCGTCGACCCGTCGACGTACTCCATGACGATGTACGGGATGGAGACGCCGTCGACGTAGTCCTCGCCGGTGTCGTAGACGGCGACGATCGACGGGTGGTTGAGCGAGGCCGCCGACTGCGCCTCGCGACGGAACCGGGCCTGGAAGGACGGGTCGCGGGCGAGGTCCGCCCGCAGCGTCTTCACGGCGACGGTGCGACCGAGCCGGGTGTCGTGGGCGAGGTAGACCTCGGCCATGCCACCGCGGCCGAGCACCGAGCCCAGCTCGTACCGGCCGCCGAGGCGACGCGGCTCTTCCATAGCTCCAGCCCTTCCGTTCTCCTGACCGCACCTTCGTTACGTCCGGCTGTGTGCTGTCCGGCCTACCGTACCCGGCGTCCGGGGCGCCTCCCGGGCGCCACCGTCACCTGATATAGGACCGGTACAGACGGAGGGGGGAAACGGCCGCGAGGGAGTGGGCCGGATCACTTCTCCGTCGCGAGCACCGCCTGCATCACGCTCTTCGCGATGGGCGCGGCGAGCGCACCACCGGCGATGTCGTCCCGCGCGGTCTCCTCGTCGCCCTCGATGACCACGGCGACCGCCACCGGAGAACCGTTGTCCGTCTTCGCGTACGAGATGAACCACGCGTACGGGTTGCCGCTGTTGTCCACGCCGTGCTGGGCCGTACCGGTCTTGCCGCCGACCTTCACGCCGCTGATCTGGGCCGACTTGCCGGTGCCCTGCTCGACCACGGTCTCCATGATGCTCTGCAGCTTGCGCGCGGTGTCCGCGGAGATGGGCTGACTCATCTCCTTGGGCTGGTGGTGCTCGATGACGTTGAGGTTCGGCGCGCGCAGCTTGTCGACCATGTACGGCTCCATGAGCTTGCCGTTGTTGGCGACTGCCGCGGCGATCATGGCCATCTGCAGCGGGGTGGCGCGGTTGGAGGCCTGGCCGATGCCGGCCATCGCGTTCTGCGGGCGGTTGTCCTTGGGGTAGACGCTCGGCACGGCGCGGACGGGGGTGTCCACCGGCTTGTTGAAGCCGAACTTGTTCGCCTGGTCGATCATCTTCTTGTTGCCCAGGTCGGCGCTGACCTTGCCGAAGACGCTGTTGCAGGACCACTGCAGGGCCACGCGCAGCGAGGCGTCCTTGCAGGGGATGTTGCCCTCGTTCTTCAGGTCGATCCGGGTGTCCGGCAGCGTCCACGGCAGCGGCGAGTCCGTCTTGGCGTCCACGTCCGTGTACAGGCCGTTCTCCAGCGCCGCGGCGGCCGTGACGACCTTGAACGTCGAACCCGGCGGGTAGGTCTGGCGCAGCGCCCGGTTCAGCATGGGCTGGTTCTTGTCGTCCTGCAGGGCCTGCCAGGCCTTGGAGTCCTGCGCCCCGGCGATCTTCGACGGGTCGTACGACGGCGTGGAGGCCAGCGCGAGGATCTTGCCGGTGCGCGGGTCGAGGGCGGCGACCGCGCCCTTCTTGCTGCCCAGGCCCTTGAAGGCGGCCTCCTGGGCCTTGGCGTTGAGGGTGGTGATCACGTCACCGCCCTTCTTGCCCTTGCCGGTGATCATGTCGACCGTGCGGTTGAAGAACAGCCGGTCGTCGTCGCCCGTCAGGACCGGGTCCTCGAGCTTCTCGATCTGGTTGGCACCGAAGACCTGGGAGCTGAAGCCCGTGACCGGGGCCCACATCTCACCGTTCTGGTAGGTGCGCTTGTACTTGAAGTCGATGCCGCCGGTCTGCTCGGAGCCGGTGATGGCGTTGCCGTCGACGATGATGTTGCCGCGCGGCTGGCTGTAGCGGGCGATGGTCACCCGCCGGTTGTTCTTGTTGGTCTTGAGTTCGTCCGCCTGGACGAACTGGATCCAGTTGTCCCGGATCATCAGGGCGAGGACGAGGAGACCGCAGAAGATGGCGATCCGGCGCACGGGCTTGTTCACGGGCGGACCACCTGGGTCATCTCGGCGTCGGGGGACGGGGCGGGGGCCGGTGCGGGCCGGCGGGCCGTGTCACTGATCTTGATCAGGACGGCGATCAGCGCCCAGTTGGCGATCACCGAGGAACCGCCCTGGGCCATGAACGGCATCGTCATACCGGTCAGCGGGATCAGGCCCATGACGCCGCCCGCGACCACGAAGACCTGGATGGCGAAGGCGCCGGACAGGCCCGTGGCGAGCAGCTTGCCGAAGGGGTCCCGGGCGGCCAGCGCGGTGCGCACGCCGCGCTCCACGATCAGCCCGTAGACCAGCAGTATGGCCATCACACCGGCCAGACCGAGCTCCTCGCCGACGGTGGCGAGGATGAAGTCGGAGTTGGCCGCGAAGCCGATCAGGTCGGAGTGGCCCTGGCCCCAGCCCGTACCGAAGACGCCGCCGGAGCCGAAGGCCATCAGCGCCTGCGCGATCTGGTCGGAGCTGCCGTCCTTGAACGCGTCGAAGGGGTGCAGCCAGGCGTCCACACGCTGCTGGACGTGGTGCTCGAAGGTGGAGACCGCGACCGCGCCGACGGCCGACATCAGCAGGCCGAAGACGATCCAGCTGGTGCGCTCGGTCGCGACGTAGAGCATCACGACGAACATGCCGAAGAACAGCAGCGAGGTGCCGAGGTCGGTCTCGAAGACCAGGATCAGGATCGAGAACGCCCACACCGCCAGGATCGGGCCGAGGTCACGGCCGCGCGGCAGGTACAGCCCCATGAAACGGCGGCTGGCCAGGGCCAGCGCGTCGCGCTTGACCATCAGGTAGCCGGCGAAGAAGACCGCCAGCACGATCTTGGCGAACTCACCCGGCTGGATCGAGCCCAGACCCGGGATGGTGATCCAGATGCGCGCGCCGAACTTCGCCGGGAAGAACACCGGGGCGATCAGCAGGATCAGCGCCGCCACCATCGAGATGTAGGTGTAGCGCTGCAGGATGCGGTGGTCCTTCAGGACCATCAGGACGACCACGAACAGCGCGATGCCCAGCGCCGAGAACATCAGCTGGTTGGTGGCGCTGGCATGGAAGAACTTGCGGGCCTGCAGCCGCGGCGACTGGTCCAGACGCCAGATGATCACCAGGCCGATGCCGTTGAGGAACGTGGCCATCGGCAGCAGGATCGGGTCCGCGTACTTGGCGAACCGGCGCACCACCAGGTGACCCACACCGGCCAGCAGACCGAGGCCGATGCCGTAGCCGAGCATGCCGGTGGGCATCTCGCCGTCCATGGCGAGGCCCACGTTGGCGTAGGCGAAGCACGGGATGAGCACGGCGAAGGCCAGCAGCGCGAGCTCGGTGTTGCGCCTGCTGGGCGGGCCCGCGGTGCTGATCGTCGTCGTGTTGGTGGTGTTCGGCATCGGTGAAATCGCTGACATGCGTGTGGCCCCCTACGGCTTCACTGCTGGGCGCTGCTGCACTGCGGGACCAACTTCTGCTCTTCCTCGCTCAGGGTGGGGCCCGGGCTGGGGGCCGGGGTGGCCTGTGCGGCTTCCTTCTCCTTGGCGGGATCCTTCGCGGCCCCGCCGGTGCGATCGGCGTTCTGCTTCTCGCTCTCGCGCTGCTGCTGTTGCTCGGCCTTGCGGCGCTCGCCCTCCTTCTTGCAGGCGCCGGCGAGCGTGCCCAGCTCCTTGGCCTTCTGCAGGGCCTGGTCGCGGCTGCCGACCGCGATCGTGTCCACCACGCGGCTGCGCTGGTCGACCGGGAGGTACTTGAGTTCGATCTCGGGGTGGTCCTCGTACAGGCGGCTCAGGCTGAGCCAGGCCAGGTCCTGGTTGATGCCCTGGTAGACGGCCACGTGGTCGTTGTCCTTGGCGCCCACGTAGTACTGCGTCTGCGTCCAGGTGTAGCCCCCGTACAGACCGCCGCCCACCACGCCCAGGGCCAGGACGAGGATCAACGAGCGCTTCAGCCACCGGCCCTTGCGGCGGGGCTTGACGAAGTCCTCGTCCGTGAACGGGCCGAAGCCCTCCGGACCGTCGGTGGCCCCCATGGCGTACATGTCGCCGCTGCCGGGCGGCCCGAAGCCACCGGGCGCGCCGCCACCGTCCTGCGGCGGCGCGGGACGGTGCGCGCGGGCGTGCTCGGCGGCACGGCCGGCCGGGGTGCCCATGGCGTCGCCGCCCAGCTGCACCTGGTGCTCGGCGACCGCGCCGACGATCACCGGGGTGTCGCTGTACTGGCCGGCCAGGGAGTCCCCGCCGTCGACGTCGAGGACGTCGGCGACGATGCAGGTGATGTTGTCCGGGCCGCCACCGCGCAGGGCGAGCTGGATCAGCTCCTGGACCGTCTCGTGCGGACCCTGGTAGCTGGCGAGCGTCTCCTCCATCGTCTGATGGCTGACGACGCCGGACAGGCCGTCCGAGCAGATCAGGTAGCGGTCGCCGGCACGCACCTCGCGGATCGACAGGTCCGGCTCGACGTGGTCGCCGCTGCCCAGCGCGCGCATCAGCAGGGAGCGCTGCGGATGGGTGGTGGCCTCCTCCTCCGTGATGCGGCCCTCGTCCACCAGACGCTGCACCCAGGTGTGGTCCTGGGTGATCTGGGTGAGGACCCCGTCGCGCAGGAGGTACGCCCGGGAGTCGCCGACGTGCACCAGGCCCAGGCGCTGACCGGTCCACAGCAGCGCGGTCAGGGTGGTGCCCATGCCCTCCAGCTGCGGGTCCTCCTCGACCATGACGCGCAGCTGGTCGTTGGCGCGCTGCACGGCGGTGCCGAGCGAGGTGAGGATGTCGGAGCCGGGGACGTCGTCGTCGAGGGTGACCAGGGTGGAGATCACCTCGGAGGAGGCGACCTCGCCGGCGGCCTGGCCGCCCATGCCGTCGGCGATGGCGAGCAGCCGGGGGCCGGCGTAACCGGAGTCCTCGTTGCCCTCCCGGATCATGCCCTTGTGCGATCCGGCGGCGAAGCGCAGTGACAGACTCATGCGCACCTCGCCCGTCGGCTCCGGGTACAGCCCCTTCCCAGCCACGCTGCCCACCCTCCGGTCGTCATGGTCGTACTACTTCCGCAGCTCGATGACGGTCTTGCCGATACGGATCGGCGCGCCGAGCGGAATCGGGGTCGGAGTGGTCAGCCGGGTCCGGTCGAGGTAGGTGCCGTTGGTCGACCCCAGGTCCTCGACGATCCACTGGCCGTCGCGGTCGGGGTAGATCCGGGCGTGCCGGCTGGAGGCGTAGTCGTCGTCCAGCACGATCGTGGAGTCGTGGGCACGGCCGAGGGAGATCGTCTGGCCCTGCAGGGCCACGGTGGTGCCGGTCAGGGAGCCTTCCGAGACGACCAGCTTGGTGGGCGCCCCGCGGCGCGAGCGGTCCGCCCGGCGGCCACCGCCGCCGGACTGCTGCTGGCGCTGCTGCGGCGGCGCGGTCTGCGCCGCACGCGCGGCGCGGGCGCCGTCACCGCGACGGGACCCGCGCTGGGTCACGCGCGTGCCGAACAGGTCGCTGCGGATGACCTGGACGGCCACGATGACGAACAGCCACAGTACGGCGAGGAAACCCAACCGCATGACCGTGAGGGTCAGCTCTGACATTGCCCCCGCTTCACCCTTCGGCTTGCCGGTAAACGATGGTGGTACTGCCCACGACGATCCGTGAGCCGTCGCGGAGCGTAGCGCGCGTGGTGTGCTGTCCGTCCACCACGATGCCGTTCGTCGACCCCAGGTCCTGGATCGTCGCGGGGGTGCCGACCCGGATTTCGCAGTGCCGGCGGGAGACGCCGGGGTCGTCGATGCGTACGTCCGCTTCCGTGCTGCGCCCCAGCACGAGGGTGGGCCGCGAGATCTGGTGGCGGGTGCCGTTGATCTCGATCCAGCGGCGCGTCTGACCGCCCGCCCCGGCGCTCGGGCCCGGCCCGGTGCGCGGCAGCGGGCGTACGCCCGGCGGCGGCGTGGCGGGCATGGGCGGCGCCCCGGCCGGCTGCGGGGGGTAGCCCCCGCCCGCGGCCCGGCCCGCCGGCGGCCTGCCGTGCGGCTCCTGCGACTCGCTGGCGGCCAGCGTGCGGCTGCGCACCCGGTACAGACCGGTGTCGAGGTCGTCGGCCTTCTCCAGATGGACCTTGATCGGCCCCATGAAGGTGTACCGCTGCTGCTTGGCGTAGTCGTGGACCATGCCGGACAGCTCGTCGCCGAGCTGCCCCGAGTACGGGCTGAGCCGCTCGAAGTCGGGGGCGCTCAGCTCCACGATGAAGTCGTTCGGGACGACGGTGCGGTCACGGTTCCAGATGGTGGCGTTGTTGTCGCACTCCCGCTGGAGTGCCCCCGCGATCTCGACCGGCTGCACCTCGGACTTGAACACCTTGGCGAAGGTGCCGTTGACGAGACCCTCGAGTCGCTGCTCGAAGCGCTTCAGTACTCCCACGGGGCACCTCCTTCCCTCAGTGACGTCTGTGATGCTCGGTGTCGTTCCTGTACTGCTTACTGATCGTATCCACGCGCCGGGAAAACAGCTGGTTCCCCTTCGGCGCCAGGAGTGACGAGTGTCGCCCCACCGCCGCGCGCTGCGCGCCCACGCGGATCCGCTACGCGGATCGTAGAGGCGGCCCGAGCCCAGTGTCGCGCAACCGGAGCCCTCCCTGTGGTCCCGCACGGGGGCGGCCGGGGGCAACGGGTGTGAAGGCGCCCTCGGAACCGTGCTAATGTTCTCGATGTCGGAAGGCGAACGGACGAAAGCCCGGGCCGAAAAGCCCAGGATCTCGACCTGGTAGCCTGAGGACACACCCAATGCGCGGGTGGCGGAATAGGCAGACGCGCTGGATTCAGGTTCCAGTGCCCGAAAGGGCGTGGGGGTTCAACTCCCCCCTCGCGCACCAGTCGGAACGGGCCCCTCCGAGTGACGATAGTCACTCGGAGGGGCCCGTTCTGCATGTCCGGGTGCCGTTGCCGTTCCGTCCTTCCGGATCCCCCGCGTTTGTGATCTTGAACTCTCCCGGGCCGCGGCACGTCCCTTTCCCTTCGTCTTCCCTTCGTCGGCCGGGCTGTACCTTCGGGGCACTGTCGTCGACGGGGGAGGAGGCGCCGCGATGGCGCGACTGCCGTTTGTGCCGGGGTTTGCGGAGCCGGTGGGGCGGGGGGCCGCTCGGGCCGGGGGCAAGGCGGTGGGGAAGGCGCTGCGGGCGAAGGTGCCGCGGGCCGCGCACGCCGAGTTCCGGGTCGGGGCCGGGCGGCCGGGGGCCGTGGAGAGCGTGGAGGCGGCGAACGCCGGGCGACTGGCGGAGCTCGTTGCGATCAGGGTGGGGCGCATGGTGGCCTCGCCGTTCGCCTTCCTGCGCGGTTCGGCCGGGCTGATGGGGTACGACCTGGTGGACACCCCGGTCACGGGGCTGGGCGCCCAGGTGTGCGGGGACGCCCATGCCGCCAACTTCGGGCTGTACGGGGACGCGCGCGGCAGGCTGGTCATCGACCTCAACGACTTCGACGAGACGCTGCACGGCCCCTGGGAGTGGGACGTCAAACGGCTGGCGGCCTCGCTGGTGCTGGCCGGGCGGGAGGCCGGGGCCGGGGAGGCGGCCTGCCGGCAGGCCGCGCGGGACGCGATGGGCGCCTACCGGCGCACCATGCGGCTGCTGGCCAGGATGCCCGCCAGCGAGGCGTGGAACGCCATCGCCGACGAGGAACTCGTCTCGCACGCCGACGCCCACCAGCTGACCGGCACGCTGGAGAAGGTCTCGGAGAAGGCCCGGCGCAACAACAGCGCCCGCTTCGCCGCGAAGGCGACGGAGAAGGACGGCTCGGGCGGGCGGCGGTTCGTGGACGCGCCGCCGGTGCTGCGCCGGGTGCCGGACGGGGAGGCGGCCGAGGTCGCCGCGGCGCTCGCCCCGTACCTGGGTACCCTGCCCGCCGAGATGCTGCCGCTGCTGGCCCGCTACGAGGTGCAGGACGTGGCGTTCCGGGTCGTGGGCACCGGCAGCGTGGGCCTGCGTTCGTACGTCGTGCTGCTGCTCGACCACCGGGGCGAGCCGCTGGTGCTGCAGGTGAAGGAGGCCCGGCCCTCCGCGCTGCTGCCGCATGTGGAGAAGGCGGGCTTCGCCCCTGCGCCGGTCGCCCACGAGGGGCGGCGGGTGGTGCTGGGGCAGAAGGCGATGCAGGTCGTCAGCGACGTGCTGCTGGGCTGGACGACGGTGGCCGGACGGCCGTACCAGGTACGGCAGTTCCGCAATCGCAAGGGCAGCGTGGACCCCGTGCTCCTGGCCGGCGACGAGCTCGACGACTACGGGCGGATGACCGGGGCGCTGCTCGCCCGGGCGCACGCGCACAGCCTCGATCCGCTGGTCGTGGCCGGCTACTGCGGCAAGGGCGAGGAGATCGACGAGGCGATGGCGGCCTTCGCCGTGACCTAC
The DNA here is from genome assembly GCF_040675615.1 of Streptomyces sp. NPDC049585. Lineage (NCBI taxonomy): Bacteria > Bacillati > Actinomycetota > Actinomycetes > Kitasatosporales > Streptomycetaceae > Streptomyces > Streptomyces sp. NPDC049585. Next base: position 88,870 of record NZ_JBFAPE010000002.1, on the reverse strand, counting down.
GCCGACCGTACGGAGGCGGATCACGCGGAGCTGGCGGCCGCGGTGCGCAGCGGGCGGGTGGCGGCCGAGACGGGGATCTGAGACCCCCCGGACCTCGTACCCTGGGCGGGTGACGAATCCGGAAGCCGATATTTCCGAGGAGCCCGGCGTCGAGCGTCTCGCCCGGGCGGTGGAGACGGCCGAACAGGCACTGATCGAGTTCGAGATCGCGGTGGAGACCTTCCGGGTCGAAGTGGAGAACTTCTCCCGCCTGCACCACCAGCGGCTCGGCCCGATGTACGCCCGCCTGGACGAGCTGGAGGCGCATATCGCCGAGGCCGTCGCGGCGCGCACGGGCGCGCCCGAGGACGTGCGCCGGGCGCGCGAGGCGCGCGCCATGGTGCAGCCGATGCCCGGGGTCGAGGAGCTGTTCGGCGGCTGGATGGACGGCGACGGGCTCTCGCCGGAGGCCCAGGCCATGCTCACCGAGCAGCAGGTCAGGCCGCCGCAGCGGGTGCGGCCGAGCGAGGAGGCACGCAAGATCTTCCGTGACCTCGTCCGCAAGGCGCACCCCGACCTCGCCCGGGAGGACGGCGAACGCCGGCGCCGCGAGGAGTTCATGGTCCGGGTGAACGCCGCCTACGCCGGCGGCGACGAGGCGCAGCTGCTGCAGCTGGCCGAGGAGTGGGCGGCCGGCCCGCTGCCCGCACAGCGCCGGCCGAACCGCAGCGAGGAGCTCTACGCGCGGCTGGAGTGGCTGGCCGAGCGCAAGGAAATGCTCTCCGCCCTGGCCGCGGAACTGGAGGAGTCGGCCATCGGCTCGATGCTGCGGATGGCGCCCGACGACCCGGACGGGCTGCTGGTGCAGATCGCCGACGGGCTGGTGGCGCAGATCGCCGAACGCGAGGCCCACCTGGCCTCGCTCGTTACCTAGCGTCCGGTAGCGTCGGAGACATGTTTTTCGGTTCCGGAGTTCCCACGGTCGCCGTCGACGCCCTGACGTCCGACGATTTCCTGCTCGACGTGCGCGAGATCGACGAGTGGCAGGCGGGGCACGCCGAAGGGGCGCTGCACATCCCGATGAGCGACTTCGTGGCGCGCTACGGCGAGCTGACCGAGAAGGCCCCCGCGGGCGGCCGGATCAACGTCATCTGCCGCTCGGGAGGTCGCTCCGCGCAGGTCACCGCCTACCTGGTGCAGCAGGGACTGGACGCGGCGAACGTCGAGGGCGGCATGCAGGTGTGGGCGGCCGCCGGCCGCCCGGTGGTGGACGCCGGCGGGGCGCCGGGCTCGGTGATCTGACCCCGGCGTTGCGGCCCCGGCGTTCCGACCCCCGGCGTTGTGGTGATCTAGCCCGGGGTGTGGGCGGCCAGCAGGTCGCCCAGGGCCTCCTCGTGGGCGGCGGCCGGGCCCAGCACGAGTTCGAGCTGCTTGGCCCAGGCGTGGTAGCGGTGCAGGGCGTAGTCGGTGTCCGCGCCGAAGCCGCCGTGCAGGTGCTGGGCGGTCTGCACCACGCGGCGCACGCCCTCCGCCGCCCAGATCTTGGCGACGGCCACGTCGGCCGCGGCCGGCAGCGGGCCGGGGGCGCCGGATTCCAGGCGCCAGGCGGCCTGCCAGAGCGTGGCCTCCATGGCCCGCAGGTCGATGTAGCGGTCGGCGCACTGGACGGCCACGGCCTGGAAGGTGGCCAGCGGGTGGCCGAACTGCTCGCGCTTGCTCGTGTAGTCGCTCGTCATCCGGGCGGCTGCCTCGCCGAGGCCGAGGGCCAGGGCACAGGTGCCGCAGGTCAGCGTGGTGCGCAGCAACTCCCAGGCGCCGTCTTCGGAGATCAGCTCGGTGTGTTCGGCGCGGGCGGAGTCCAGGGTCAGGTGGCCGAGGCGCTCGCCGTTCGTGGAGACCTGCTCGGCGAGGGTGATGCCGGTGCGGTCGGGCGGGAGCAGTGCGAGGACGGTCCGCCCGTCGGGCGTGTGGGCCGGCAGCAGGACGCGGTCGGCGGTGGCGGCCCACGGTACGGCGGTGTGGGCGCCGTCCAGGAGCCAGTGGCCGGCGTGCGGGGTGGCCGTGGCGGACAGCGCGGGGGCGTCGTGGCCGGTGCGGCCGTGGGCGGCCACGGTGACGACGAGCTCGCCCCGGGCGAGGGGCGCGAGCAGCCGCCGGGTCTGCGGTGCGGCGCACGCCCGCAGGACCAGGGCCGCGGCGGCGGTCTCCAGCAGCGGGACGCGGGCCAGCACCCGGCCGGCCTCGCGCAGCACCAGGCACAGGGCGAGGGGGCCGAGGCCGGAGCCGCCGTGCTCCTGCGGCACGACGAGGCCCAGCAGGTCGGCGCGGGCCAGGCGCTGCCACAGCGGGCGGTCGAAGTCCTCGGCGACCGCGCCGGGGGTCAGGGCCGGGCTGGGGACGGCGTCGGGGGCGACGCCCGAGAAGACGGCCCGTGCGGCCTCGGCGGCCGCCTGCTGTTCCTCGGTGAAGGTGAAGTCCACTGCACCGCCCCTTCGTCAGCCGTCCACATCATCTGACGGTCCGTCAAGATAGGCGCTGCCCGGGCAATTGGGAATGGCAAGGCGCGGCTGCTGCCGCATGAGCACGGGCCGGTCGGCTCAGCGGTCGAAGTCCAGCTCGACCTCCTCCGTGGCCGGGTGGGACTGGCAGGCCAGGACGTAACCGGCGTCCAACTCGTCCTGCTCCAGAGCGAAGTTGCGGTCCATCCGCACCTCGCCGGAGACCAGGAACGCCCGGCACGTGCCGCACACGCCGCCCTTGCAGGCGTAGGGGGCGTCGGCGCGGTTGCGCAGCACGGTCTCCAGCAGCGACTCGCCCTCGCGCACCGGCCACCTGCCGCTGCGGCCGTCGAGCTTGGCGGTCACCGTGCTGTGCGCCGGCGTCCCCGCCGGTGCGCCGGTCGGCGCGGGAGCGGCGGAGGCCTCCTCGACGTGGAAGATCTCCTGGTGGACGCGCTCGCGGGGGACGCCCAGCGCCTTCAGTGCGCCGCGGGCGCCCTGCACCAGACCGTGCGGGCCGCACAGGAACCAGCCGTCGACGTCCGGCACGGGCAGCAGGGCCGGCAGCAGCCGGGTCAGCCGCTCCTCGTCCAGCCGGCCGGAGGCGGGGCCGGCCTGCTGCTCCTCGCGGGAGAGGGTCTGCACGAGCTGGAAGCGGTCGGGGAAGCGGTCCTTGAGCTCGGCCACCTCGTCCAGGAACATCGTCGAGGCCGTCGTGCGGTCGCTGCGTATCAGGCAGAACCGGGCGGCCGGCTCGCTCTCCAGCAGCGTGGAGACGATGGAGAGCACCGGGGTGATGCCGCTGCCGCCGACGATCGCCGCGAAGTGGCCCGGGCGCGGGGTGAGCACGAACCGGCCGGCGGGCACCATCACCTCGACGACGTCCCCGGGAGCGAGCTCCTTGAGGGCGTACGTGGAGAAGGCTCCCCCGTCCACCAGCCGCACCCCGATCCGCAGGGACTGCGGCCCCTCGGCGCCCGACGCCCGGCCGCAGAGGGAGTAGGTGCGGCGTATCTCGGTGCCCTCGGCCGTCCGGCGCAGCGCCAGGTGCTGGCCGGGCGTGTACCGGAAGGCCTCGCGCAGGGCGGGCGGCACCGCGAGGGTGACGGCGACCGAGTCGTCGGTGAGCGGTTCGACGGCCGTGACCCGCAGGGAGTGGAACGCGCCGTGGTGGGCCGCTGCCATCACAACTCCTTGAAGTGGTCGAACGGTTCGCGGCAGGACTCGCAGCGGCGCAGGGCCTTGCAGGCGGTGGACGAGAACCGGCTGAGCAGCGTGGTGTCGGTGGAGCCGCAGTGGGGGCAGCGGATGGCCAGGTCGACCATGACCGGCCCGCCCGCCGCCGTGGGCCGGGGCGGGGCTATGCCGAACTCGGCGAGCTTGCGGCGCCCTTCGGGCGTGATGTCGTCGGTGGACCAGGCCGGCGAGAGGACGGTGCGGACCGTCACCTCCTGCTGGCCGTGGGCGCGCAGCACCTGCCGGACGTCCTCGGACATGGCCTCGATGGCGGGACAGCCGGTGTAGGTGGGGGTCAGCTCCACCTCGACCCGGCCGGGACCGGTGACGTGCACCTCCCGCAGCACGCCCAACTCGGCCAGGCTGAGCGCGGGCAGCTCGGGGTCGGGGACGGCCCCGGCCAGGGCGCGCAGCTCCTCCTCCAGCGGCGTGGGCTCCACCGGCGTGGGTTCCAGGGGGGTGCGCGGGCTCACCATGACGCCCCCGGGTGGCTGCGGTGCAGGTGCTGCATCTCGGCGAGCATCCGGCCGAACGGCTCGGTGTGGATGCCCTGCCGGCCGCCGCCGGCCGTCCAGCTGCCGGACTGCGGGCCTGCGGGGAGGGTGAGCGTGGCCCGCTCGACCACGTCGGCGACGGCCTTCGTCCAGCCCTCGCGCAGCTCGGCCCAGCCCACCTCCAGGCCCTCGACGGGCTCGAACAGCTCGCCGGTGTACCGCCACAGGCCGTCCAGGGCGTCCTGCATCCGGGTGTGGCTCTCCTCGGTGCCGTCGCCGAGCCGCAACATCCAGTGCTCGGCGTGGTCGCGGTGGTAGGCGACCTCCTTGACCGCCTTGGCGGCCAGGCCGGCCAGCGGCCCGTCCCCGGCGGCCAGCTGCCCGAACAGCAGGTGCTGGTGGACGGAGAAGAACAGCTGCCGGGCCATCGTGCGGGCGAAGTCGCCGTTGGGCTGCTCGACGAGCTGGACGTTGCGGAAGGCGCGCTCCTCGCGGCGGAAGGCCAGCTCGTCCTCGTCCCCGACGAGGGAGAGCAGGGTGCGGGCCTGGCCGAGCAGGTCGAGGGCGATGTTGGCGAGGGCGACCTCCTCCTCCAGCACGGGGGCGTGCCCGGCCCACTCGCCGAGCCGGTGGGAGAGCACCAGGGCGTCGTCGCCGAGGGCGAGCGCCGCGGGAAGGGCGGGTGCCACGGTCACAGGTGCCGCACCCCCTCGGGGATCTCGTAGAAGGTCGGATGGCGGTAGGGCTTGTCGGCCGCGGGCTCGAAGAAGGGATCCTTCTCGTCCGGCGACGAGGCGGTGATCGCGGCGGAGGGCACCACCCAGATCGAGACGCCCTCGGAGCGCCGTGTGTACAGGTCGCGGGCGTTGCGCAGGGCCATCTCCGCGTCCGGCGCGTGCAGACTGCCGGCGTGCGTGTGGGACAGGCCCCGCCTGCTGCGCACGAACACTTCCCACAGGGGCCAGTCGGTGCCGGTCATGCCGTCGCCTTCCCGTGCTTGGCCGCGTACGCCGCGGCTGCCTCGCGCACCCAGGCGCCGTTCTCGTGTGCCGTGCGGCGCTGGGTGATGCGCTGGTCGTTGCAGGGGCCGTTGCCCCGGAGCACTTCCTGGAACTCGGTCCAGTCGATGGGCCCGAAGTCGTAGTGGCCGCGCTCCTCGTTCCACCGCAGGTCGGGATCGGGCAGGGTGAGCCCGAGGGACTCCGCCTGGGGGACGCAGATGTCCACGAAGCGCTGGCGCAGCTCGTCGTTGGAGTGCCGCTTGATCTTCCACGCCATGGACTGCGCGGAGTGCGACGAGGCGTCGTCGGGCGGGCCGAACATCATCAGGGAGGGCCACCACCAGCGGTTCACGGCGTCCTGGGCCATCTCGTGCTGGGCCGGCGTGCCGCGGCTGAGGGTGAGCAGCAGCTCGTACCCCTGGCGCTGGTGGAAGGACTCCTCCTTGCAGATGCGGACCATGGCGCGCGCGTACGGCCCGTAGGAACAGCGGCACAGCGGCACCTGGTTGGTGATGGCCGCGCCGTCCACCAGCCAGCCGATCGCGCCGACGTCGGCCCAGGTCAGGGTGGGGTAGTTGAAGATCGAGGAGTAGCGCTGGCGGCCGGCGTGCAGCTTGTCGAGCAGCTCCTCGCGGCTGGTGCCCAGCGTCTCGGCCGCGCTGTACAGATACAGCCCGTGGCCCGCCTCGTCCTGGACCTTGGCCATGAGGATCGCCTTGCGCCGCAGGGAGGGCGCCCGCGTGATCCAGTTGGCTTCCGGCTGCATGCCGATGATCTCGGAGTGGGCGTGCTGGGCGATCTGCCGGACGAGCGTCGCGCGGTAGGCGTCGGGCATCCAGTCGCGCGGCTCGATGCGCTCGTCCGCGGCGACCGTGGCGTCGAACACCGCCTCCAGGGTCTGTGCCTCCGGCGCCGTCGTGGTCATGTCCGTGCCCCCTCGCCTCGCGAACTCTCCCTACCGACCGATCGTTCGGTTCAATGGTGGGCCCGGCCCCGGGGCCTGTCAACCCTGTGGATAACCCGGCGGGCGGGACGCGAGCGAGGGACGTGTGCGGTCTTCCGGGGCCCTCCGGGCGCTGGGCCTGCCAGGCCCGCGTCGGTACGGTTCGGGTCGTACACGCAAGAAGGCAGTACGAGAGCAGTACGAGAACAGAGGGAATCGGGGCGGGCATGGAGACGCACGAGGCGGGCGCGCGAGCCGGCGGGGCGGCCGGGCGGGCGGGACCCCACCCGCCCGCCGCCGGGGTGAGGAGCCTGTCCCTGCCCGCCTGCCTGGTCGTCACGGCCGGCGCCGCCCTGATCGCGCTGGCCGCGACCATGCACCTGCTGATGGTGTTCCTGCACGTCGCGCCGCAGAACACCGTCAGCAGGCAGCACGCGCAGGCGATAGACGACTACGTCCTTCCCGAGTTCGAGCAGAACTGGAAGTTCTTCGCCCCCAACCCCCTGCAGCAGAACATCGCCGTCCAGGCCCGGGCCGAGCTGCGCGGCCCCGACGGCCGCACCACCGTCACCCCCTGGACGAACCTGTCGGCCCTCGACGGCGCCGGCATCCTGCACAACCCCCTGCCCAGCCACACGCGCCAGAACGAACTGCGCCGCGCCTGGGACTTCTACGCCGCCACCCACGACGTCCAGGAACGCCCCCAGGGCCTGCGCGGACGGCTCTCCGAGAGCTACGTCCGGCGCATCGTCGTCTCCCGCCTCGGTGCGCGGCGCGACGGCCGCCCCGTCGACCGCGTCCAGCTCAGGACCGTCACCACGCCCATCGCCCCGCCGCCCTGGAGCCAGGAGAAGGCCGACACCGCACCCGTCCAGCGGGTGCTCCCCTGGTGGCCGGTGACCGGCGACGACCTCGCGGAGGCCCGGACCCGATGAACGCCTCGACCACGACCGCCCTCCAGCGCGGCATCGACCGCGTCACCGGCTCCTCCCTCGGGCCGTACCAGAGCGCCCTCCTGCGGATCGGCCTGTCCTTCGTGTGGGTCGGCTACCTGCTGCGCGAATGGCCCCACCGCCACGAGCTCTACGGCCCGAACGCCCCCTGGGGCTGGTCGCTGGCCCGCGAGCTGACCGCCGACAACCACGCCTTCACCGTGCTCATGTGGTCCGACGGCCGGGGGTGGTTCGAGACGGTCTACGCGCTGGCCGTCGTCTCGGGCGTCCTGCTCATGCTGGGCTGGCGCACGCGCACGATGTCCGTGCTGTTCATGCTCGGCGTGCTCGCCCTGCAGAACCGCAGCGTCTTCGTCGGCGACGGCGGCGACAACGTCGTCCACCTGATGTCCATGTACATGGTCCTCACCCGCTGCGGCCGGGTCTGGTCGCTCGACGCCCGCCGCGCGGCGCGCCGGGCCCGCGACGGCGCCGACCCGGGGCGGGACACGACGGGCATCGTGCTGTGGGCCGTGTGCGGAACGGCCCTCGCCGCCGCCCAGGTCCTCGCCGACCCCGCGCTGTCGTGGACGGAGCACGGCCCTCTTCCCGGCATCGGCTGGGCCGCGGCCCTGTGGGGCCTGTGGTGCGTGCACGGCCTGTGGTGGGTGGTCTGCCGCCACGCCCCCGGCGAGCCGCGCACCGTGCTGGACGTGCTGGCCCATCTGGCGCACAACGCCGCCCTGTTGGTGATCATGGCCGAGGTGTGCCTGATCTACGCCACGGCCGGCTGGTACAAGATCCAGGGCTCGCGCTGGCAGGACGGCACCGCGCTGTACTACCCGATGCACATCGACTACTTCTCCCCCTGGCCCGCGCTCTCGCACGCCCTGGCATCCGACGGCACGATGGTGATGCTGCTCAGCTACGGCACGGTGTTCGCGCAGGCGGCCTTCCCCTTCACCCTGCTGAACCGGCGCGTGAAGAACGTGCTGCTGCCGGTGATGATGGCCGAGCACGTCGGCATCGCCGTGCTCATGGGCCTGCCGTTCTTCTCCCTGGCGATGATCGTCACCGATGCGGTCTTCCTGCCGACGTCCTTCCTGCGCCGGCTCGGGACGGCGGCCGGACGGCTGACGGGACGACTGACGGGACGGCTGACGGCGCGGCTGCCCAGCCGGGCGGTCCCGTCGGCAGGCAGTGCCGGAGGTACGGGCGGCACCGGCGAGACCGCCGGGGACCGTCCCAGGGCGTCGACTCCTGTCGGCGGACCCTAGGCTGAGCCCATGACCAGGCACGACGACTCCGAGACCACGGCGGCGCCGGAGCGGTGGGCCGCCCTGGCCCCCGACGCCGTGCTCCTCGACGGCTTCCACGCCCTCAAGCACGCCCTGCGCTTCGGAGCGCCGGTGAGCATGGCCCTCACCAGTGACCGGGCGGCCGCACTGGAACTGGCCGAGGACCTCGCCGACGACCTGACCGACCGGCTCGCGGACCTCCTGGTGGAGGTGCCCGCGCAGACCCTGCGCACCCTGCTGCCCAGGGTCCACCCCACGGGAGTGGCCGCACTGGCCGGCCGCCCCGACCGCGACGCGCACCTGCAGGCGCTGGCCCGGCGGCCCCGGCGGGCACCCGTCGTCGTCCTGGACAACCCCCGCAACCTCGGCAACGTCGGCGCCGTGGTGCGCCTCGTGGCCGGGTTCGGGGCCACCGGCGTCATCACCACCGGCACCCTCGACCCCTGGCACCCCAACGCGGTGCGCTCCGGGGCAGGGCTGCACTACGCGACGGCCGTCGAGCGGCTTCCGGCACAGGAGCTGCCGGACGGGCCGCTGTACGTCCTGGACCCGGAGGGCGAGGACATCCGTGCCGTCGCCGTGCCCGACGACGCGCTGCTCGTCTTCGGCTCGGAACGGCACGGGGTGTCGGCGGAGCTGCGGGGCAGGGCGGACCGGCTGGTCGCTCTGCCGATGCGGCCCCAGGTGTCGAGCTACAACCTCGCCACGAGCGTGGCGATGGCGCTGTTCCACTGGGGCTCGGGGGGACGGGCTTCCTAGGCCTGGCGGCGGACCTCCACCACGCGGAAGCGGGGGGCCACGAACGCGCTGTCGCACAGCACCGCGTTGGCGGCCGGGTTGCCGCCGGAGCCGTGGAAGTCGGAGAAGGCCGCGGTCTGGTTCACGTACACACCGCCCGTGAGGTTCAAGGAGAGCTGGGCGCACTCCTCCAGGCAGGCCTCCTCCACCAGGCGCTCGACCTCCGGCGACGTGGTGTACGCGCCGACCGTCATCGCGCCCTTCTCCCGCACCGTGCGGCGCAGCAGCTCCACGGCCGCCTCCGCGGAGTCGACGGCCACCGCAAAGGACACGGGGCCGAAGCACTCGGAGAAGTAGGCCGCTTCGGCATCCGGCTTGGCGCCGTCCAGCTTGACGACGACCGGGGTGCGCACGGTGGCGCCGGGGAAGTCGGGGTTGGTCAGCGTGCGCGAGGCCAGGGCGACCTCGCCCAGCTGCGCGGCGGCGTCGATACGGGCCTTGACCTGGTCGTTGACGATCGCGCCGAGCAGGGCGTTGGCCCGGGCGTCGTCGCCCAGCAGCTTCTCCACGGCCATGGCGAGGTCGGCGACCACCTCGTCGTACGACTTGTGGCCGGCGTCGGTGGCGATGCCCTCGCGCGGGACGAGCAGGTTCTGCGGGGTGGTGCACATCTGGCCGCTGTACAGGGACAGCGAGAAGGCCAGGTTGGAGAGCATGCCCTTGTAGTCGTCGGTGGAGTGGACGACGATCGTGTTCACGCCGGCCTTCTCGGTGAAGACCTGCGCCTGGCGGGCGTTGGTCTCCAGCCAGTCGCCGAAGGCGGTCGAGCCGGTGTAGTCGATGATGCGGATCTCGGGCCGCACCGCCAGGATCTTGGCGATGCCCTCGCCGTCCCGCTCGGCGGCCAGCGCGACCAGGTCGGGGGAGAAGCCGGCCTCGCGCAGCACCTCGCGCGCGATGCTCACGGTCAGCGCGAGCGGCAGCACGGCCCGCGGGTGCGGCTTGACCAGCACCGCGTTGCCGGTGGCGAGGGACGCGAACAGGCCCGGGAAGCCGTTCCACGTGGGGAAGGTGTTGCAGCCGATGACCAGCGCGATGCCCCGGGGCACCGGGGTGAACCGCTTGTCCAGCTTCAGCGGGTCGCGCTTGCCCTGCGGCTTGACCCACTCCGCGCTCTCCGGCGCGGCCGCGGTCTGCTCGGCCAGGGCGTAGACCACGGCCTCCAGGCCGCGGTCCTGGGCGTGCGGGCCGCCGGCCTGGAACGCCATCATGAACGCCTGGCCGCTGGTGTGCATCACGGCGTGCGCGAACTCGTGCGTACGGGCGTTGATCCGGGCCAGGATCTCCGCGCTCACCGCCGCCCGGGCCAGCGGCCCGGCCTCGCGCCAGGCGGGCATGGCCGCGCGCATGGCGGGCAGCAGGACGTCGGTGTCCACATGCGGGTACTCGATGGAGAGGTCGATGCCGTACGGCGAGACCTCGGAGCCGGCCCAGCCGTCGGTGCCGGGCTGGTCCAGCTCGAAGCGCCGGCCGCGCAGCGCGTCGAAGGCCGCCTGACCGGCGGCGGCGTCGAGGCTGCCGGGCACGCCCTCGGGGCCGTAGGCCTTCGGGTGCTCGGGGAAGGGGGACCAGTAGGCGCGCGTGCGGATGGCCTCCAGCGCCTGGTCGAGCGTGGGGCGGTGCTTCTCGATCAGCTGAGCGGTGGTGAGTCCGGCGGTCACGTCTGACCAACTCCTCGTCGAGCGGGGCTCCGATACGGGGGACCAGATGCACCCCCGATGGATACAGTAACCGAACGATCGGTCGGGACAAGGGGGGCCGGCGAACCTGTGGACAACGCATCGGGGAGGATCACTGCCATGACCGCAATCGACCCGGCCCGTGCCGTCGCCGTCGTCGGCACCGGCACCATGGGCCAGGGCATCGCCCAGGTCGCCCTGACCGCGGGGCACCCCGTACGGCTGTACGACGCCGCACCCGGTCGCGCGGAGGAGGCGGCGGGGGCGATCGCCGCCCGGCTCGGCCGCCTGGTGGACAAGGGCAGGCTCGACGCCGCCGTGCGCGACGCGGCCCTCGCCCGGCTGCGGCCCGCCGCGCAGCTCGCCGAACTCGCCGGCTCCGCGCTGGTCATCGAGGCGATTGTGGAGCAACTCGGCGTCAAGCAAAAGCTGTTCGAGGAGCTGGAACAGGTCGTTGCGCAGGACTGCCTGCTGGCCACCAACACCTCCTCCCTGGCCGTCACCGCCGTCGCCGCGGCCCTGCGCCACCCCGGGCGCTTCGTCGGCCTGCACTTCTTCAACCCCGCGCCGCTGATGCCGCTCGTGGAGGTGGTCCGCGGCTTCGCCACCGACGCGGCGGCCGCCGAGCGGGCGCGGGCGACCATGACGGCCTGGGGGAAGACGCCGGTGGCCTGCGCGGACACCCCCGGCTTCGTCGTCAACCGCCTCGCCCGGCCCTTCTACGCGGAGGCCCTGCGGGTGTACGAGGAGGGGGCGGCCGACCCCGCGACCATCGACGCCGTCCTGCGGGAGAGCGGTGGCTTCCGCATGGGGCCCTTCGAGCTCACCGACCTCATCGGCCAGGACGTGAACAACTCGGTCACCCATTCGGTGTACGAGGCGTTCTTCCACAGCCCGAAGTTCACGCCGTCGCTGGCGCAGGGACGGCTGGTGCAGGCGGGGCTGCTGGGCCGCAAGAGCGGCCGCGGGTGGTTCACGTACGGCGAGGGGGCTAAGAAGCCCGAGCCCGGCACGGCCGAGCCGTGCCCGGCCCCCGCCGAGGTGGGGTACCGCCACCGCCTCACCGGCCCCGCCGCGGTCCTGCCGCAGATGATCGAGGAAGCGGGCATCAAGATCACCCGCGATGGCGGACAGGACACCTACGACGGCAGCATCGTCCTGCCCGGCGGGACCGAGCTGTGTCTCACGGACGGCCAGGGGCCCACCAACGCCGCGTACCTCGGCCCCCGCATCGACTTCGACCTCGCCCTGGACTACCGCACGTGCACCCGCGTGGCCCTGGCGCCCTCCGCGACGGCCCCGCAGGACGACGTCCGGGCGGCCATCGGCCTCTTCCAGGCCCTCGGCAAGAAGGTCAGCGTGATCGGCGACCTCCCCGGAATGATCGTCGCCCGTACGGTCGCCCTCCTCGCCGATTTCGCCGAGGACGCCGCCGGCCGGGGCGTGGCGAGCGCCGAGGACATCGACACCGCCATGCGCCTGGGCGTGAACTACCCCGTCGGCCCCCTGGAGTGGGGGCGGTCGCTCTACACCACGTGGCTGCGGCAGTTCCTGCTGAACATGGACCACCAGTACCCCGGCGGGCGCTACAGCGCCTGCCAGTCCCTGCGCCGCCGTGCGGCCGTCGAAGAGAGCCTGCTGTAATCATGACCATGGCCAAGCGCGACACCTACACGCCCGAATCGCTGCTCGCGGTCGCCGTCAAGGTGTTCAACGAGCGGGGCTACGACGGCACGTCCATGGAGCACCTCTCCAAGGCGGCCGGGATCTCCAAGTCCTCGATCTACCACCACGTCAAGAGCAAGGAAGAGCTCCTGCGCCTGGCGATAAGCCGGGCGCTGGACGGGCTGTTCGCCGTGCTGGACGAGCCCGGGGCGAGCACCGGGCGGGCCGTGGACCGGCTGGAGCACGTCACCCGGCGCACGGTCGAGGTGCTGATCGGCGAGCTGCCGTACGTGACGCTGCTGCTGCGGGTGCGCGGCAACACCGGCACCGAGCGCTGGGCCATGGAGCGTCGCCGCGAGTTCGACCACCGGGTGGCCGGCCTGGTGAAGGAGGCCGCAGCCGAGGGCGACCTGCGCCAGGACGTGGACGCGCGGCTGGCGACCCGGCTGCTCTTCGGGATGATCAACTCGGTCGTCGAGTGGTACCGGCCGGAGCGCGGCGGCGCCGCCACGGCCGACGAGGTCGCCGCCGCCGTGATCCACACCGCTTTCGACGGCCTGCGCACGGACCGCTGAGCCGCTCGGCCACCACGCACGGGCCGGCCCCTGGGCCGGCCCGTTTCAGTACGCGTCCTGCGAGGGGTGGACGTCGTCCATGTCCGTCTCCTCGAACACCAGCAGCGTACGGGTGCTCAGCACTTCCTCGATGGCCTGGATCCGGGTCAGGACGAGCTCCCGCAGGGCCCGGTTGTCGCGCGTGTGCACCAGCAACAGGACGTCGAAGTCCCCGCTGACCAGGGCGATGTGCGCGGCGCCGGGCAGCTCGCGCAGCTTGTCGCGCACGGTGCGCCAGGAGTTCTGGACGATCTTCAGTGTGATGTACGCGGACGCGCCGTGCCCCGCCCGCTCCTGGTCTATTCGCGCCCCGAAGCCCCGGATGACCCCGTCGTCGATGAGCCGGTTGATGCGCGCGTAGGCGTTGGCCCGCGAGACGTGCACCCGCTCGGCCACCGAGCGTATCGAGGCCCGGCCGTCGGCCTGGAGCATGCGCAGGATCGACCGGTCGATCTCGTCGAGCGGACGGGCCGGTGGTCTGCCCCCCGACGTGGCCATCTGTTCGTCCCGCATACCGCCATGCCTCCCCTTCATGGACGCGCTGTCCATATCTCAGGCTGTGGAGAACCGTTTGTCCACAGGCTCAGGCCGCCTGTAGCCAAAAAGTGTCGACGACCGAACAATCGGTAGGGAGAGCGCACGACGCTTTCCGGTCAGGCTCGTCCCAAGAGGAGGTGCTCGCCATGACGGTTCTGGAGCAGCCGGGTCCCTACCGGCCCACGCCGCCCCCCGCCTGGCAACCCCGTACCGACCCGGCACCGCTGCTGCCCGACGCGGAGCCGTTCCGGGTGCTGGGCACCCCCGCGGCCGACGGGATCGACCCCGAGCTGATGCGCCGGCTGTACGGCCAGCTGGTGCGCGGCCGGCGGTACAACACCCAGGCCACCGCGCTCACCCGGCAGGGGCGGCTCGCCGTCTACCCCTCCTCCACCGGCCAGGAGGCCTGCCAGGTCGCCGCCGCGCTCGCCCTCGAAGAGCGCGACTGGCTCTTCCCCAGCTACCGCGACACCCTCGCCGCCGTCGCCCGCGGCATGGACCCGGTCCAGGTCCTGACCCTCCTGCGCGGCGACTGGCACACCGGCTACGACCCCCGCGAGCACCGCGTCGCCCCCCTGAGCACCCCGCTGGCCACCCAGCTCCCGCACGCCGTCGGCCTCGCCCACGCCGCCCGCCTCAAGGGGGACGACGTCGTCGCCCTCGCCCTGGTCGGCGACGGCGGCACCAGCGAGGGCGACTTCCACGAGGCGCTCAACTTCGCCGCCGTCTGGCAGGCGCCCGTCGTCTTCCTCGTGCAGAACAACGGCTTCGCCATCTCCGTGCCGCTCGCCAAGCAGACCGCCGCGCCCTCCCTGGCCCACAAGGCCGTCGGCTACGGCATGCCCGGCAGGCTCGTCGACGGCAACGACGCCCCCGCCGTCCACCAGGTCCTCACCGAGGCCGTGCGCCGGGCCCGGGCCGGCGGCGGGCCCACCCTCGTCGAGGCCGTCACCTACCGCATCGAGGCGCACACCAACGCCGACGACGCCACCCGCTACCGCGGCGACGCCGAGGTCGAGACGTGGCGCGCCCACGACCCGATCGCCCTGCTCGAACGCGAGCTGACCGCCCGCGGGCTGCTCGACGACGCCGGCATACGCGCCGAGGCGGAGGCCGCCGAGCTGCTCGCCGCCGACCTGCGCGAGCGGATGCACCAGGACCCCGCCCTGGACCCGATGGAGATGTTCACGCACGTTTACGCCGAGCAGACTGCCCAACTGCGCGAGCAGGCAGCACAATTGCGTGCTGAGCTGACCGCCGCGGGGGAGCTGCCGGGGCCCGGTGAGGCCCCCCAGGAAGGAAGGCCGCGATGACCACCGCGCCCGCCGCAACCGGCCGCAAGCCGGCCAGCATGGCCCAGGCCCTGGGCCGCGCGCTGCACGACGCCATGGCCGACGACCCCACCGTGCACGTCCTCGGCGAGGACGTGGGCACCCTCGGCGGCGTCTTCCGGATCACCGACGGCCTGGCCAAGGAGTTCGGCGAGGACCGCTGCACCGACACGCCCCTGGCCGAGGCCGGCATCCTCGGCACGGCCGTCGGCATGGCGATGTACGGGCTGCGGCCGGTGGTCGAGATGCAGTTCGACGCCTTCGCCTACCCGGCCTTCGAGCAGCTCGTCAGCCATGTCTCCCGGATGCGCAACCGCACCCGCGGCGCCCTGCCCATGCCCATCACCGTGCGCGTGCCCTACGGCGGCGGCATCGGCGGCGTCGAGCACCACAGCGACTCCTCCGAGGCCTACTACCTGGCCACACCCGGCCTGCACGTCGTCACCCCCGCCACCGTCGCCGACGCCTACGGACTGCTGCGCGCCGCGATCGCCTCCGACGACCCCGTCGTCTTCCTGGAGCCCAAGCGGCTGTACTGGGGCAAGGACGACTGGGACCCCGAGCACCCCGAGCCGGTCCCCGGCATCGGACGCGCGGTCGTACGCCGCCCCGGCACCTCCGCCACCCTCGTCACCTACGGCCCCTCCCTGCCCGTGTGCATGGAGGCCGCCCGCGCGGCCGCCGCCGAGGGCTGGGACCTGGAGGTCGTCGACCTCCGCTCGCTCGTCCCCTTCGACGAGGAGACCGTGTGCGCCTCCGTGCGCCGCACCGGACGCGCGCTGATCGTCCACGAGGCCGCCGGATTCGGCGGCCCCGGCGCGGAGATCGCGACAAGGATCACCGAGCGCTGCTTCCACCACCTGGAGGCACCGGTGCTGCGCGTGACGGGCTTCGACGTGCCGTACCCGCCGCCCATGCTCGAAAAGCACCACCTGCCGGACGTGGACCGGGTGCTGGACGCCGTGGCACGGCTGCAGTGGGAATCCGAATGGACCTCCGACGACTATGAGAGTGGTGCGCGCTGATGGCGGTCGTGCGCGAATTCACGCTGCCCGACCTGGGTGAAGGACTCACGGAGGCACAGGTCGTCCGCTGGCTCGTCGCCGTCGGCGACGTGGTCGCCGTCGACCAGCCCGTGGTCGAGGTCGAGACGGCGAAGGCCATGGTGGAGGTGCCCTGCCCCTACGGGGGCGTGGTCACCGCCCGCTTCGGCGACGAGGGCACCGAACTGCCCGTCGGGGCACCGCTGCTGACCGTCGCCGTCGGCGAGACGGCCACCGCGCCGGACGCCGGCGCCGCCGAGGAGGGCTCCGGCAACGTCCTGGTCGGCTACGGCACCCAGGCCCCGGCCGCCGGCCGGCGGCGCCGGGTGCGGCCGCAGGCCCGGCCGGCCGCCTCGGCCCCCGCCCCCGCCGCCCCTGCCCCCGCTCCCGAGCCGGAGGCCGCCGACGAGGCCCGTGCCGTGGCGGTCATCTCCCCGCTCGTGCGCCGACTCGCCCGCGAGCGCGGCGTGGACCTCGGCCGGCTCCACGGCTCCGGCCCCGACGGGCTCATCCTGCGCTCGGACGTCGAACAGGCCGCCGCGGCCGGACACGGCGAGCACCCGGGGCACCCGGAGCCCAGCGGGCACATCGTCCGAGCCGTCCCCGCCGCAGCCGCACCCTCGGCCGCCCGGCCCGCCGCCCGCACCGGCCGCCGCACCACCGCCGGCCGCAAGAACAACGACGGCCTGCGCGTACCCCTGCGCGGCGCACGGGGCGTCGTCGCCGAGAAGCTCAGCCGCAGCCGGCGGGAGATCCCCGACGCCACCTGCTGGGTCGACGCGGACGCCACCGAGCTGCTGGCCGCCCGCCACGCCATGAACGCCTCCGGCGGCGCCAAGGTCTCCCTCCTCGCCCTGCTCGCCCGCATCTGCACGGCAGCACTCGCCAAATACCCCGAGCTCAACGCCACCGTCGACACCGAGGCCCACGAGATCGTGCGGCTCCCCGACGTCCACCTCGGCTTCGCCGCCCAGACCGACCGGGGCCTGGTCGTCCCCGTCGTCCGCGACGCCCACGCGCGCAACGCCGTCGAACTCTCCGTCGAAATGGCACGCCTGACCGAGGCCGCGCGCGCCGGGAAGATCAGCCCCGCCGAGCTGACCGGCGGCACGTTCACCCTCAACAACTACGGGGTGTTCGGCGTCGACGGCTCCACACCCATCATCAACCACCCCGAAGCGGCCATGCTCGGCGTCGGCCGAATAACGCCCAAGCCATGGGTGCACCAGGGCGAGTTGGCCGTACGGCAGGTGGTGCAGCTGTCCTTCACCTTCGACCACCGCGTGTGCGACGGAGGCACCGCAGGAGGCTTCCTGCGATACGTCGCCGACTGCGTCGAACAGCCGGCGGTGCTGCTGCGCACCGTTTGAGGCCGATACTCGGAGGGTGACGCAATACGACGCGGTGGTACTGGCCGGGGGAGCCGCCCGGCGCCTGGGCGGTGCCGACAAGCCCGCCGTACGGGTCGGCGGGCGCCGGCTCCTCGACCGGGTCCTCGGCGCCTGCCCCGACGCCGGGCGGACCGTGGTCGTCGGACCCCGGCGCCCCACCGTCCGGCCCGTGACCTGGACCCGCGAGGAACCACCCGGCGGCGGCCCCCTCGCCGGCCTCGCCGCCGGACTGCGCTGCGTACGGGCCGAGGCCGAGCGGGTGCTCGTGCTCTCCGCCGACCTGCCCTTCCTCGCCCCCGGCACCGTGCACGGCCTCCTCGGCGCCCTCGACCCCGCGGAAGCCGCGCTGCTCGTCGACGGCGAAGGCCGCGACCAGCCGCTCGTCGCCGCGTACCGCACGGAGGCACTCCGGCGCGAGATCGGCCTCCTCGCAGCCGAACACGGCACGCTCAACGGGCTGCCCGTACGGCTGCTCACCGGCGAACTGACCACGCAGCGCGTACCGGCCGCCGGGGGCGGACACGGCGCCGCCGCCGCATCCTTCGACTGCGACACCTGGGAGGACATCAGCCGGGCCCGCGCACACATCAGGGACGATGGGACCGTGCTCGAAGAATGGATCTCCGCCGTCAAGGCCGAACTCGGCCTCGACCTCGACGTCGACGTCACCGGCCTCCTCGACCTCGCACGCGACGCGGCCCACGGCGTGGCGCGGCCCGCCGCGCCCCTGACGACCTTCCTCATCGGCTACGCCGCCGCCCAGC
Source organism: Streptomyces sp. NPDC049585 (assembly GCF_040675615.1). NCBI lineage: Bacteria > Bacillati > Actinomycetota > Actinomycetes > Kitasatosporales > Streptomycetaceae > Streptomyces > Streptomyces sp. NPDC049585. Next base: position 70,667 of record NZ_JBFAPE010000002.1, on the reverse strand, counting down.
GGGGCGGCGGGCCCGAAGCGGTCGCCGAAGCGGCCCGTGTCGCGGGAGAGCTGGCACGGCGGTGGGCGGCGGAGGCCGCCGGGGAGCAGGCATGATCAACGGCGACGGGCGGGGGGACGGTTGCGGTGACGGGCGGTCCGCCAAGTCCGCTTCCGCGGAGGACGACGAGGCGGGGCTGGACCGGGCGACGGCGGAAGCGTTGGCGCTGCTCGCGGAGGGGCGGGGAGCTTCCGGGCCGCCGCGGCGGTATCGGGTGCGGCCGGCGGGGCGGTTCGACTTCGACTTTGCGGCGGATCCGTTCGGGGTGGTTTCTTCCCCCACCCCGCCCCTTCCCGAAACCGGGGCTGCGCCCCGGACCCCCCTGGACGCGGCCGGGGCTGCGCCCCTGGGTCCGCTGGACGGGGCTGGCGCTGCGGCACAGCGCCCGCAGGCCGGGGCCGGACAGGGCACCCGGGCCCGGGCCGGGGCTGCGCCCCAGGGCCCCCAAGCTGGAACCGGGGCTGCGCCCCAGGGCCCCTTGGCGCAGCTGCCCTTGCCGGGCGGCAGCTCGGCCGGCGCCGCCGAGCCGGCCGGGCCGGGCGTTCCGCCCGGGGAGGTCCGCTCAGGCGGTGGTCAGGCCGGCGGGGTTCCCGTTGGTGACGGTGACGCCGACGGTGACGCCGGCATCGCGGCCGTGGACGGCGCTCACGAGGCCGCCGGCGCCGACCCCGAGCGGGGCGGCGAAGAGGCCGCCGCACCGGAGCAGGCCGATGCGGCTGCTGCCGCCCCCGGCGGCCCGGCCTCCGGCACTGGATCCGCCACCTCCGGGCCGGACGGCGCCGGGCCGGTCGCCTTCGTCCCGGGCGGCGCCGGGTCCACCGCCTCCGTCTCAGGCGGCGCCAAGTCTCCCGCCTCCGAGCTACTCGCCGCCGGGCCTTCCGCCTCCGTCCGCGACGGCGCCGGGCCCTCCGCCTCCGAGCCGCCCGTCGCCGGGCCGGTCGCCTCCGTTCGCGACGGCGCTGTGCCTTCCGCCTCCGCCCCCGACGACGCTGTGCTTCCCGCCTCGGAGCCGCCCGTTGCCGGGCCTCCCTCTCCGGGGCCCTCCCGTCCCGCCGCTCCCGCCTCCGAGCCGCTCGTCGCCGGGCCTCCCGCCTCCGCCCCCGACGGCGCCAGGCCTCCCTCCCCCGAGCCCTCCCGTCCCCCCGAGCCCTCCCGTCCCCCCGCTCCCTCCCGTTCCGGCCCGTCCCGTCCCGCCGCTGCCGGCCCCGAGCGCTTCCGCTCCCTCTCCGTCGCCCCCTGGTCCGTTGCCCGGGAAGTTGCTGCTGGGGCTGCCGATGCGCTCGGGGTGCGGGATGTGGGGCTCGGGGAGGCACTGGGGCAGACGCTTGCCGAGGGGCTCACCGCGCTTGTCGATCTGCCGTCCTTCGACACCTCCGCCATGGACGGGTGGGCCGTTGCCGGGCCCGGGCCGTGGCGGGTCGGTGGGGACGAGGGGATTCTTGCCGGGCGGGGGAGCATTGCGCCGTTGGCCGACGGGCATGCCGTGCGCATCGCCACCGGGGCGCGGGTGCCGCCCGGGGCCACTGCCGTGTTGCGCAGTGAGCACGGCGTCGTGGGGCCGCACGGGGAGTTGCAGGCGCAGCGGCGGGTGACGCACGGTCAGGACGTGCGGCCGCGGGGGCAGGAGTGCCAGAAGGGCGACGAGTTGTTGCCGGCCGGTACGTTCGTCACGCCCCCCGTGCTGGGGCTCGCCGCGGCGTGCGGGTACGACCAGGTGCGGGTCGTGCCGCGGCCGCGGGTGGAGGTGCTGGTCCTCGGGGACGAGCTGCTGCGCGAGGGGTTGCCGCACGACGGCCGGATCCGGGATGCGCTCGGGCCCATGCTGGGCCCGTGGCTGGAGGCGCTCGGTGCCGAGGTGGTCGCCACCCGGCGCCTGGGCGACGAGGCCTCGGCGCTCGGCGGCGCGCTGGAGGCGTCGGACGCGGATCTCGTGCTGACCACGGGCGGCACGGCCGCCGGTCCGGTCGACCATGTGCATCCCACGCTGCGCCGGCTGGGCGCGGAGTTGCTGGTGGACGGGGTGGCCGTGCGTCCCGGCCATCCGATGCTGCTCGCACGCCTGGGCGACGGCCGGCACCTGGTGGGTCTGCCGGGCAATCCGCTGGCGGCCGTGGCGGGGCTGTTCACGCTGGCCGCGCCGTTGCTGCGGGCGCTCGCCGGCCGTCCGGCAGCGCAGCGGTCGTGGGCGCAGGTGGCCGAGGTGGTGCCGGGGCATGCGAGCAGTACGCGCCTGGTGCCCGTGGTGCGCCGGCCGGACGGGTGGCTGCTGCCGTTGCGCTTCCACGGTCCGGCGATGCTGCGCGGCCTGGCCGGTGCGGACGCGCTCGCCGTCGTACCGCCGGGCGGGCTCGCCGCCGGTGACGCGGCGGAGGTGCTGGTGCTGCCGCGCCCGGGTGGTGCGCCGTGATCCTGCCGGAGCGGGACGCCGCGTCCCGGGACGCGGCGCCGGTGGGGGACGCCCGGGTGGTGCTGCCGCGCTACACGGTGGCCCCGATACGGCAGGTGGGCCGCCGGCTGCTGCTCGCGCTGCTGGTGATGGTGGCCACCGTCGCCATCGTCTACGCGGACCGGCGGGGCTATCACGACAACGCCGACGGCACGGTCGACTTCCTCGACTCCGTCTACTACTCGACCGTCACCCTGTCGACGACGGGGTACGGCGACATCGTCCCGTACAGCGACAGCGCACGGTTGAGCAACGTGCTGCTGGTGACGCCCCTGCGCGTCCTGTTCCTGATCATTCTGGTCGGCACCACGCTCGAAGTGCTCACGGAGCGCACCCGTGAGCAGTGGCGCCTGGCCCGCTGGAGGTCCGCTTTGCGCGAGCACACCGTCGTCGTCGGCTTCGGCACCAAGGGCCGGTCGGCCGTGCAGACCCTGGTGGCCACCGGGCAGCCGCGCGAGAAGGAGCGGATCGTGGTCGTCGATCCGAACCCCAAGGTCGTCGAGTCGGCCACGGCGCTGGGTTACGCGGGGGTGGTCGGTGACGCCACCCGCAGCGACGTCCTGCTGCGTGCCGAGGTGCACAAGGCCCGCCGGGTGATCGTGGCGACGCAGCGGGACGACACGGCCGTCCTGGTCACGCTGACCGCCCGGCAGCTCAACCGCAGCCTGAAGATCGTGGCCGCCGTGCGGGAGGAGGAGAACGCACCGCTGCTGCGCCAGTCGGGCGCCGACGCGGTGATCACGAGTGCGAGCGCGGCGGGCCGGCTGCTGGGCCTGTCGGTGCTCAGCCCGAGCGCCGGCACGGTGATGGAGGACCTCATCCAGCAGGGCAGCGGCCTCGATCTCGTCGAGCGCCCGGTGGTGAAGGCGGAGGTCGGGCGCGGCGTGCGCGAGACGGACGACCTGGTCGTCTCCGTGCTGCGCGGGCACCGGCTGCTGGGCTACGACGACCCGCAGGTCGGCCCGCTGCAGGCGACGGACCGCCTCATCACGATCGTCCGCGCCCGGCCGCCCGCCGCCGCGGAATAGCCCGGGACAGCCCCGGAACAGCCCGGGACAGCCGCGGAATAGCCGCGGCAGAGCACCCACCGGCGAGTAGCCTCGCGCCATGCATGCGATCACGATTCCCGTGCCCGGCGGCCCCGAGGCCCTGGTCTGGTCCGAGGTGCCCGATCCCGTACCCGGCGAGGGCGAGGTCCTCGTCGACGTGGTGGCCAGCGGCGTCAACCGCGCCGACGTGGTGCAGCGGCAGGGCTTCTACGACCCGCCGCCCGGCGCCTCCCCGTACCCGGGCCTGGAGGTCTCCGGCCGCATCGCCGCGCTGGGCCCGGGCGTGAGTGGCTGGGCGGTGGGCGACGAGGTGTGCGCGCTGCTCGCGGGCGGCGGGTACGCCGAGCAGGTGTGCGTGCCGGCCGGCCAGCTGCTGCCCGTACCGGACGGCATGGACCTGGTCTCGGCGGCCGCGCTGCCGGAGGTGACCGCCACCGTCTGGTCCAACCTGTTCATGATCGCGCACCTGCGGCCGGGCGAGACGCTGCTGGTGCACGGCGGCGGCAGCGGCATCGGCACGATGGCCGTGCAGCTGGGCAAGGCGGTCGGCGCGCGGGTGGCCGTCACCGCGGGCGGCCCGCAGAAGCTGGAGGCATGCCGGGAGCTGGGCGCGGACATCCTCATCGACTACCGCGAGCAGGACTTCGTCGAGGAGCTCCACAAGGTGACCGGGGGTATCGGTGCCGACGTCATCCTCGACATCATCGGTGCCAAGTACCTCGACCGGAACCTCGACGCCCTCGCCGTCAACGGCCGGATGACCATCATCGGTCTGCAGGGCGGCCGCCGCGCCGAGCTGGACCTGGGCAAGCTGCTCGCCAAGCGCGCGGCCGTCGCCGGTACGTCGCTGCGCGGCCGCCCGCTCGCCGAGAAGGCGGCCATCGTGGCGGCCGTGCGCGAGCACGTGTGGCCGCTGATCGGCGGCGGCCGGGTACGGGCGGTGATCGACCGCACCCTGCCGCTGCGGGAGGCGACCGCCGCGCACCGGGTGCTGGAGGAGAGCAGCCACGTGGGCAAGGTGCTCCTGACGACCTCCTGAAGACGCACGGCTGCGTCACCCGACCGGCCCTCCAGCGCGCCGCCCCGCCGCCGGCGGCGTGTGAGGGTGGGGAACGTCCGCAGAAGTCCGCAGGGGGGCTCTCGGAGGCGGCGACATGGCCGGCAGCACCGGAGCGCGAGGGTTCCTGTTCGCCCTGTCGGTCTCGGCGGCCCTCATGGCACCGGCCGCGACGGCGCCGCCGGCACTGGCGTCCGACCGGGAGCCCACGGCCGCCCCCTCGGCGCCCGCCGCGGATCCGTCGTCCCCCTCCCCGTCGGGGAGCCTCGCGGGCACCCTGGCGGGCGAGGGGCGCAGGCACCCCGGCCGGGCGCCCCGGCACGGTGGGCCCCGGCACGGTGCGCCCCGCCGGGACCCCGGCGGCGACGACCCCGGCTACGACGCCGACGACGTGACCGGTGAGCAGGAGGAGGAACCGGCCGCCACCCCGGCCGCCACGCCCCTCGAGCCGCCGCCGGCGGCCTCGCCGGTCCCCGACGCGGCCCGCGCGCCCGCCACCACGGCGGCGCGGCACACGGCGACGAGGGAACGTGACCGTGTCATACGCGTGCTGCCCCTGGGTACGGGGATGACACTGACAGGTCTGGGTCTGGGGTACCTCGCGCTACGGCTGCGACGCCGTTAGCGGACGGAGGGCGTGCGCCCGGACGAACTTCGCGCCCCCGCGCGCCCCCGCGGTGGATCAGACGTGTACGGGGGCATCAACAGGGGGAAATCACCTGTGCGAGAGAATGGCGGCATGGATATGCCGAGGAATGAACGGTCGCAGGAGAGCCCGCACATCCTGGTCGTAGGGCCGGACGGCATGGCTCTCGGCAGCGCCAGCCCCGGCGGCGGGGAGGGCGAGGACGAGCCGCGCGAGGTCCCGGTGACGGAAATGGTGGAACAGCCCGCCAAGGTCATGCGGATCGGCAGCATGATCAAGCAGCTGCTCGAAGAGGTCCGGGCGGCACCTCTCGACGAGGCGAGCCGGGTCCGGCTCAAGGAGATCCACCGCGGCTCCATCAAGGAGCTGGAGGACGGCCTGGCCCCCGAGCTCGTGGAGGAGCTGGAGCGGCTTTCCCTGCCCTTCACCGACGAGACGATCCCCAGCGAGGCGGAACTGCGCATCGCGCAGGCGCAGTTGGTCGGCTGGCTGGAGGGGCTCTTCCACGGCATCCAGACCACCCTCTTCGCCCAGCAGATGGCCGCCCGGGCCCAGCTGGAGCAGATGCGCCGCGCCCTGCCGCCCGGTCTGACGGTCGAGGACGACCACGAGGGTCCGCAGCACGGCGGCGCCCGCTCGGGCCCGTACCTGTAAGTCACCTGGAGACACGGAAAGAGCGGGTGGTCGGTGCCGACCACCCGCTCTTTCCGTACCGGTCCTGCGCGCCTTACGAGCCCGACTCGCCCGTGGAGACCTGCAGCACGACCGTGCCGCTCTTGGGGTCGAACGGGTCGCCGGCCTCCGGCTGCTGGGTCATCACGGTGCCCTTGCCCCAGGTGTTCTCGTTCACCGGGTCCACGCGGTACTTCCAGCCCGCCGCCTGCAGGCACTCCTTGACCGAGTCGATGTAGATGTACTTGAAGTCCGGCGTGGTCTTCTTCGACTTGTCCGAGTAGCTGTCGTACGCCTTGGTGCACTTCTCCGTCGGGATGGTCTTGGACTTGTCGCCGTCCTTGACCTTCGCCTGGGCGCCGGAGCCGCCGCCCGTGCCGCTCCCGCCGGTGGTGTTGCCGCCGCCGGGGGCGGGGGCCGCGGACTGCGAGCTGCCGCTGCCACCGGCCTGGTTGTTGTTGTCGTCCCCGCCGTGCTTGCTCAGGGTGATGGCCACGATGACGCCGATGACGGCGAGCACGGCGACGACCGCCGAGCCGATGACGACCGGCTTGTTGCTCTTGCCGCCGCCACTGCTGCTCACGGGCGCACTGGGCGCCGAGGGCGCGGCGTACGGCGGTGGGGTGCCCGGACCGGCCTGGTAGCCGGCCGCGGGGGTCGCGTACGCCGGCGGGCCCTGCGGGGGCGTGGCGGGCCCGTACGGGCCGCTGTACGGCCCCTGGGGCGCCGGCTGCGGCTGGTAGGGGGTCTGGAGCGACTGCGGGCCCGGAGCGGGCGCCTGGCCGTCGACGGGCGGGAAGACGGCCGAGCCGAGGCCGGCGCCGCTGCTGGTGGGGCCCGCGCCGGGCACGATCAGGGGCGAGGGCGCGGCCTGGGCCGTGCCCAGGACGCGGGCGCACTCGTCGCGCATGGCCTCGGCGCCGGGGAAGCGCTCGTTCGGGTTCTTCTTCAGCGCGCGGGCGACCAGGGCGTCGACGGCCGGCGGGATCGCACGGTTGATCGACGAGGGGACCGGCGGCTCCTCCTGGACGTGCGCGTACGCAATGGCCAGGGGCGAGTCGGCGTCGAACGGCAGCCGGCCGGTGAGCAGCTCGAAGAGCATGATGCCGACCGAGTACAGGTCGGAGCGGGCGTCCACGCCGCGGCCGAGCGCCTGCTCGGGGGAGAGGTACTGCGGGGTGCCCACGACCATGCCGGTCTGGGTCATCGAGGTCACGCCGGACTGCATGGCGCGGGCGATGCCGAAGTCCATGACCTTGACCACGCCGCGCTTGGTCATCATCACGTTGCCGGGCTTGATGTCCCGGTGGACCAGGCCCATCTCGTGGCTGACCTCGAGCGCGGCCAGCACATCCGATGTGATCTTGAGCGCTTTTTCGGCGGGCATGGCGCCGAAGCGGGCCACGTCCTCGTCGAGCACCGAGCGCAGCGGCCGGCCCTCGATGTACTCCATGACGATGTACGGCATCGTGGTGCCGTCCAGCTCGTCCTCGCCGGTGTCGAAGACCGAGACGATGTTGGTGTGCGTGAGCTTGGCCACGGCCTGCGCCTCGCGGCGGAAGCGCTCGCGGAAGGAGGACTCGCGCCCCAGTTCGGTGTGCAGGGTCTTGACCGCGACCTGCCGGTCGAGCACCGTGTCGTAGGCGAGGTGGACGGAGGCCATGCCGCCCTCGCCGAGCAGGTCGCGCAGCTGGTAGCGACCGCGGCCGACGGACCGTCCGGCGTAGCGGGCCTGTGCGCCGTCCTGGCTCATGGTGTTGCTTCCCCCTCGGCGCTCGCCTGGTGATCCCGGTCGGGCTCACAGCCGTCCGGCAAGCGCTCGGATCCGGCTGTTCTTCGGTTTATCCCGGCCAAGTCTGCCCCAGGCCGCGGGCACGTCAAGCCGCGTGCCCGTTCCGTGACCGGATGCGCGACAAGCCGTCACGGGATTTGCCTTGCTCATACCGGTACGGGTTTGATAGCCGGTCCATCCCGGACCGGAGCGCGGCGCGAAGGCTGTACCGTGCCCTAGCGGAAGAACCTACGAGTTTCCCCGCGCAATCGCCTCCCACGCGAAGCGGCCAGACACGACGGCGAGGACTGATGGCACAGACGCAGAGCGACCAGGGTCCGTCCGACCCTGACGCCAACGGGGCCGGAATGCCCGATGTGCCTGAAATGTGGGGCAATGGAGGGCTGGTCGGCGACGGCCGCTACCGCCTCACCCACCGACTCGGCCGCGGCGGCATGGCGGAGGTGTTCGCCGCCGAGGACGTGCGCCTCGGCCGCACCGTCGCCGTCAAGCTGCTGCGCGCGGACCTGGCCGAGGACCCGGTCTCCAAGGCTCGCTTCACCCGCGAGGCACAGTCCGTCGCCGGCCTGAACCACCACGCCGTCGTCGCGGTCTACGACTCCGGCGAGGACACCGTCGGGCGCAACGTCGTGCCGTACATCGTCATGGAGTTGGTTGAAGGGCGCACCATTCGCGACCTCCTCCTCAACTCCGAGGCGCCGCCGCCCGAGCAGGCCCTGATCATCGTCTCGGGCGTGCTCGACGCGCTGGCCTACAGCCACCAGCACGGCATCGTGCACCGCGACATCAAGCCCGCCAACGTGATCATCACCAACACGGGCGCGGTCAAGGTCATGGACTTCGGCATCGCCCGTGCCCTGCACGGCGCCGCCTCGACCATGACCCAGACCGGCATGGTCATGGGCACGCCGCAGTACCTCTCGCCCGAGCAGGCCCTCGGCAAGACCGTCGACGCCCGCTCCGACCTGTACGCCACCGGCTGCCTGCTGTACGAACTGCTGGCGCTGCGCCCGCCGTTCACCGGCGAGACCCCGCTGTCGGTGGTCTACCAGCACGTCCAGGACACCCCTGTGCCGCCCTCGCAGGTGCTCGGCGCCGTCCCGCCGGAGCTCGACGGGCTCGTGATGCGCGCCCTCGCCAAGGACCCGGACGACCGGTTCCAGAGCGCCGAGGAGATGCGCGGCCTGGTCCAGTACGCGCTGCAGATGCTGCACGAGGCCGGCAGCCACACCGGCCAGTGGAACACCGGCCCGGTCGACCAGGTCACCGCGGCCACCCAGGTCATCGGCGGCGCCGGCCCCGGCATGGCGGCCACCACCGCGCTGCCGCAGGTCCCGCAGCACGGTGGCCCCGCACAGCCGCCGCTCATCCCCCGGCGCGCCGGCGGCGACGAGGGCGGCTTCGACGGCTACAACGGCTCCCACGGGGGCGGCGGCCGCGGCAACGGCGGCGGCCGGGCCCGTACGGTCCTGCTCGCGGCGGTCGCGCTGATCGCGATCGTGGCGGGCGTGGTGTGGGCGATGCAGATGGCCGACAAGAGCTCCGGCACCGGCAACAAGAACGACAAGACCACCGTCTCGCCGTCCGTCTCCGACTCCCCGAGCCCGAGCAAGTCGAAGTCCCACAAGCCCGGCAACGGCGGTACCGACCACAACAGCACCACCGGCGGCGACTCCGGCGACCGGGGCAGCTGGACGGACCCGAACGAGGACGACCCGACGACCGCCCCGTCCAAGGGCACGCACCCCTCGACGCAGCCCTCGACCGGCCCGAGCAACGAGCCGTCGAACCCGGGCAAGCCGTCGGACGGCGGCGACAACAAGCCCTCGGGCCAGCCGTCGACGCCGACCGACACGGGTGGCAACACCGGCAACACCGGGACGACCGGCAACCCCGGCACCACGGGGAACCCCGGCACCACGACCCGCGGGGTCACCGGAGGTTGAGATACGCCGAGCGGCCCTGCGGGGCCGCTCGGTTCGTTTTCGGCGCGGGTTCAGTCCGTGAAGGCGTCGCGCACCGCGTCGTACGCGCGCGTCCACCACACCGACAGGGCAGCGGACGCCGGGAAACCGGGGTCGGCGCGGTGGTCGCCGAGCTGGTAGCGCCAGCGCAGCATCCAGAAGTCGTTGAGCCGCTCCCACCACACGCGGTGCACGGCGGCGGCCAGCTCCGCCGCGTCGGCGCCGGCGGCCCGGCGGTAGGCGCGGGCGTACGGCCGTACCTTCACCAGGTCCAGCGTGCCGTCGGGCCGCAGGAAGAAGATCACCGCGGCCCGGACGGCCTCCTCGGCGCGCGGTTTGACGCCCAGCCGGTCCCAGTCGACGATCGCGGCGGGCTCGCCGTCGCGGTAGAGCAGGTTGAGCGGGTGGAAGTCGCCGTGCACCCAGCCGCGGGCCGGGATGACCGCGGCGGGCGGCCGCAGGTGGGCGTAGCGCTCCAGCAGGGCGCGGCGCTCGATCAGGCGGTGCTCGGCCAGCTCGTCGAAGCAGTCGCGGGGGCGGCCGCGCCTGCCGCGCCGTACGAGCTCCAGGAGCTCCTCGATGAGGGCGAACGTCCGTGTCGGGTCCGCGGCGGCGTCAGGGGCGCCCTCGGCGGCCCGCTCGGCGGCGGGGACGCCCGCGCGGCCCGCCATGACCTGTTCCAGCGAGGTGTGGACCTTTCCCAGCAGCGCGCCCAGGCGGCGGGACTGGGCGGCGGTGAGTTCGCCGCCGTCGCGGTGCCTGCCCTCGACCCAGGGGTGCAGGGCGTAGCAGCGGCCGCCGAGGACGGCGACGGTGTTGCCGTCGGCGTCGGGCACGGGCGGGGCCACGGGCAGGCCGATCTCGCCCAGGCGGCGGGTGGCCTCGTGCTGGTGGGAGATGGCGTCGCGGTCGCCGTCGAGGTGGTGCTTGAGGAAGAAGCGTCCCCTGGTGGTGGAGAGGCGGTAGCCGCGGTTGAGGAGACCCTCGGTCAGCGTTTCGCAGGAGACGGGCTCGCCGGCACGTTCGTAGCGGCGCAGCAGGGTGCGCAGGGTGCCGTGGTCGGGCAGGGTGCCGTTGTCAGGTGGGGCGTCGGGTGGGGCAGAAGGGGATACAAGTGAGCGCGGCACGTCCCAAATGTTAGTTCACGCAGCGTGCACGGAGCGTCGCGCGGGGACGCCTTCGAGGCGGTGCAGGCTGATGAACTGGGGTTCTATGCACAGGTATTCGGCCCGGAAGGGCTCGCCGTCCGCGGTGTGCGGGGCGCGGCCGAAGCGTGCGAGCTCCTCGGCTCGCGGGGTGATCGCCCGCGCGGTGCCGACGAACTGCACGGTCCACACCTCCTCGTCCCCCTCGGCGCGGTCGGCGAGGTTGTCCGCGCCGTACGCCACCACGCTGCCGTCGCAGGCCCGCGCGTAGCCGAAGCCGCCGTGCAGTCGCAGCAGGACGCGCGCGGGGGCGTCACCGGCCACGATGTGCCGGGCGACGGTGACGAACGGCAGGGCGCGCATGCTCACGGAGACGCGGCCGTAGGGGGTGCGGGCGAGCAGATCGAGGGCGCGCCGTTCGTCGGGGTGTGCGGTGGGCATGGGCATCACTTTGCCGTGCGGGTGAAGGCAACCCCAGGGGCTCCCGGCCCTGGGGAATGGGACGTAAGTCCTTACTTCACGTTTCTCAATGCTCGTCAGTGCCCGTCAGTGTGCCCGCCGGCGCAATGCCGCGAACATTCTCAGCGCTTTTCCGCCTGCAAACGGGCGACGTAGGCGGCGGCCTGGGAGCGGCGCTCCATGCCGAGCTTGGACAGCAGGCTGGAGACGTAGTTCTTGATGGTCTTCTCCGCCAGGTGCAGCCGCTCGCCGATGGCGCGGTTGGTCAGTCCCTCGCCGATCAGGTCGAGGATGCGGCGCTCCTGGTCGGTCAGGGAGGCGAGCCGGTCGTCGCCGCGGCCGCCGGTGCCGTCCCGCAGCCGCTCCAGCACCCGGGCGGTGGCCACCGGGTCCAGCAGGGACCGGCCGGCCGCCACGTCCCGTACGGCCGAGAGGAGCTCGGTGCCGCGGATGGCCTTGAGGACGTAGCCCGCCGCCCCCGCCATGATCGCGTCGAAGAGCGCCTCGTCGTCGGCGTACGAGGTGAGCATCAGGCACTTGACGCTGTCGTCCTGCGAGCGGATCTCACGGCATACTTCGACTCCGCTGCCATCCGGAAGGCGAACGTCCAGTACGGCGACGTCGGGGCGGGTGGCCGGAATGCGCACGAGCGCGTCGGCGGCCGTCCCGGCCTCGCCGACCACCTCGATGTCCTCCTCGCTGGAGAGGAGCTCATGCACGCCGCGCCGTACGACTTCATGGTCGTCAAGCAGAAATACCGTGATTTTTCGTTGCTCGCGCACGCTGCCAGTCTCACACATCGACTCTTCCCCCGCCCGAGTCCTCCGGGATAACGTGCCCCCGTTCCGGCCGCTCGCAAGGCGCTGACCAGTGGAAGTGTCCCCGCATTGGCCCGGCTTTCTCGATTTACTTGGAAATCCAAGCAAAATCGCAGGTCAAGCGGGGTTTCGCAGGAATGCCCCCCACTGGGTAACGTGCTTATTGCAGGCCATTGGCCGGGGCGCCTGTCACGCCCGGTTCCGGCCTCGGCACACCCACCCCGTGTGCCGCCGGGGATCGAGCGAGCCTCTTCCCGCCCCACGGCGGGGGGACCCCCTCTGGCCGCCGGCGACCCCGGGGGCCGGACAGACGGAGGAGCACACGTGACCGTGGACAGCACTGCCGCGCGCAAGCCGCGACGCAGCAGCAAGCGCGCCGGGGCCAAGAAGGCTGCCGGCGAGAGCGAACTCGTCCAGCTGCTGACGCCGGAAGGCGAACGGGTCGAGCACCCGGACTACTCCATCGACCTCTCGCCCGAGGAACTGCGGGGTCTGTACCGCGACATGGTGCTGACCCGCCGCTTCGACGGCGAGGCCACCACCCTGCAGCGGCAGGGCGAACTGGGCCTGTGGGCCTCGCTGCTGGGCCAGGAGGCCGCCCAGATCGGCTCGGGCCGGGCCACCCGTGACGACGACTACGTCTTCCCCACCTACCGCGAGCACGGCGTCGCCTGGTGCCGCGGGGTCGACCCCACCAACCTGCTGGGCATGTTCCGCGGCGTGAACAACGGCGGCTGGGACCCCAACGAGAACAACTTCCACCTCTACACCATCGTCATCGGCTCGCAGGCGCTGCACGCCACCGGCTACGCCATGGGCGTGGCCAAGGACGGTGCCGACTCCGCCGTCATCGCCTACTTCGGCGACGGCGCCTCCAGCCAGGGCGACGTGGCCGAGGCCTTCACCTTCGCCGCCGTCTACAACGCGCCCGTGGTGTTCTTCTGCCAGAACAACCAGTGGGCCATCTCCGAGCCCACCGAGCGCCAGAGCCGCGTCCCGCTCTACCAGCGCGCCCAGGGCTACGGCTTCCCCGGCGTGCGCGTCGACGGCAACGACGTCCTCGCCGTCCTCGCCGTCACCCGTGCCGCGCTCGACCGCGCCCGCAGCGGCGAGGGCCCCATGCTCATCGAGGCGTTCACCTACCGCATGGGCGCCCACACCACCTCCGACGACCCCACGCGCTACCGCCGCGACGAGGAGCGGGAGCTGTGGGAGGCCAAGGACCCGATCCTGCGCCTGCGCGCCCTGCTGGAGCGCGAGGGCCACGCCGACGAGGCGTTCTTCACCGAGCTCGAGGCGGAGAGCGACGCGCTCGCCAAGCGCGTGCGCGACACCGTGCGCACCATGCCGGACCCGGACGACATGGCGATGTTCGAGCACACCTACGCCGACGGCCATGCGCTGGTCGACGAGGAGCGTGCACAGTTCTTGGCCTACCAGGCGTCGTTCGCGGACGAGGAGAGCAAGTAGTCATGAGCACCGAGAAGCTCACGATCGCCAAGGCGATCAACGCCTCCCTGCGCACCGCACTGGAGAGCGACCCCAAGGTCCTCGTCATGGGCGAGGACGTCGGCAAGCTCGGCGGCGTCTTCCGGGTCACCGACGGCCTGCAGAAGGACTTCGGCGAGGACCGGGTGATCGACACCCCGCTCGCCGAGTCCGGCATCGTCGGCACCGCCATCGGCCTGGCCCTGCGCGGCTACCGGCCCGTCGTCGAGATCCAGTTCGACGGCTTCGTCTTCCCGGCGTACGACCAGATCGTCACCCAGCTGGCCAAGATGCACGCCCGTGCACTCGGCAAGGTCAAGCTCCCCGTCGTCATCCGCATCCCCTACGGCGGTGCCATCGGCGCCGTCGAGCACCACAGCGAGTCGCCCGAGGCGCTGTTCGCGCACGTCGCCGGACTGAAGGTGGTCTCGCCCTCCAACGCGCAGGACGCGTACTGGATGCTGCAGCAGGCCATCCAGAGCGACGACCCGGTGATCTACTTCGAGCCCAAGCGCCGCTACCACGACCGCGCCGAGGTCGACACCACCGCCATCCCCGGCCCCCTGCACGCCGCCCGCACGGTGCGCGAGGGCACGGACCTGACGCTCGTCGCCTACGGCCCCATGGTCAAGACCTGTCTGGAGGCCGCCGCGGCGGCCGCCGAGGAGGGCAAGTCCCTGGAGGTGATCGACCTGCGGTCGGTCTCCCCCATCGACTTCGACGCCGTGCAGAAGTCGGTCGAGAAGACCCGCCGGCTGGTCGTGGTGCACGAGGCACCGGTGTTCTTCGGCTCGGGGGCGGAGATCGCCGCGCGCATCACCGAGCGCTGCTTCTACCACCTGGAGGCCCCCGTCCTGCGGGTCGGCGGCTACCACGCCCCCTACCCGCCCTCGCGGCTGGAGGACGAGTACCTGCCCGGCCTGGACCGGGTGCTCGACTCCGTCGACCGGGCGCTGGCGTACTAGGGGAGAGGGTTTCGTGACCATGACTGCAAGCACCCAGCGCTTCCGCGAGTTCAAGATGCCGGACGTCGGCGAGGGACTCACCGAGGCCGAGATCCTCAAGTGGTACGTGAGCGTCGGCGACACCGTCTCCGACGGCCAGGTGGTCTGCGAGGTCGAGACCGCCAAGGCGGCCGTCGAGCTGCCGATCCCCTTCGACGGCGTGGTGCACGAGCTGCGCTTCCCCGAGGGCACGACGGTCGACGTCGGTCAGGTGATCATCTCCGTGGACACCCAGCCCGGCGCGGGGCCCGCGGAGGAGGCCCCGGCGGCCACCGCTGCCCACGCGGAGAGCCGCGCCGAGGCCGCCCCGGCCCTGCCGGACGAGGCCGAGGCGGAGCCCCAGGGCCGGCAGGCCGTGCTGGTCGGGTACGGCGCGGCGCCGTCGTCCACCAAGCGTCGGCCGCGCAAGGCGCGGCCGGAGACGGCTGCGGCCTCGGTGGCCGCAGCCGTGCAGGCCGAGCTGAACGGGCACGGCGCGGCTCCCGCCGGCCCGGCGACCCCGGTCGCCCCTGCAGGTGCCGGAGCCGGGGTCGCTCAGGCGCCGGCCGCGCCCGCCGCCCCCGCGGCGCCGGCCGCGCCCGCCGCCGTACCCGCGCAGGGGCGGGCGCTCGCCAAGCCGCCCGTGCGCAAGCTCGCCAAGGACCTGGGCGTCGACCTGGCCTCCGTCACCCCGACCGGCCCCGGCGGGGTCGTCACCCGTGACGACGTGCACGCCGCCGTCGCCGCGGCGACGCAGGCCGCCCCGGTCGCCCCGGTCGTCGGGACGCCCCCCGCCGCCGTGCCGGCCGCCGAGGCCACCGCGGCCCGCGAGACGCGGATCCCCGTCAAGGGCGTCCGCAAGGCCACCGCACAGGCGATGGTGGCCAGCGCCTTCACCGCGCCGCACGTCACGGAGTTCGTGACCGTCGACGTCACGCGCACGATGAAGCTCGTCGAGAAGCTGAAGTCCGACCCGGACATGGCGGGCCTGCGCGTCAACCCGCTGCTGCTGGTCGCCAAGGCGCTCCTCGTCGCCATCAAGCGCAACCCGGCGGTCAACGCCGCCTGGGACGAGGAGAACCAGGAGATCGTCCTCAAGCACTACGTGAACCTGGGCATCGCCGCCGCGACTCCGCGCGGTCTGATCGTGCCGAACATCAAGGACGCCCACACCAGGACGCTCCCGGAGCTCTCCCGGGCGCTGGGCGAGCTGGTGGCGACCGCCCGCGAGGGCAGGACGAGCCCCGCGGACATGGCGGGCGGCACCGTCACGATCACCAACGTCGGCGTCTTCGGCGTCGACACCGGTACGCCCATCCTCAACCCGGGCGAGTCCGCGATCCTGGCCTTCGGGGCGATCAAGCTGCAGCCGTGGGTCCACAAGGGCAAGGTCAAGCCGCGCCACGTCACCACCCTGGCGCTGTCCTTCGACCACCGCCTCATCGACGGTGAACTCGGCTCCCGCTTCCTCGCGGACGTCGCCGCCGTCCTGGAGGACCCCAAGCGCCTGATCACCTGGGGCTGACGACAGCACGAGGGCCCGCGAGGGCACCCAAGGAAACAGGGCCCGGACGCATCTCTCCTCACCCCCCTCCAGCGAGGAGAGAGCGCGTGTCCGGGCCCTGTTTCCGTGTACGGAGCGGCCTCGGGCCCCCACCCTGACAGAGGGTGGAATGGCCCGTGCTGGGCAATTTACTTAAGATTGACCGACACTTGCAGTGTCGGATTGGGAGGCCGCCGTGAAGGGCGCCGCTGGTCGTGCCGACGACGGCGAATCCATCAGCCGCCTGCTGCGGGCCTGGCGCGCACGCGTCGACGCCCGGACCGTCCCGGAACTGCGCTACGTCCACCCCCGCCCCGGGCGCCGGCTCTCGCAGCAGCATGTCGCCCGGATGACGGGCGTCAGCGAGGGGTGGTACCGCGCCCTGGAGGCCGGCCGGCGCCAGGACTTCTCCGAGGGCTTCCTGCTGCGCGTCGCCGCCGCCCTGCGGCTGAGCGAGGACGAGACCCTGACCCTCTTCCTCGCCGTCACCGGCCGCCGCCCGCCCCGGCCCGCCGAGACCTGCGGCGACCTGCCCCAGGGCGTGCGCGCCCTGCTCGAACAACAGGTCACCTACCCGGCCTATCTCTCGGACGGCGCCTGGAACATCGTGGCCGCCAACACCCTGATGGGCGCGTGGTTCCCGTGGGTGCTGCGGCCCCGGCCCAACCTGATGCGCTGGGCCCTGCTGCATCCCGAGGCCCGCGAGCAGATGCTCGACTGGGAGGACAGCTGCGCCCGCGTCTACCTCGCGATGCTCCGCGTGGCCGCCAACAGCAACCCCACCGACACCGCACTGCGCGCCCTCGTGAGCGAGATCCTGGAGGCCGACGCCGACTGCCGGCGCATCTGGGCCGAGGAGTTCGACGTCGTCGAACACCGCGACGGCCACGTCTTCCGGCTGCGCCTGCCGTACCACGACCACGCGGAGGTGCGGGTGACCAGCCACGTCCTGTTGCCGATACAGCGCATGGACCTGCGCTTCGTCTTCATCACCCCGGTCGACGGCCCGGTCGAGGCGGCCGGCTAGGGCGCCCCGCAGGGGCGCGGGGAACTGCGCGATCAGCCACCGGCGGTCTGCAGCCGAGATGCCACCCCCGGGGTCCGAGCGCAGCACGGCACTCCGCCTGCGGGCGCATCGTGGCTTATCGCGCCCACGCGGCGGCAGCCGCACATCGACAAGGGGCCCCGCGCCCCTACGGGGCACTGCCCTAGGGCGTGTCTGATGAGTCGGTGACCGCCTGGGACATGGGTCGTTCTTGGCCGAGTGGGGCGTGGCGATTTGAGCGAGGCGGAGTGGGCCCGGCTGGAACCGCACCTGCCCGTGAACGTTGGTCGGGGCGGTCGGTGGAAGTGTCACCGCAGGGTGATCAATGGGATTCTGTTCCGGTTGCGTACGGGGATTCCCTGGCGGGACTTGCCGTCCCGGTTCGGCAAGCGGCAGACGGTGCATGGCCGTCATCGCCGATGGTCGGCGGACGGCACCTGAGCGAGGGTTTTGCAAGGGCTTCAGGTCGTTGCCGATGCGGAGGGGCGGATCGACTGGTCCATGGTCGGGGTGGACTCGACCGTCCTGCGTGTCCACCAGCACGCGGCCGGCGCCCGCAAGCGCACCCCGACAGTCCCGGGTAAGCGGACCCGCCCTGCTTGGCACCGGTCGGACGAGGCCCTGGGGCGCTCCCGGGGGGGCCTGACGACGAAGATCCACCTGGCCAGTGAGGGCGGCAGGCGCCCGCTCGCCCTGCTGCTCACCCCGGGGCAGTGGGGTGACGGGCCGCAGATGACCGAAGTCCTCGACCGCATCCGCGTTCCCCGCCCAGGCGGCGGACACCCCCGTACCCGGCCCGGATGTCTAAGCGCCGACAAGGCGTATTCGTCACGCCGCAACCGCCGCTACCTGCGCCGGCGCCGGATCCGGCACGTCATTCCTGAGCGCCGCGACCAGCGGGCCCACCGCCGCATCCGCGGCAGCGCGGGCGGCAGACCCACCGGCTTCAACCGGGATCAGTACGCACGCCGGAACGAAGTCGAGCGCGCCGTGAACGCCCTCAAAGGCTTCCGGGCCGTAGCGACAAAGTTCAACAAGCGCGCCTACGTCTTCCATGGCACGGTCACGCTCGCTGCGATCCGGCTCTGGCTACGCCCGTGACCTGCTTGGCGTCCCCAGCCATTCAGGGCACCACAGCCGGGATCACCACCCGGGCAGGCCACTCTTAGGACACCGCCCGATCGAGGATATCGAGAATGGAGGCGGAGGCGCTGCTGACTGCGTCACCGACGCTGCCGAGGACACCGTCGGCGGCCTGAGCGGGAGTGGCCAGCATGACACTGGCCAGCGCGAGTAGGGCACTTGCTGCAGTAGCGGCAACCACCCGGCGAACACGGATCATGGCATGCCTCCCAAGGACGTGTGCGCGTTGGCACTACGACTAGCCAGCTGGCAGCATTCCCCGTGCATAGCTCGTACACGAGGCACGCAAAAGGCGCAGGGAAGCCTTCAGGAGCGCATGAGAACCGCTGCGAGCCTGCGCCGACGCCGTAACAGACCCATCAGACAGGCCCTAGCGCAGCACGCGGTCCTTCAGGGCCGGGAAGTCCTCGCGGATCTTCGCCACGCGGGACACGTCCAGGTCCACGGTGAGGATCTCCTCCTGCTCGCCGGCCTCCGCCAGCACCTCGCCCCAGGGGTCGACGACCAGGCTGTGCCCGGCCTGTTCGACGCCCGCGTGGGTGCCCGCGGTGCCGCAGGCCAGGACGTAGGACTGGTTCTCCACGGCGCGGGCGCGGGCCAGCAGCGTCCAGTGCTCGCGGCGCCTGGCCGGCCAGCCCGCCGGGACGACGAAGGCCTCGGCGCCGGCGTCGACCAGGGAGCGGAACAGCTCGGGGAAGCGCAGGTCGTAGCAGGTGGCCAGGCCGACCGTGGTGTCCGCCAGGCGGACGGTGGTGGGCTCGGTGCCCGCGGCCATGAGTACGGCCTCGCCCTCGTCGAAGCCGAAGCGGTGGATCTTCCGGTAGGTCGCGGCGAGTTCGCCGGTGGGGGAGAAGATCAGGGAGGTGTTGTAGAGCCGGCCCTCGGCGTCCCGCTCGACGACGGAACCGGCGTGCAGCCACACCCCGGCCTCGCGCGCGGCCCGCGCCATGACCGCGGCCGTCGGCCCGTCCGGCGTCTCGGCCTCCGCGGCGTACGCCTTGTACGCGAAGGCGCCGACCGTCCACAACTCCGGGAGGACGACGAGATCACTGCCGCCCAGGCCGCGCACCAGATCCGCGGCGCGCTCGCGGCGCGCGGCGACGGACTCGTCGGTGTCGACACCCAGCTGGATCAACGAGGCGCGCACAGTACCACCACTCTCCCCATCCCTCGCCCGAAACCTCTGCCGGGGCGACCTGTCGCAGCGTAACTTAGCCGGTGAGAACCCACGCAGCACTTGCTCCCCGCCACTTGCCACGTACGTACGCACGCGCCCACGCACGCACCAGCACCGCCGAGGGAACCGCCCGTGACAGTCCACCCCAGCCTGCAGCCCGCGATCGACGCCTGGACCCATTCCGTCGAATCCGTCAACGAGTTGGTCAAGCCCCTCGCCGAGAGCGACTGGAACCGGGCCACCGAATGCCCCGGCTGGTCGGTGCGCGACGTCGTCTCGCACATCATCGGCGTCGAGTGCGAAATGCTGGGCGAACCACGGCCCATCCACACCCTGCCGCGCGATCTGCGCCATGTCACCGACGAGTTCACCCGCTACATCGAGGTGCAGGTCGATGTGCGGCGCTGCCACACCGCGCCGGAGATGACCTCCGAGCTGGAGCTGACGATCATCCGGCGCTCGCGGCAGCTGCGCGGCGAGCACCGTTCGCCGCAGGCCGTCGTGCGCTGGCCGCTGGGCAGCGGCACCGAGCGCACGCTCGAACGCACCCTGATCATGCGGGCGTTCGACGTGTGGGCGCACGAACAGGACCTGCGCCGCGCCCTGGGCGTGCCCGGCAACCTCGACTCGCCCGCCGCCGCCATCAGCCGCGACGTCCTGCTGGAGGCCCTGCCCACCGTCGTCGCCCGGGACGCGGGCGCGCCCGCCGGATCCGTCGTCGTCTTCGACGTGCACGGCCCGCTGGAGTTCCTGCGGACCGTACGGGTCGGCCCGCAGGGCAAGGCGACCGTCGACACCCGCGTCTCGCTCGGGCCCACCCTGACGCTCGGCCTGGACTGGGAGACGTACGCCCGCCTGGCCTGCGGCCGGGTGCGTCCCGAGGCGGTGGCCGGCAGCGTCAAGACAGAGGGCGACGAGGAGCTGGCGCAGCGGATCCTGCACTCCTTCGCCGTCACTCCCTGAACACGGGCAGCGCGGGCCGTCAGTTGGTGGTGCCGCTGTGCGGCACGGGCACGTGCACGGTCTCCACGCGCGAGGCCACGATCCGCTCCCGCTCGCGCCGTCGCGCCCGCCCGCGCAACCGGAGGATCTGCGTCAGGCCCAGGGCCTGCAGCACGAAGACCGAGGCGAACGCCGTGCGGAAGTCCTCGCCGGTGGCGTCCAGCAGCAGGCCCACCGCCAGCAGGGTGGTGATCGAGGCGATGAAGCCGCCCATGTTCACGATGCCGGAGGCGGTGCCCTGGCGCTCGGGGGGATTGGCGGGCCGCGCGAAGTCGAAGCCGATCATCGACGCCGGCCCGCAGGCCCCCAGCACCACGCACAGCGCCACCAGCAGCGCCGTCGGCGCCCGGCCCGGCCAGCACAGCACCGCCGTCCACATCAGGGCGGTCGCAGTGAGCGTGCCGAGGACCAGCGGCAGCCGCGCCGCGTGGTGGCGGGCGATGACCTGCCCGTAGACGAGGCCGACGGCCATGTTGGCCAGCACCACCAGCGTCAGCAGCGAGCCGGCCGTGCCGCGCGACAGGTGCTGGTCCTCGACCAGGAACGGCATGCCCCACAGCAGCAGGAAGACCATCGCCGGGAACTGCGTGGTGAAGTGCACCCACATGCCCAGCCGGGTGCCCGGCTCCCGCCACGCGTCGGCGATCTGCCGCCCGACGCCGCCGTGCCCGGGGCGGGCACCGGGGGCCGGGGCATGGCCCTCGGGGTGGTCCTTGAGGAAGACCAGCAGCAGGACGAGCACGAGCAGCCCCGCCGCCGCACTGCCCGTGAACGTCGCCGTCCAGCCCTCGTCGTGCAGCAGCCGGGCCAGCACGAGCGTGGAGACGAGGTTGCCGGCCATCCCGAACAACGCGGCGACCTGCGCGATCAGCGGCCCGGTACGGGCGGGGAACCAGCGCGCCCCCAGCCGCAGCACGCTGATGAACGTCATGGCGTCCCCGCAGCCCAGCAGGGCCCGGCAGGCCAGCGCCATGCCGTACGCATGCGACAGCGCGAACCCCAGCTGTCCCACGGTGAACAGCACCGTGCCCAGCGCCAGCACCTTCTTGGTGCCCAGCCGGTCCACCATCAGGCCGACGGGTATCTGCATGCCCGCGTAGACCAGCAACTGGAGTATGGAGAACGTCGACAGCGCCGAGGCGTTGATGTGGAAGCGCGCCGCCGCGTCGATGCCCGCGACGCCCAGGCTCGTGCGGAAGATGATGGCGACGAAGTAGACGGCGACGCCGATGCCCCACACGAAGACCGCCCGGCGGCCGCCGGGCGGGTCGGCGGCCCGGCTCACCGCTCGTCCCCGCGCGCGAGGTTGCGCACCCAGCCGATGTGCCGGTCGACGACGGCGGTTGCCGCGTCGGAGTCCCCCGCGCGCAGCGCCTCGAGGATCTCGGTGTGCTCGGCGATGTTCTTGGCGATCCGGTCGGGGTGGGCGTGCATGACGGCCACGCCCATGCGCAGCTGCCGGTCGCGCAACTGCTCGTACAGACCGGCCAGGATGCGGTTGCCGGCATTGCGCACGATCTCGGCGTGGAAGGCGCGGTCGCTGTGCGAGACGGCGGCCAGGTCGCCGGCCGCGGCCTGCCGCCGCATGTCCGCCACCAGCCGCTCCAGCCGGGTCAGCAGCTCCGGCGGGGCAGGCACGGCCTTGGCCACCGCGTGCTTCTCCACCAGCAGCCGCGTCTCCACCACGTCCGCGATCTCCTGCGCCGACACGGCCAGCACGAGCGCCCCCTTCTTGGGGTAGAGCTTGAGCAGCCCCTCGCCCTCCAGCCGCAGCAGCGCCTCCCGCACGGGCGTGCGCGAGACCCCGACCTCCTCGGCCAGATCGCCTTCGGTGAGCAGCGTGCCCCCTTCGTAACGCCGCTGCAGTACGGCGTCCTTGACATGCGCGTAGACGCGATCGGCGGCGGCGGGACGTCTGACCTGGACGGTGGGCGCGCTCGGCATGCGCACAGCATAGATACAACACAGATGCGTGATGAGCCCCTGTCCGCCATGTGGAACGCCCCCGGCCGTGGACAAACCGATGTGATCCTGCGTTCATCAACGGATGGCACCCTGGTGACATGAACGCTGCCTCCCCCGCCCCGCGTCGTGCCCGTGTCCGTGCCCCCGAGCTGGTCGGAAAGGGAGGCTGGCTCAACACCGGGGGCGAGCAGCTGACGCTCGCCGGGCTGCGCGGCAAGATCGTGATCCTGGACTTCTGGACCTTCTGCTGCATCAACTGCCTGCACGTCCTCGACGAGCTGCGCGAGCTGGAGGAGAAGCACCGGGACACCGTGGTCGTCATCGGGGTGCACTCGCCGAAGTTCGTGCACGAGGCCGACCATCAGTCGGTCGTCGACGCCGTCGAGCGTTATCAGGTGCACCACCCCGTGCTCGACGACCCCGAGCTCGCGACGTGGAAGCAGTACGCCGTGCGGGCGTGGCCCACGCTCGTGGTGATCGACCCCGAGGGGTACGTGGTCGCCCAGCACGCCGGGGAGGGGCATGCGCACGCGATCGCGCGCCTGGTCGAGGAGCTGGAGGCCGAGCACGGGGGCAAGGGGACGCTGCGGCGCGGCGACGGGCCGTACGTGGCGCCCGAGCCGGTCGCGGGCGACCTGCGGTTCCCCGGCAAGGCCCTCGTCCTGCCCGGCGGCAACCTGCTCGTCTCCGACTCCACGCGGCACGCACTGGTCGAGCTCGCGCCCGACGGGGAGAGCGTGGTGCGCCGCATCGGCAGCGGCGAGCGGGGCCTGGCCGACGGGCCGGCGGAGGTGGCGCGCTTCAGCGAGCCGCAGGGGCTCGCGCTGCTGCCCGACGGCACGGTCGTCGTCGCCGACACCGTCAACCACGCCCTGCGCACGTACGACCCGGCCACCGGCCTCGTCGCGACCGTCGCCGGCACCGGACGGCAGTGGTGGCAGGGGTCGCCGACCGACGGCCCGGCCCGCGAGGTGGACCTGTCCTCCCCGTGGGACGTGGCCTGGTTCGAGGGGCGCGTGTGGATCGCCATGGCCGGCGTCCACCAGCTGTGGACGTACGACCCGGCCGCCGGCACCGTCGCCGTCGCCGCCGGCACGACCAACGAGGGCCTGGTGGACGGGCCCGCCGAGCAGGCGTGGTTCGCCCAGCCCTCCGGGCTCGCGGCGGCCGGCGAGCGGCTGTGGGTCGCCGACTCCGAGACCTCGGCCCTGCGCTACGTCGAGCGGGACGGCGAGGGGTACGCGGTGCGCACCGCGGTGGGCACCGGCCTGTTCGACTTCGGGCACCGGGACGGCGCGGCCGGCCAGGCGCTGCTGCAGCACCCGTTGGGCGTGACCGTCCTGCCCGACGGCTCGGTGGCCGTCTGCGACACCTACAACCACGCGCTGCGCCGCTACGACCCGGCCGCGGGCGAGGTCACCACGCTGGCCACGGACCTGCGCGAGCCCTCCGACGCGGTGCTCGTCGACGACGACATCGTCGTCGTGGAGTCCGCCCGGCACCGGCTCACGCGGCTGCGGCTGCCCGAGGAGGCCGTACGGGTGGAGGCGGTGGCGCACCGCACGCAGCGGGAGGCGACGGCCGTCGCCGGCGGGAAGCTGCTGCTGGACGTGGTCTTCCAGGCCCCGGCCGGGCAGAAGCTGGACACGCGCTACGGGCCGTCCACGCGGCTGCTGGTGAGCTCGACGCCGCCGGAGCTGCTGGCGGAGGGCGCCGGCCAGGGCAGCGATCTGCGCCGCGAACTGGTGCTGGCCGACGGGGTGGCCGAGGGCGTGCTGCACGTCTCGGCGATGGCGGCGTCCTGCGACGACGACCCGGCCAACGAGTACCCGGCGTGCCACGTCCACCAGCAGGACTGGGGCGTGCCGGTGCGCATCGCGCCGAGCGGCGCCGAGCGGCTGCCGCTGGTACTGGCGGGCCTGGACGGCTGACCCGGCGGGCGGGCTGCGCGGGGCGCCCTTCGGGGCGCAACAGGGCACCTCGTCTGCGGGCGCGCGGTGGCTTATCGCGCAGTTCCCCGCGCCCCTTACGGACACTGCACCAGCCCACGGCGCCCCGAAGGGGCGCGGGGCGGTATCGATCTGCGGCTGCCGCCGCGCGGGCGCGATCGGCCACCGATGGCCCGCAGTCGACGTGCGACCCCGGGGCCGGGGCGAGCGCGGCGCCCTGTCTGCGGGCGCGGCGGGAGTCCGGCCCCGCCCGCAGCGGAGCGTCACCGCACGAAGCGGTGGTCCTCCTCGACGACCGGTGCGGCCGGGGGCGGCGGCTGCGTCCTGCGGCGTTTGAAGATGCTGATGTAGGCGGCGAGGCCCAGGATGCCCGCGGCCATCAGCATCAGGCCCACGAGCGGCAGGTTGACCCCGTCGACGTGCCAGTCGACGGCGAACGTGAGGATGCCGCCCACGGCAATCAGGGCGACGCACCATCCCATGCCCATGCGGAAGCCTCCCATGCGATCGGCTCGCCGGTGGTGACCGGCCGGGCATGAGTGCGGCTACCCGGCCTGTTCGCGCCCATGCCGGGGTTCACCACTTGAGGGCGGAGGCCTCGTCCGGCTGCCAGTACGTCGTGCGGGCGGTGTCGTCGACGCGGAGGGTGCCGCCGGGCAGGTCGGGGTGGGCGGGCTCGCTGGACAGCGGCTCGCCGGCCGGGGTCTGGAAGCTCACCGAGATCTGTTCGGCGTCGTGGCCGTTGCCGCCGGAGCCGTCCGCGGCGGAGGCCAGCACCCCGGCGTAGGCGGACTTGCCGGGGGCGAGGGTGAGCCTGCCCTGCGTCCTGCTCTTCTCCTCGACGCCCACCGTCGCCTGGTCCTGGTCGAAGCGCAGGAAGGGGAAGCCGTAGGCGACGCAGGCGGCGTCGGAGGTGTTGGTGGCCACCAGCACCACGTGGTGGGCCGGTGAGCTCACGGCCTTGACCTCGATCCTGACCGCCCCGGGGCCGCAGGCGTCGCCCTTCTCCCCCGCCTTGTCGTCGACCGTGGTGCCGGCCTCGCCGTCGTCCTCCCCGCCCTCGCCGCCCTCGTCCCCGGCGAGGGTCTGCGGCTCCGGGGCGGCGGAGGGGCTGCCGGTGGCGGCGGCCTGCTGGTCGTCCTCGGCCTGGCCGCTCCCGGAGTCCGAGCCGCCGCCGCAGGCGGTCAGGGTGAGGGCGGCCGCGGTCGTGAGGGCGGCGACGGCGATCCGCAGGGTGCGGGTGGTCATGGTGCTTCCCCCGGGGGAGTGGGAACGGTGCGGGCAGCGGGTGTGTGGGCTCAGCCTTCCAGGAAGGCGGTCAGTGCGGAAGCCAGGAGGTGCGGGTCGTCGGAGCCGCACAGCTCGCGGGCGGAGTGCATGGAAAGGATCGCCACGCCGATGTCGACGGTGGTGATGCCGTGCCGCGCTGCGGTGATGGGACCGATGGTGGTGCCGCAGGGCATGGAGTTGTTGGAGACGAAGTGCTGCCAGGGCACGCCCGCGCGCTCGCACGCCGCGGCGAAGAGGGCCCGTCCGTGGCCGTCGGTGGCGTAGCGCTGGTTGACGTTGACCTTGAGGATCGGGCCGCCGTTGGGCAGGGGGTGGTGGCCGGGGTCGTGGCGCTCGGCGTAGTTGGGGTGGACGGCGTGGCCGGTGTCGGAGGACAGGCACACGGTGCCGGCGAAGGCGCGGGCGCGGTCCTCGTACGTGCCGCCGCGGGCGAGGACGGACCGTTCCAGGACGGTGCCCAGCAGCGGGCCCTCGGCGCCGGTGTCGGACTGGCTGCCGTTCTCCTCGTGGTCGAAGGCGGCCAGCACGGGGATGGAGGGCAGGCTGGCGGAGGTGGCGGCGGCGGTGAGGGCGGCGAGGCCGGCGTGCACGGAGAGCAGGTTGTCCATGCGCGGGCCGGCGAGCAGCTCGCGGTCGCGGCCGAGGTAGGCGGGCGCCTCGACGCTGTGCGTCATCAGGTCCCAGCCGGCCACCTCGTCGGCGGCCAGGCCGGCCTCCTCGGCGACGAAGCGGATCAGGTCGCCCTCGTGGACGTCGCCGAGGCCCCAGATGGGCGTCATGTGGCGCTGCTTGTCCAGCTTCAGGCCGTCCTGGTTGACGCCCCGGTCGAGGTGGATGGCCAGCTGCGGCACGCGCAGCAGCGGGCGGTCGACGACCACGAGCCGGTGGCTGCCGTCGCGCAGCGTCAGCCGCCCGGACAGGCCCAGGTCGCGGTCGAGCCAGGTGTTGAGCAGGGTGCCGCCGTAGAGCTCCACGGCCACCTGCCGCCAGCCGTGCGCACCGGTGTCGGGCAGCGGCTTGACGCGCAGGTTGGGCGAGTCGGTGTGCGCGCCGACGATGCGGAACGGGGAGGCGGGGGTGGCGCCTTCCGGCACGTACCAGGCGATGATCGCGCCGCCGCGCCGCACGAACTTCCCGCCGGCCTGCCCGTCCCAGGCGTCGGTCTCGGCGACCTCGTGGAAGCCGGCCTTCTGCAGCCGCTCGGCGGTGGTGGCCACCGCGTGGTACGGGGAGGGACTGGCGACGAGGAAGGACATCAGGTCGTCGGTGTGGCCGCGGTCGAAGCGGTGCGCAGAGCTCATGCCAGCAGCATAAAGATGGGGGCAAGAGCCGGGCTGCCCTTTCGGGGCCCGGCTCCTGCCCGTGAATCCATCGGTGGGGGCGCCTTAGAAGGCGGCCTCGTCCAGCTCCATCAGGGAGCTGTCGACGGTCTCGGCGAGGACGCGCTCGGTGGCGACGCCCGGCAGGACCGTGTCGGCGAAGAAGTTCGCCGCGGCGATCTTGCCGGTGTAGAACGCCTTGTCCTTGGCGGAGGCGGTCGGCAGCTTCTCGGCGGCCACGGCGGCGCCGCGCAGCAGCAGGTAGCCGACGACGACGTCGCCGGAGGCCATCAGCAGGCGGGTGGTGTTCAGGCCCACCTTGTAGATGGACTTCACGTCCTGCTCGGTGGCGGCGAGGTCCGTCAGCATGGCGCCGACGATGCCCTCCAGGTCGACGGCGGCCTTGGCGAGCTTCTCGCGGGCCTCGGCGAGCTCCTCGCCGCCGGCGGCCTCGGCGAGGAACTTCTTGATCTCCTCGGACAGGGCGGTCATGGCCTGGCCCTGGTCGCGGACGATCTTGCGGAAGAAGAAGTCCTGGCCCTGGATGGCGGTGGTGCCCTCGTAGAGCGTGTCGATCTTGGCGTCGCGGATGTACTGCTCGATTGGGTACTCCTGCAGGTAGCCGGAGCCACCGAAGGTCTGCAGGGACTGGGCGAGCTGCTCGTAGGACTTCTCCGAGCCGTAGCCCTTGACGATCGGCAGGAGCAGGTCGTTCAGGCCGTGCAGGGCCTTGGCGTCCTCGCCCGCGGCCTCCTTGACCTGGATGTCGTCCTGGATGGCGGCGGTGTACAGCACGAGGGCGCGCATGCCCTCCGCGTACGCCTTCTGCGTCATCAGGGAACGGCGCACGTCGGGGTGGTGGGTGATGGTGACCTTGGGCGCGGTCTTGTCCATGAACTGCGCCAGGTCGGTGCCCTGCACGCGCTCCTTGGCGTACTCCAGCGCGTTGAGGTAACCGGTGGAGAGGGTGGCGATCGCCTTCGTGCCGACCATCATGCGGGCGAACTCGATGATGCGGAACATCTGGCGGATGCCGTCGTGCTTGTCGCCGATGAGCCAGCCCTTGGCGGGGTGCTTGTCGCCGAAGGTCATCTCGCACGTGTTGGAGGCCTTCAGGCCCATCTTGTGCTCGACGTTGGTGGCGTAGACGCCGTTGCGCTCGCCCAGCTCGCCGGTCTCGAAGTCGAACTCGTACTTCGGCACGAGGAAGAGGGACAGGCCCTTGGTGCCCGGGCCGTGACCCTCGGGGCGGGCGAGGACGTAGTGGAGGATGTTCTCCGCCATGTCGTGCTCACCGGAGGTGATGAAGCGCTTGACGCCGGTGATGTGCCAGGAGCCGTCCTCCTGCTGCACGGCCTTGGTGCGGCCGGCGCCCACGTCCGAGCCGGCGTCCGGCTCGGTGAGGACCATGGTGGAGCCCCACTGCTTCTCGGTGGCGAGCGCGGCGATGTGCTTCTGCTGCTCGTTGCCCTCCTCGAAGAGGATGCCGGCGAAGGCCGGGCCCGAGGAGTACATCCAGATGGCGGGGTTCGAGCCCAGGATCGACTCGGCGTACGCCCAGATCAGCGAGCGCGGGGCGGTGGTGCCGCCGATCTCCTCCGGGATGCCCAGGCGCCACCACTCGGCGTCCATGTACGCCTGGTAGCTCTTCTTGAACGTCTCGGGGACCGGAGCGGTGTTCGTCTCCGGGTCGAAGACCGGGGGGGTGCGGTCGGCGTCGGCGAAGGACTCGGCCAGTTCGTTCTCGGAAAGGCGCGTGATCTCCGACAGGATGCTCTTCGCCGTCTCGACGTCCATCTCCCCGAAGGGACCGGTGCCGTACAGCTTGTCGCGGCCGAGGACCTCGAAGAGGTTGAACTCGATGTCGCGAAGATTCGACTTGTAGTGGCCCATGACAGACGGCTCCGTAGGTGACGGGAGGGCGTTCCTCTGTGCGTACCGGTCAGTAAGCAGCATGATGCTACCCGTCGGTAATAAGATGCAAGACCCGATCGGCCAACTGTGACCCTTTACGCTTTGGGCCATGTACGGCTACGACCAGACCGCGGCACAGCAGGGTTACGCGCCTCCGCAGCAGCCGGGCGGCTACGGCGAACAGCCGCTCTACCCCGAGCCGTCGCCCCCGTCCCTCGCCGACGCCGTGCGCGCCTTCACCACGGGCCAGATGTCCGCCGAGGACTTCCAGACCGTCTTCTCCGGTTCCAAGGTCTACTGCCCGCGCGGCGACAACCCCGGCTTCCTCGCCCTGCACAACACCCAGCAGCCGGTGATCCCCATGTTCACCTCGCTGAAGGAGCTGCGGCGCTACGCGGGCAAGGAGTCGAAGTACTTCGTGATCACCGGCGCCGAGGTGCTCGACCTGCTGCCGACCGGGTACGGCTTCGTCCTCGACATGGAGGGGGACCACCGCATCGTCTTCGACGCGAAGTCGGTCGAACAGATGGTGGACTTCGCCATGCGCCGGATGTACGGCTAGACGCCATTGCTTCGCAGATGGCTGAGGCTGCGCTAGCCGTCCGTCGCTAGCCGTCCGTCGCGCGGCGGTAGAGACGCGCCACCGCGTCACCGAAGTAGGGGCTGTACGAGGTCTCCTCGTCGCCGCCCTCGTCCTTGCCGCCCAGCACGCCCACCAGCGTCGCGCCGTCGTCCGCCAGGAACGGACTGCCGCTGGTGCCGTTGAGCAGGCCCTCGCAGTCGAACCGCAGCTGCGTCGCGCCCTCGGCCTGCGTCGTGCCGCGGCAGGCCACCGGCCGCTCCCCGTCGTTGGGGTAGCCCACCACCCGGGCCGGGCCCCGCGCCGGCGGGTCGAAGCGGATGCGGGCCGCACCGGTCGCCCGTTCGAGTGAGCCGGCGCCCTCGGCGGGCTCCATCCTCAAGAAGGCCACGTCGTAGTCGGGGTCGCGGTCCTCGGTCCACTCCGGGGCCACGTCGATCGACCGGGGCACCCACACCCCGTACGGCGCCGCGCCCCGGTCGTAGCCGGGGACGAAGGCCAGGTCCGTGCGGAAGCCGTCCATGTACACGCAGTGCGCCGCGGTGACCACCAGGTCGCCGGCCGCGCTGTGGACGACGCTCGCGGTGCAGCCGTGCACCGGCTCGTCCTGGGCCGTGTAGAACAGCGGGCCGACCGCCGGCGAAGGGTCGGCCTCGGCCGCCGCGCCGTCCTCGGTGGCGGCGGCCGCCTGCGGGGCGCCCAGGGGGCGCTGCCCGCCCTCGCGCACGGCCTCCTTCATGCGCTCCGCGCTCCGCTCGGCGACCTTCCGGGGCTGGGCGTAGTGCCCCTTGCCGTCCCCGGCCGCCAGCGGTGCGTCCGTGGCCAGGCCGCGGTGCGCCACGAGCAGGGCGACGGCGGCCAGGACCAGCGCAAGGGCGGCGACGGCGAGGACGCCGCGGGCTCTGAGACGGGAGCGCATTGATCAAGTGTGCCTCCTTCCGGGGGAACCCGCCGGGTGGAGGAGGGGGCGGGAATGTGTCGCCCTTGCCTGTTGTTAAGTATTCAACTAAATTGGAGGTACGACCGAGGAGGCCACCCATGCCCGCAGTCACCGCAACCAACCCGCTGGCCCTGCCGCGCGTCACCGCGCCCGCCGGCGGCGCCCCGCGCCCCGTGGTGCACGTCGCCACCGCGCCCAGCGGCTTCGAGGGCGAGGGCTTCCCCGTCCGCCGCGCCTTCGCGGGGATCCCGTACCGCCACCTCGACCCGTTCATCATGATGGATCAGATGGGCGAGGTGGACTACGCGGCAGGCGAGCCCAAGGGCACCCCCTGGCACCCGCACCGCGGCTTCGAGACCGTCACCTACATCATCGACGGCACCTTCATCCACCGGGACTCCCACGGCGGCGGTGGCGTGATCACCGACGGCGACACCCAGTGGATGACCGCCGGCTCCGGCCTGCTGCACATCGAGACCCCGCCCGAGGACCTGGTGATCAGCGGCGGGCTGTTCCACGGCCTCCAGCTGTGGGTCAACCTGCCGGCCGCCGACAAGATGATCGCGCCGAAGTACCAGGACATCCGCGGCGGCAGCGTCAAGCTGCTCGCCTCCGAGGACGGCGGCGCGCTCGTCCGCCTGATCGCCGGCGACGTCGCGGGCCACGAGGGCCCGGGAGCGACGCACACGCCGATCACGATGATCCACGCGTCCCTGAGCCCCGGCGCGCAGCTGACGCTGCCCTGGCGGCCCGACTTCAACGCCCTCGCCTACGGCCTGGCCGGCCACGGCTCGGCCGGCACCGAGGGCCGCCCCTTCCGGATGGGCCAGGCGGTCGTCTTCGGCGAGGGCGACACCCTCGTCGTCCGCGCCGACGCCGCCCAGGAGACCCGCACGGAGAACTTCGAGGTGGTCCTGCTCGGCGGCCTGCCGATCCGCGAGCCGATGATGCACTACGGGCCGTTCGTGATGAACACCCACGCCGAGCTGGCCCAGGCCTTCGAGGACTTCCAGGCCGGACGGCTGGGCACCATCCCGGCGGCCTGAGCCGGGGCCCTGCGGGCCCGTACCCGAGTGGTGCCGGGCCCCTGCCGGGGGCACGGTGGAAGGAGGCCTGTCCGCGCCAGGAACGGAGGTCCCGGCCATGACCATCAGTCCCTACGGAGTGGTGACCGGCCGTGCGACCGGCAAACACCGGGAGCCCGGCACCAGCGACAAGCCGCACTTCCAGCTGTTCATCGAGGACAACGCCGGCACCCGCTACCAGGTGCCGGTGAACGTCCTGTCCGACACGCCCCCTTCCCAGGTGCTGTTCCTGGCGGACGACGACTTCCGTCATCCGGTGACGGACCTCCTGCCGCCGGCGGGCAGCGGCTGGCACCCGCTGGCCTCGCACGCGGGTACGGGCGCCCTCGACTACGTCCGGGGCAATCTGTTCGACCCCACCCGGATGCGGGTGCTGCCGCCGGACGTCCAGGGAGTGGACAACGACCTGGAGGACTTCCTGGAGCACTACACGGACCGCGCCATCGCCGACCCCACGGTGGCCGTCTACGCCTTCGGCCAGGGCTTCGGGCGGGTCTCCGTCCTGCGCAGGATCGTCCGCTTCCTGGCCCGCAGGCACACCCACCAGGGCCCTGGCGTCCACGACATCCACATGAATCAGGGCAACGGCGTCAAGCACCGCCCCGACGACGGCGTCTGGCAGGACGGCGGACTGCTCTTCCACTTCCCCGCCGAGCACCGCTGGGTGGGGATCTTCCTCGCCTTCCAGTCGCAGTCCTGGCACACCGACGACCAGGGCCACAGCATCGGCCCGCCGTCCCCGCCCCGGGAGCGCGTGGCGCCGGTGCGCATCGTGGCCGCCCGGGTCGGTGGGCCCGCGGGGTCGGACGGCCAGTCGGTCACGCTGCTCAACGCCTCCGCCGACATCGTCGACCTGGGCGGCTGGCGGCTGGCCGACGAGCGCGGCCACGTCCGGCCGCTCCCCCCGCGCCGCCTCGCCGCCGGCGGCACGGTCACCGTCGAGGGTGGCGACGGGCTGCGGCTCAGCCGGACGGGCGGGGCGCTCAGCCTGCTCGATCCGGTGGGGCTGAAGGTGCACGGCGTGGCCTACACCGACGAGCAGGTGCGCCAGGAGGGCTGGACGACCACCTTCGCCTGAACTGCAACGCCTGAACTGCGTTGCCTGAACTACATCGCCTGAACTACGTCACCGCCTCGAACCGGGCCTCCACCGCAGCCGCGGCCTCGTACAGCTCGAACCAGATGCTCTTGCCCGCGCCCTGGGGGTCCACGCCCCATGCGCCGGCCAGGAGTTCGAGCAGGACCAGGCCGCGGCCGGAGGAGGCCATCTCACCGGGGTGGCGGCGGTGGGGGAGTTCGTCGCTGGCGTCGGCGACGCTCACCCGCAGGCAGCGGGTGCCGGGGGTGCCGGACAGCTCGGCGATCAGCAGGGCGTCGCCGTCGGTGTGCACCAGCACGTTGGTGATGAGTTCGGAGACCATCAGCACCGCCGAGTCCCGCTGCTCCTCGTCGGGCCAGTCGTGCAGCAGTTCGCGCACCTGGTGGCGGGCCTCGGCGATGCGCTCCGGCTCGGCCTGGGCGATGCTCATGACCGTGCGCCGCGGTGGGCACGGCACGGCGCCCGTGCCCACGGGCAGGTCGCGGCGCAGGAGCAGCAGGGCGATGTCGTCCTCGCGGCGGTCGATGAGTGGGCCGGTGGTGTAGTGCGAGGGCGGGCCGTGGACGGCCTGGACGAGGTCGTCGGCGAGCTGTTCGAGGTCCTCGGCGCCATCGGGGCCGGTGCCGTGGTCCTCGATGATCTGCCGCAGCCGCGTCCAGCCGGTCTCCAGGTCGTGGCCGCCGGTCTCGATGAGCCCGTCGGTGCACACCAGCATGGTCTCGCCGGGCTCCAGCACGATCCGCGTCGTGGGGTAGTCGGCGTCCGGCACGATGCCCAGCGGCAGTCCGCCGGCCGTGGGGCGTACGAGCAGGGTGCCGTCGCTGAGCCGGATCGCCGGGTCGGGGTGGCCGGCCCGGGCGATGACGAGCAGTCCGCTGCTGGGGTAGACCTCGATGTACAGGCAGGTGGCGAAGCGCGGGTCCGCATCCTCGTCGGCACCGTTGATGCCCGCCAGGAAGCGCGAGGCGCGCGAGAGCACGGCGTCCGCGTGGTGGCCCTCGGAGGCGTACGCGCGCAGGGCGATGCGCAGCTGGCCCATGAGCCCCGCGGCCCGTACGTCGTGGCCCTGGACGTCGCCGATGACGAGGGCGAGCCGGCCACCGGTGGAGGCGCCGTCCTCGGAAGTTCCGCCGGGCAGCGGGATCATGTCGTACCAGTCGCCGCCGACCTCCAGCCCGCCGCCGGTGGGCACGTAGCGCGCGGCCACCGTCATGCCGGGGATGTCGGGCTGGACGGTGGGCATCATCGAGCGTTGCAGGCCCACGGTGAGCTCACGCTCGGACTCGTGCACGCTGGCGCGCCCGAGCGCCTGGGCGAGCATCCGGGCGACGGTGGCGAGCACCGAGCGCTCGTCGGGGGTGAAGGAGACCGGGACGGAGAAGCCGGCCATCCAGGCGCCGATGGTCTGCCCGGCATTGATCATCGGCAGGAAGGCCCAGGACCGGCGGCCGAAGCGCTCGACCATCGGGTAGATCTCGGGGAAGCGGCGCCGGTAGTCCTCGGGCGAGGGCAGGTACACGGCCCGGCCGGTGCGGATGACCTCGGCGGCCGGGGCGCCGGCCCCCATGGGCTGGTCCATGAAGGCGTCCATGTCCCCGGGGGCGTAGCCGTGCTGCCCGATGAGCTTCACCCGGCCGGCCTCGCCGACGAAGACGGCCAGGCCCGAGGGCTCGAAGCCGGGCATGGACAAGGTGGCCGCGACCCGCAGCACCTCGGAGGTGGAGCGGGCCTCCGCCAGCGCCCGGCCGGCGTCCAGCAGGAACGCCTCGCGGTTGCGCCGCCAGTCGCCGGTGACGGTGCTGCGGGCGGCGGAGGTGCCGGGCTGGGGTGCGGGGACCTCTTCCAGCGTGCCGACGAGGCGGGCGGCGGGCCCGATGCCGTACGGCCGGGTGCGGCTGCGCACGGTCCGCAGCACCCTGCCGTCCTCGTCCACGACCCGCAGCCGGGCCTCGGCGAGGGTGCCCTCGGCGGCGGCGAGGGAGATGATGCCCTGGACCTCCACCCAGTCCACGGCGTGGAAGCGGGCGCGCACGCCGGACTCGGTCAGCTCCACCCGGGTGGGCGGCAGGCCCATGAGCCGGGCGCCTTCGGCGTCGAAGGTGACGGTGCGCGAGGCGGTGTCCCAGTACCACAGGCCGGTCTGGACGGCGGCCAGTACGTCCTCAGTGCGCATTGCCCCACTTTATGCAGGTACGGCCGGAGCGGACCACTGATGGTATGCGAGGGGCAGTACCCTTGCCTGGTGCTGTATGCGCACACTCCACGACGCCTTCGACCACGACTTGGATGAACGATGCATCGTTACCGGTCCCACACCTGCGGCGAGCTCCGTGCGGCCGACGTCGGCACCGACGTGCGGCTCAGTGGCTGGCTGCACAATCGGCGCGACCTGGGCGGCATCCTCTTCATCGATCTGCGTGACCACTACGGCCTGGTCCAGCTGGTGGCGCGCCCCGGCACCCCGGCCAACGAGGCGCTCGGGCACCTGACCAAGGAGACCGTCGTACGCATCGACGGCAAGGTCGTCAGCCGTGGCGCCGACAACGTCAACCCCGACCTGCCCACCGGCGAGATCGAGATCGAGGTCGCCGAGGTGGAGGTGCTCGGCGCCGCCGAGCAGATCCCCTTCACCATCAACGCCGAGGACGGGGTGAACGAGGAGCGCCGTCTGGAGTACCGCTTCCTCGACCTGCGCCGCGAGCGCATGCACCGCAACATCATGCTGCGCACCGCCGTCATCCGCGCCATGCGCGAGAAGATGACCGCGCTCGGCTTCAACGAGCTGGCCACCCCGATCCTGTCCGCCACCTCTCCCGAGGGCGCGCGCGACTTCCTGGTGCCCTCGCGCCTGCACGCCGGCCGCTTCTACGCCCTGCCGCAGGCCCCGCAGCAGTTCAAGCAGCTGCTGATGATCGCCGGCTTCGACCGCTACTTCCAGATCGCGCCCTGCTTCCGCGACGAGGACGCCCGCGCCGACCGCTCGCCGGGCGAGTTCTACCAGCTCGACGTGGAGATGTCCTTCGTCGAGCAGGAGGACGTCTTCCAGGTGATCGAGAAGGTCATGACCGAGCTCTTCGAGGAGTTCGGCGGCGGCCGCCACGTCACCTCCCCCTTCCCGCGGATCCCCTTCCGCGAGGCGATGCTCAAGTACGGCTCCGACAAGCCGGACCTGCGCGCCAAGCTGGAGCTGGTCGACGTCTCCGACGTCTTCGAGGGCTCGGAGTTCAAGGCCTTCGCCGGCAAGCACGTGCGGGCCCTGCCGGTGCCGGCCGTCCAGGACCAGCCGCGCAAGTTCTTCGACGGCCTCGGCGACTTCGCGGTCGAGCAGGGCGCCAAGGGCCTGGCCTGGATCCGCGTGGGCGAGGGCGGCCAGCTGTCCGGCCCGATCGCCAAGTTCCTCACCGAGGACGACGTCAAGGCCCTCACCGAGCGCCTCGGCCTTCAGGCCGGCCACGCCGTGTTCTTCGGCGCGGGCGACTTCGACGAGGTCTCCAAGATCATGGGCGCGGTGCGCGTCGAGGCCGCCAAGCGGGCCGGCCAGTTCGAGGAGAACGTCTTCCGGTTCTGCTGGATCGTCGACTTCCCGATGTTCGAGAAGAACGAGGACACCGGGCAGATCGAGTTCTCCCACAACCCGTTCTCCATGCCGCAGGGCGGTCTTCAGGCCCTGGAGAGCATGGACCCGCTGGACATCCTCGCCTGGCAGTACGACATCGTCTGCAACGGCGTCGAGCTGTCCTCCGGCGCCATCCGGAACCACGAGCCCGACGTCATGTACAAGGCGTTCGAGATCGCCGGCTACAGCAACGAGGACGTCGAGCGCGAGTTCGGCGGCATGCTGCGCGCCTTCAAGTTCGGCGCCCCGCCGCACGGCGGCATCGCCCCGGGCGTCGACCGCATCGTGATGCTGCTGGCCGACGAGCCCAACATCCGCGAGACCATCGCCTTCCCGCTCAACGGCAACGCCCAGGACCTGCTCATGGGCGCCCCCAGCGAGGTCGACGACGCCCGCCTGAAGGAGCTCCACCTGAGCATCTACAAGGGCGCGGCCAAGCCCACCCCGTACAAGCCGACCAAGTAGGTCGTCGCACACGCACCGAAGGCCGGCCGGGCAGCAGCCCGGCCGGCCTTCGGCATGACGGCGTCACACCAGGGCCAGGGGCAGCGGGACTCTCGGGCAGCAGCCGGCCGCGTTGTGCACGGCGCGCGACAGCCGGCCCGGGGTCAGCCGCTCGCGCCACAGCACGGACTCCACGCCGTACTCCCCGACCGCCATCAGCTCCGCCGGGCCCAGGTCGTCGGCCACCACGAGCAGCGGGGCGCGATTCGCGCGGACCATCGCCCGCAGCCGGGCCGGGCCGTCGGGGTCGTGCCGCGACAGCAGCAGGACGTCCACGGCCGCGGTGCGGTCGTCCGCCGCGACGACGCCGATGCCCGACAGGGCGCGCAGCTGCCGGACGACCCGGTACCGGCCCAGCTCGTCGCCGCCGTGGACGCTTACGGTGATGCCTTCGTCGAACACTGCGAACACTGCTCTTCCTCAATCACGCCGAAAGGACATCTTCAGCGTGCAGGGCGGCGCTCAACGAACGATTGCCGATGGATCAACGCATGCGCGAGGGCCCCGGAACCGCACGGTTCCGGGGCCCTCGCGCAGGGATGATCACGCCTCGTCGGTGCCGCCGAAGCGCTCGCGGTAGGACTCCAGGTCCTCCTCGGTGATCTTCGCGAAGAGCACGGGCGGCACGCTGAACGCGGTGCCCGCCGGGACGAACGTCAGCGACTTCGCCTCGTCCGCCGTCACCCACGTCGCGGTGGCGGCCGCCGAGTCCTCCGGCAGCGCGAACGCCGAGCGCATGGCCGCCGCGGAGGCCGGGATGAACGGCTCGGAGACCACCGCGTAGAGGTGGATGAGGTTCATCGCGGTGCGCAGGGTCAGCGCGGCGGCCTCGGGGTCGGTCTTGATCTCCAGCCAGGGGGCCTTGGTCTCCAGGTAGGAGTTGCCCGCGCTCCACAGCGCGCGCAGCGCCTGCGCGGCCTTGCGGAACTGCAGATCCTCCATGTACCGCTCGTACTCGGCGAGCAGCTCGGCGACCTGGCGGCCGAGCTCGGCCTCGGCCTCGCCCTCCTCCAGACCGGCCGGGACGTTCTCGCCGAAGCGCTTGCGCGAGAAGGACAGCACACGGTTGACGAAGTTGCCGAGGGTGTCGGCGAGGTCCTTGTTGACCGTGCCGGCGAAGTGCTCCCAGGTGAAGGACGAGTCGTCCGACTCCGGGGCGTTCGCCATCAGGAAGTAGCGCCAGTAGTCTGCCGGCAGCAGCTCCAGTGCGGCGTCGGTGAAGATGCCGCGCTGCTGCGAGGTGGAGAACTTGCCGCCGTAGTACGTCAGCCAGTTGAAGGCCTTGACGTAGTCGACCTTCTTCCACGGCTCGCGGGTGCCCAGCTCCGTGGCCGGGAACATCACGGTGTGGAAGGGCACGTTGTCCTTGGCCATGAACTGCGTGTAGCGCACGTCGCCGGCCTCGTACCACCACGACTTCCAGTCGCGGTTCGCCGGGTCCTGGCCGGCCCACTCCTTCGTCGCGCCGATGTACTCCACGGGCGCGTCGAACCACACGTAGAAGACCTTGCCCTCGGCCGCCAGCTCCGGCCAGGTGTCCGCCGGGACCGGCACGCCCCAGTCGAGGTCACGGGTGATCGCCCGGTCGTTCAGGCCCTCCGTCAGCCACTTGCGGGCGATGGAGGAGGCCAGCACCGGCCAGTCCTTGCCGTGCTCGTCGATCCACGCCTCGACCTCGCCCTGCAGCTTCGACTGCAGCAGGAACAGGTGCTTGGTCTCCCGCACCTCCAGCTCGCTGCTGCCGCTGATCGCCGAGCGCGCGTCGATCAGGTCGGTCGGGTCCAGCACGCGGGTGCAGTTCTCGCACTGGTCGCCGCGCGCCTTGTCGTAGCCGCAGTGCGGGCAGGTGCCGACGATGTACCGGTCGGGCAGGAAGCGGCCGTCGGCCAGCGAGTAGACCTGGCGGATCGCGCGCTCCTCGATGAACCCGTTCTTCTGCAGCTGACGCGCGAAGTGCTGGGTGATCTCGTGGTTCTCCGGCGAGGAGCTGCGGCCGAAGTAGTCGAACGAGATGTGGAAGCCGTCGTAGATCGCCTTCTGCACGTCGTGCTGCTGCCCGCAGAAGGTGTCCACCGGCAGCCCGGCGTCCTTCGCCGCCAGCTCGGCCGGGGTGCCGTGCTCGTCGGTCGCGCAGATGTACAGCGTCTCGCGGCCGGTCTGCCGCAGGAAGCGCGCGTAGACGTCCGCCGGGAGCATGGACCCCACCATGTTGCCCAGGTGCTTGATCCCGTTGATGTACGGAAGGGCGCTGGTGATGAGGTGTCGAGCCATTGCGGCTGCTCCCTGGTCGCAGTGTTTTCAGGTGTACGTGCACCTTTAGCGTATCCGAGCACTGGGGGCCGACCGCGCGGCATTTCGTACCGACGGTAACTGTGTGTGGTCGATGTGTTGCTGACAGGTACACTCAAAAGGTCCCATCCGGGGGAAGTCCCCCGGATGTCCCTTTCGAGGAGTCATCACACGTGAAGCGCACCACCCTCCGAGCCGCCGGTGTCTCGGTCCTGACCGCCGTCGCCCTGGGCGCAGCAGCCGCCCCCGCCGCCCTCGCTGCCGGTACGACCGGTACCACCGGCACGCCGTCGGTCGAGGTCAGGAAGATCTTCACCGGGAACGGCATCGTCGCGTCCCTCGACGTCTCCTTCGACTACGTCTGCAACGCCGACACCGAGCGCCTGGACGTCACCCTGCTGTCCGCCCCGGCCGGCAGGAAGCCCGTCTACCTGACGGCCACCAAGGCCAAGGGCGACCTGCAGTGCGACGGCAGGAAGCACACGGGCCTCGCGGAGTGGCACGACATGGTCGACGCGAACGTGCCCGCCCGCGCCACCCTGGAGCTCTACGGCAAGGGCAGCGTGCTGCAGACGCCCCTGGTCGAGAAGACCATGAAGCCGGGCCCCGGCCGCCTGCCGTTCGGCGACTGACCGTCTCTCCCGGGGGCTTTGCCCCCTGACCCCCGGTCCTCGAACGCCGGACGGGCTGATCCCAGCCCGTCCGGCGTTCGAGGTTTTCCGCCGCAGGCGTTACCGCAGTACGCCCGCCGTGCGGGCCTCCTGCAGCCAGCCGGGGAACTCCAGCAGCAGCTCGCGGTAGAGCTCCTCGTGCGGCAGCAGCCGCGGGTCGCGGCCCGCGTGGAAGAAGCCCGTGTTGTCGACCGCCCGCCGCTCCGGCACCGCGAGGTCGTCCAGCCGGCGCAGGAAGTCGAAGCCGCGCGCCTCGGGGTCGCCGAAGCCCACGAACTGCCAGAAGACCGGCAGGCCGGCCGCCTCGCACAGGGCCTTTTCGGCAGCCGCCCGGTTCGAGGGGGCGCCGTCGGTCTGGAAGACGACGAGGGCGGGGTCGGTGGTGCCCGTGGCGCGGTAGTGGTCGAGGACGGCCTCGACGGCCAGGTGGTAGTGGGTGCGGCCCATGTGCCCGTAGGAGGCGTGCAGCTCGGCGATGCGGTCGCGGTGGTCGTCCGCCGTCAGTTCGGCGGTGCCGTCGATGCCGGTGGAGAAGAAGACGACGGGCAGGGTGCCGCCCTCCGTGAGGTGGCCGGCGAGGGCGAGGGTCTGTTCGGCGAGGTGCTGGACGGTGCCGTCCTTGTAGTAGGGCCGCATCGAGCCGGAGCGGTCGAGGACGAGGTAGACGGCGGTCCGCCGTCCGGTGAGGCCGGCGGCGGCCAGGGCCGCGCCGGCGGCCATCGCGGGGGAGGGCTCGGGGTCCGGCCCGGGCGGGGGTTCGGGCACGGGGTGGGGGTCGGGCCGCGGGGCCGGCTCGGGTTCGGGCACCGGTTTGGGCTTCGGCATGGGGGTGGGCTGGGGTTCGGGCTCCGGGAGGGGTTCGGGCCGGGCGGGCCCGGGGGTGGGGATGGGGCCGAGGGGGCCGGGGTCGGGGACGGTGGGGGTGCCGGCCCGGTCGGACTCCTCGGCGGTCGGCTGGGTGGGGACCGTGACGGCGCCGTCCGGCGCCTCCTCCGACGCCGCCGGCGCGCAGGCGCCGGGGCCCGTGCTCTGCTGGGGCAGGCTCGCCTCGTCCTGCTCGCCCCCTCTGGCCGCCCGGCCGAACGCGGTGCGCAGCAGACTCCGAATGCCCATGGGGAAGTTGCCCTTCGTCCGATTAGCTGTCCGTAATGCCCGTAAAAGTCCGTTTGCTTGACGAATACGTAAGGCTAGTGGTCAAGCACGGTCCAGGGCGTTCACTCGCGACACGCCGTCGTGCGTGTCGTGTCACGGACAGGGGTCGCCCACAGGGTCACGGGCAGGCGTCCGGGATCCAGTTCCCGTGGAAGCCCACCGGTACCCGCACCGGCAGATGCACCCGGGCCACCGGCCCGGCGGCGAGGTCGCGGGCGGCCAGGACGAGCAGGTCCGTGGCTGCGCGCCGCGGGTCGTGGGCGAAGGCCAGCACCCAGCCGTCGTCCTCGGCGGCGTCGGGGGCCGCCGGCACGAAGACGCCCTCGCCCACGTCCCCGCCCCCGGGGACGGTGAACTCCTCGTGCGTACCGCGCTCCAGGTCGTACTTGACCAGCCCCGGCCCCCGGCCCGGCAGCGGCTGGCGCACGGCGTAGCCGAAGCGGTGGTGGGCGGTGAGCCGGCGGGGGTCGATGCGCGGGTACTCGGCGGGCAGGTCGTCCAGGCGCGTGCGGTGCACGGTGCCGCGCGCCGGCTCGACCGTCCAGCGCTCCAGGTGCGCGACGTGCTGCCCGGGAGCGGGCCGGCGCGGGTCGAAGGCGTCGAACCAGCGCTCGTAGCGCAGGAGGTGGACGACGAGCCGCCGGCCGCCCGGCTGCTCGTAGGCGTTCATCTGGTGCAGGACGAAGCAGGGTTCGAGCTCCAGCCAGCGCACCTCGCCCGCGCCGCCGTCGCGCGGCAGGACCCCGAGCCGGGCGGGCCGGTCCGGGTCCCACACCGGGCGGTGCGCGCCGGTGCGCCCGTTGCGGGCGAAGACCACCGGCAGGTCGTACAGCAGCACGTAGTGCTCGGTCAGCGAGAAGTCGTGCATCATCGGGTGCCCGTCGAGGGGGACGTCCACGTACCGCCGTACGCGGCCGTCACGGCCGGCGACCACGTACTGCACGTACGGCCAGGCCGGGCAGTAGGCCACCGCGTGCAGTTCGCCCGAGCGCGGGTCGACGATCGTGTGCGCGGCCAGCCCGCCCGGCAGCGTGCCGTGGAAGTCGAACGGGCCGATGGTGTACAGCTCCGGGTCGAGTTCGTACGGCAGGGTGCCGCCCTCCACCAGGGCCAGGCAGTGCCCGGCGAAGTACTGCACATGCGTGTTGGGCGCGAAGTCCATGCCCAGGTGGCGCGGCCCGTGCAGCAGCTTCTCGCCCAGTGCCCCGGCCACGGCGTCGGAGCGCACCCAGCGGTTGCGGTACCACTCGGCGCGCCCGTCGCGCAGCCGGACGCCGTGGATCATGCCGTCGCCGCTGAGCCAGTGGTGGTCGGCCGGGTCGTCGACGTGCACCGGGTTGGGGCCGTTGCGCAGATAGCGGCCGCGCAGCGCGGCGGGCAGGCGGCCGGTGACGGGCAGATCGACGGCGGTGGTCTCGTCGTGGACCGGCGCGTAGGGGCCGCTGAGGTAGGGATTGGCGCACGGTCCGGGGCGCGGGGCCGGGTACGTCATGCCCTCCACCATCCAGCGGAAGGGGGCGTTCGGCCAGTGCCGTACGGCAGCGGACGGCGGCGCGAACAACGGGACACGCGCAGGACAAGACCAGTGCAACAAATGGACGAAGGGCAACCCTCTCCGCACGAATCGGCTTCTTTATCGGTGAGGACGACCGGACCGGGACACGAGGAACCGGGACACGAGGACGACAAACCCAGCAGGGGGCAGGAAGTGGGAACCGCATGGGCCTGACCAGCAGGTCGCTTCTGTACACGGTGGTGTTCGCCGCCGTGTTGTGCGTGGGGCTCACCGTGTGGGTCTGGCCCCGGCTGGCCGGCCGGGGCGTGCGTCCGGTGCTCGGCCGGCTCGCGGCCATCGCCACGACCCAGCTGGCGGTCATGGCCGCGCTGGCGCTGGCCGTGAATTCCTGGGGCGGTTTCTTCGGCACCTGGAACCAGCTCCTCGGCCGCGTCGACAAGGCGCCGGTCAACGTCACCGAGATGGGCGGCAACGGCCCGTACGCCACCGTCACCGGGTCGAAGAACGGCCTGGTGCAGCCGGCGGGCCCGCAGGGCCTGGACAAGATAGGCGGAATTCCGCGGGGCCCGGCCGAGAAGGTGGGCAGCGTCCAGTCGGTCAATATCGTCGGGCAGCGCTCGCGGGCGATCAATCCGGCCTTCGTCTATCTGCCGCCGCAGTACTTCCAGAAGCAGTACGACCGCCAGCGCTTTCCGGTGATGGTCGTGATCAGCGGCTATCCCGGCGGGATCACGAATCTGGCGCAGCACCTGCAGGTGCCGCAGACGGCGGGCCGGCTGCTGGCCCAGAACAGGATGCAGCCGACCGTCATCGTCATGGTCCGCCCGACGATCGCGCCCCCGCGCGACACCGAGTGCGTGGACGTCCCCGACGGGCCGCAGGCGGAGACCTTCTTCACCAAGGACCTGCCCGACGCCCTCAAGAGCACCTACCGCGTCGGCCACGACCCCAGCGCCTGGGGCGTGCTCGGCTACTCCTCCGGCGGCACCTGCGCGCTGGAGCTCGCGATGCGCTTCCCGGGCGTCTACCCGGCCGCGGCCGCGCTCTCCGGCGACTACAAGGTCGGCAACGACCTGACCACCGGCAACCTCTTCGGCAGCGGACCGCAGGCCAAGCGCAACCAGCAGGAGCACGACCTGATCTGGCGGCTGGAGAACCTGCCCGCGCCGCGTGTGTCGGTGCTGGTGACCAGCAGCAGGAAGGGCGAGAAGCAGTACGGCGAGACGGAGCGGTTCCTGAAGGCCGTCAAGCCGCCGATGTCCGCCTCCTCGATCATCCTGCCGGAGGGCAGCCACCACTTCACCACCTGGCGCCGGGAGATCGGCCCGGTGCTGGAGTGGACGAGCCGGCAGCTGACCTTCCCGCAGGACACCGCCGACAAGCCCAAGAGCGAGCAGGAGAAGAAGAAGGACGCCGACCGCAAGGCGCAGGAGGACAAGGCGAAGGACGAGCCGTCCGTGGAGCCCGCCCCGCAGCCGTCGCCCACCGCC
The DNA here is from genome assembly GCF_040675615.1 of Streptomyces sp. NPDC049585. Classification (NCBI taxonomy): domain Bacteria; kingdom Bacillati; phylum Actinomycetota; class Actinomycetes; order Kitasatosporales; family Streptomycetaceae; genus Streptomyces; species Streptomyces sp. NPDC049585. The sequence continues at coordinate 26,820 of NZ_JBFAPE010000002.1, read as the reverse complement.
TCGCAGGACGAGGGCGACGAGGGCTGAGCCCCCGTACCCGGGCGGGCCGGCTACTCCGGGCCGCCCCCCAGCTGCTCGGCCAGCCACGAGAACGCCGCGGGGTAGAGGTTGATCCACGTCCCGTAGTTGTGGCCCCCGGTCGGCAGCAGCATCGTCTTCAGCCGCACCGCGCTGTCCGCCGCCTCCCGCTGGAACTCCTCGATGTAGCGGGGCGGGCTGTCGCGGTCCTGCCGCGAGGTCGCCAGGAACAGGGCCACATCCGCGTCGCTGTGCCGCACCAGGTGCATCGGGCTGTTGCGGCGGCGCAGCTCCGGGTCGGCGATCGCGCCGCCGTCGCCGTCGAGCGGGTCGGGGTCCAGGGCGGCGCCCGCCCCGAAGACATGCGGGTACTGCAGCGGCAGCTTCGCCGCGCAGAAGCCGCCCGTGGAGATGCCGACCAGACCCCACGACTCGGGGGCGGCCTCGGTGCGGAAGTGCCTGCGCAGCAGCTCGGGGACGTCGTCGGCGAGCCAGGTGGCGACCTTGCGGCCGGGCACGTCGGAGCAGTCGGTGTCCACGCCACCGGGGTTGATGATCGGCACGGCGAGGATGAACGGCCGGGTGGTGCCCTCGGTCAGCAGCCGCTCGTACGCCCCCGGCATCCGGCCCTGCTCCAGCCAGGACTGCGGCGAGCCGGGCACCCCGTGCAGCAGCACCACGACGGGGAAGGCGGTGTGGCGGTGGCCGGGCTCGGAGTACTGCGGGGGCGTCCAGACCATGACCTGGCCGGACAGCTGGGAGTGCGCGCCGCGGAAGTACGTCTCGCGCATGCCGCCGTCGCCGCGCGTGAAGCGCGCCCGCTCGGCCGGCGGGCCGGGCATCGCGACGGGCCCGGACTCGCTCGTACGGCCCATCAGGTCGTCCCACGAGGCGTACAGGCCGTAGCTGGAGTTGATCCACACCGCGACCACGCAGATGGCGGTGGCCTGGCACAGCACGATCAGGGCGAGCCGGCCCGCCCAGCGCACGGCGCCGGGGCCGGGGATCCTCGTCCACAGCAGCAGCGCCGCCAGGACGGCCAGCAGGCAGGCGACGACGAGCAGGGCGAAGAACGCGGTGCCGGTCAGGCTCGGAATCATCCCGCGGATACGCTCCCCCGGCTCGGTGGACCGATGGCGCAACGACCCTAAGCGAGGACGGCGGCGGGCGGCGGGGAAAACACGGCGGGTGACCCGGACGGGTCCGTCAGGCGGCCGCGGAGGGGTGCTCGCAGGTGAGTGAGCAGGCGAAGACCAATGCGCCGTCCTGGTGACCGCTGATCCGCGTGAGGGTGGCGCCCGTGTCGGTCTCCTCCACGGGGTCGGCGGATATGTGGACGGGGCTGTCGAGCTCGGCGTAGCGGTGGAAGGAGCTTCTGAGCGAGGTCGGCAGGACGACCGGCCAGGGGGCGAGGGCGGTGGCCGCCTGCCGGGCGGCCTCCAGCAGCACCATGCCGGGGATGTGGTCCACCGGATGGTCGAACAGGACCGGGTGGCGGCCGTCCGCCCGCAGCAGCCAGGACCGCGAGCGCGCGCCCTCGTCCGGCGAGAGGACGACGTCGAAGGGGTAGGTGCGGCCCACCTGCTGCGGCACCACCGGCGCGGTCGTCACCGTCGGCGTACCGGGCAGCCGGGGGCCGCGCAGCCGGCGGTAGACCTCGGGCGAGGTACAGGTGAACGAGGCGCTGCCGGTGGCGGCGACGTGTCCGTCGCGGCGTACGGTGACGTCGTAGTGCATGCCCCCGAAGACGCCGCCCCGCCTGCGGATCCGCGAGCACTGGACGTCGAGTTCGAGTTCGGCGGGTGCCGGGCCGATGGTCATGTGATCGGGCCGCACCGTGCAGTCCAGGTGCCACATCAGGAACTGATGTCCGAGCGGCACGTCGAATTCCGCGTGGGCGAGGAGGGATCCGATCTGCCGCACGGTCTCCGCGACCATCATCGGGTCGTGCAGTGTGCCCTCGACCGGCGTGAAGAAGCTGTGCCCGCGCGGCCATTGGGCCCACACCGTGAACCGGTCACGCCCGGCCCTCCGCCACCCGGTCAGCAACACCTCGGCCACGGCGGCCCGGTGGACGTACTCGCGGGGGACGGTCGTCGTCAGCCGGGGCAGCGCGGGTGCGAGGGATGTCGGGGCGGAGGTGGTCTGGGACATGGTTCCCCCTCGGATCGGTCGGTGCATCGGCGCAGGTCGACCGCGGATGGTCAAGGCGGGTGCTGTCCGGACGGGTGCTTTTAGAGTGTTAACGTTCCCCGGTCAACGCCCCTCGGGGGGTCAAGATACAAGGCTGTTGACGACCACTCAGCCCAGATGTGATTCAGCTCTCTGCGGGGGGAACGCCCGCATCGCGCGGGCGCGTTTTCCGGGGCCCTTCACCCGACAATGGAGGTCGATAGTGGTCGAACAGCTGAGCCGGTTACGCCTGGCCGCCGTCAATATCGACGGTGTCCTTCTCAACGACACGTTCAGCCCGGTGATCCACCGGTTCGTGACCGTCCGGGGCGGCCGGTACACCGCCGAGGTCGAGCGGGCCGTCTTCTCCCAGCCCCGGCACATCGCCGCGCAGGCCCTGGCCGAGGCCGCGGGCGTCGACTGGCCGCCCGAGAAGGTGCTGGAGGTCTACTTCACCGAGCGCGCCGCCCACCTCGAGCACGACCCGGTGCGGCTTATGGACGGCGCGGTCGAACTCGTCGCCCGATTACGGTCGATGGGACTGCGCACCATCTGCTACGGAGGCCTGGACGCCTCCCACTTCGCCCACCACCTCGGCGAGCACGCCCACCTCTTCGACGGCCCCGGCTACGTGTGCACCAACGACTTCCGCCCCGGGGTGCGGGAGATCGCCGAAACCTTCGGACTGCGCCCCGACGAGACGCTCTTCGTCGACGACGTGGCGCGCGTCGCGGAGGCCGCCCGCGACCTGGGGGCCGCCTTCGTGGGACACCCCTCCGCCTTCCCCCACGGATTCCAGCGCGCCGCCATGCACGAGGCGGGCGTACGGCACGTGGTGGACTCCTTGGCCGCCGTCGACGAGGCGCTGGTGCGCACGGTCGACGCGGAGGCGTCGGCGGGCACGTTGTGGGCCCCCGGCCCGGAAATGCGAAACGACGGATGAAGGAAATCGAGGGAATTCACGTCATGGCCGACCAGGGAATACCGCAGGGCGCACCGCAAGAAATGCCGCCCGCGACGCCGCAGGGAATGCCGTACGGAATGCCGCCCGGAATGCTGCACGGGAAAATCACGCTGATCACGGGTGCCAGCAGTGGCATCGGCGCCGCTGCCGCACGGGTGTTCGCACGGGAGGGTGCCACGGTGGTGCTGGCCGCCCGGCGTGAGGACCGTTTGCGCGAACTGGTGGACGAATTGCGGGAAAAGGGCGCCGAGGCGGCCCACGTCGTCACCGACGTCACCCGGCGCACCGACACGGCGCGCGCCGTCGCGTACGCGGTGGAGCGGTACGGCCGGCTGGACGCGGCGTTCAACAACGCCGGTTGGGGCGAGGGCCGCTCGCCGCTGCACCTGATGGACGACGCCACCTACGAGCGCATCATGGACGTCAACGCGCGCGGCGTGTGGAACTGCCTGCGCGACGAGATCACCGCGATGCTCGCCGCCGGAGGCGGCTCGATCGTCAACACCAGTAGTGTGGGCGGCCTGTTGGCCACGCCGGTCGCCGCCCCGTACGTGGCGGCCAAGCATGCGGTCATCGGCCTGACGAAGGCGGCGGCCGCCGAGTACGCGGCGTCCGGCATCCGGGTGAACGCGCTCGCCCCGGGAACCACGCGCAGCGAAGTCGTCGTGGAGTGGTTCACGCAACAGCCGGGCATCGAGGAGACGTTGCACGCCGCCACCCCGCAGGCGCGCACGGCGGAGCCGGAGGAGGTCGCCGAGGCGGCTGCCTGGCTGCTCAGCGACCGGGCGTCGTTCGTCACCGGGGCCACCGTGCCGGTGGACGGCGGGCTGACGATGGTCTGATCGCGTCAGATCGCGCGGATACCGTTCCGGCCGTGCAGGGGATGCTCGTTGGCCACTGCAAGGATCGGGACGGTGTCCTCCAGCGCAATTCACAGAGTGAATTGCGCCAGATTGCCAAGCCGCTCTTGATACGATACGTACTCGCCGGTTTGATTTTCGAGGGGCGGCAGCGGTGTGACGGCCGGTTGCGTGCCGCCCCTCGCCGCCCGGGATGCGGCGGAGATATCTCATCGATCCGGAGGCAGACCGTGGCAAAGCAGGACCGCGCGATCAGGACTCGCCAGTCCATTCTCGAAGCGGCCGCGGTGGTGTTCGACGAGCGGGGCTACGACGCCGCCACGATCACCGAGATCCTCGCGCGGGCCGAGGTCACCAAGGGGGCGCTGTATTTCCACTTCGCCTCCAAGGAGGAACTGGCGCTCGCGGTGATCGACGCCCAGATGGCCACCGACCTGCCCGCCGGCGAGCCGGGCCGGACCTCCAAGATGCAGGAACTGGTGGACATGGGCATGATCTTCGCCCACCGGCTGCTGGTGGACCCGCTCCTGCGCGGCAGCGTGCGGCTGACCCTCGAGCACGGCTCGACCAACCTCAACCGCAGCAGCCCGTTCAACGGTTGGACGGAACTGCACACGCGCGTCCTGGAGGAGGGCAAGGAGCGCGGCGAGGTGCTCCCGCACGTCGTGCCGGCCGACACCGCCGAGCTCATCGTCGGCGCCTACGCGGGCATCAACACCATGTCCCAGGCGATCAACAACCGCGCCGACCTGGAGCGCCGCGCCACCGTGCTGTACGAGCACGTGATGCCCAGCGTCGCCGTGCCCTCCGTGCTGGCCCGCCTCGACATGGCCCCCGGCCGCGGGGCCAGGGCGCTGGCGGAGGCGGAGCGGTGGCGGGCGGCGGCCGCGGCCGCGGCGGAGGCCCCCGAGGTGGCCCCGGCGGGCGTGGCCTGAGTCCCGGCCGACACCTGCAGCTTCCTTGACGGAATTAACTGTTCCGTAAGCGGAGGATGAACTCCTCCCGCCGGAAGAGCCGCTTGGTGATCAAGAAACCGACTCTCCGGTATTGAAGTGCGGCCCGAAGGGGCAGCAGGCGCCGTACGGGTATCCCGTCGGCCCCCGGCGCACGGGCGCGCGGGCCGGGGCCCGCGGTGCGACCGCGAGCGGGCCCGCCGGTTCAGCCCACGGCGTCCAGGGCGGCCGCGGTCTCCTCACGGGCGGCGGAGTCGAGGATCTCCAGGCCGACGCGCAGCACGGCCGCCCGCTTCTCCTCCTTGTCGCCCGGCAGCCCGTCCAGCGTGAGCGCCCCGAAGTGCACCGCCAGCATCGCGCTGGAACAGCGCACCCGGCCGTCCAGCGAGCCGGCGCCGGCCTGCAGCAGCGCGCCGACGTCCGTCAGGCGTTCCCGCAGCGCCGCGCCGATGCTCAGCTCCCGCAGCGTGGCCTGGTTCTCCTGCAGGATCCGGTAGATGGGGGCCGCGTCGCGCAGCGCCTCGCTGTAGCGGCGCAGCAGCTCGCGCTTGGTCTCCGGCGTGGGCGGCTGCTCCCGGCCCCAGGCGACGAGCTCGTCGACCGGCCGGCCGAGCTCGTCGGAGAGCGCGGTGAGGATGTCCTCCTTGGTCTTGAAGTGGTAGTAGAGCGCGGCCTTGGTGACCCCGAGCTCCTCGGCGATCTCCCGCAGCGAGGTCTTCTCGTAGCCGCGTGAGACGAAGAGGTCGAGGGCCGTCCTCTGGATGCGTTCGCGCGTGCCGCTCCTGCGCGCCTTCGGGGTGCTCCCCATGGGCTCACTCTCCTGCTGTCCGTCGTGAACCAGCCACCCCGGGTGAGCCTACTTGACGCCCGGCTAGTGGGTGGCCGCCCCTGCCACGAGGGCTAACCCGGCCCGGCGGGCCCGGGGTAACGGCCGCGGTCGTACGTCCACGGTATCTAGCCGGGCGGCAGGCCAGACAAAACCATACTTGACGCCCGGCAAGGAGCCTCATACGCTTCCCGCTGAGCTGACTAGCCTGGCGGCAGGTACGTAAATACGACTGACCGAGGGGATGGTGTGCGTCGACATGGCACGAAACGCTGCTGCCGCGATCGACCCCTACGCCACGTACGACGACTACGCGACGGCCGACCGCACGGCGTGCCGGCGCGCTGCGGAGGAACCCATGCCCGCGGTCTTCGAGGGGCTGAGCGTCCCGGTGCGCACGGCCGCCTCGCTGCTGGGGCTCTCGCCGTGGACCGTGGCGCATCTGATCGACCGCGGGGAACTGCGCAGTGAGCGCGGCGGACAATATCGGTACGTGACGCTCACAAGTCTCTTTCAGTACCGTAGACATACGAGTTGAGCCGCCCATGGTCGCGGGCGTTGCTTGCTGATGCGAATGAGTGACATCGCGAAACTTCTCAAAAGGGTCGCAGTTGTTCAGAACGCTTCAGTGGGGGCGCTACACGATCGAAAGGCATAGACGTGCTCAAGAAGTTTCTCGCCACCACCGCCCTTGCGGTAACCGCGGTCGGGTCGCTGGCGGGCCCTGCAATGGCCCAGGGCGACGACGAACAGGACGGCGCGAACGCCAACGGCGCGAAGACCGGGTACGGCAACACGCGTACGGGCGGCAAGGAAAGTCCTCAGATGAGCCTCATCCAGGGCACGCTGAACAAGCCCTGCATCGCTCTGCAGGACATCGCAGCCGTCCTGGCGATCACGGACATTCAGCTCCTGTCCTCGAACCAGGAGATGCAGTGCACCGACAACTCGCAGATCGTCGACGGTGACGACCCGCTGTCGGAGATCCTGGACGGCATCATTTCGGGCAACGGCTCGTTCAACAGCGGTGGCCCGGGCGGGCACTGAGCAGCTTTGGACGTGTCGGACCGACCCCCTTGCAGCCGGAGTGCGGGACCGCTGCGAGGGGGCGTTCCATTCTGCTCACGGCTCCCGTTCAGGTGCCGCCATGCGTTCGTTCTGACAAAGGATCCGCGACCGTAGCGAGGGAAAGAACGTGATCAAGAAAGCAATGGCAGTGGTCGCCATGGCGGCCTCCGCCGTCGGTGCTTCGGGAAGTGTCGCCCTTGCGGCCGATGGCGGGGACCAGGGACAGCACGTGGCCAATGCCAACGGTGCGGGGCAGTTCTACGGAAACACCTGGACGAGCGGCTACATGAGCCCACAGATCGGGCTCATCAACGGGTCGTTCAACAAGATCTGCGTTGGCGTCAGCGATCTCGGGGTCCTGGGCCTCACGGACATCCAGCTTCTGTCCTCGAACCAGCAGCAGCAGTGCACGGAGAACTCGGTGATCAACGACGGGGACGACCCGCTGTCGCATTTCCTGGACCACCTCATCTCGGGCAACGGCTCCGGGAACAAGGACGTCCACCGCGACAAGCACCACTGATCGGCCCGCTGTCGCACCCGAGCCGCCCCCGGTCCCACCGGGGGCGGCTCCCGTGTGTCCTCAGCTCTCGTAAATGGTCAGAACAGCGCCGTCCACCTCCACCCGGCGCCGCCCCAGCGGTTCGCCGCGGCGCAGCGCGCACAGACACGCGCGGAACATGGTCATCTCCTCGCCGGTCAGCACCGCGGCTGCCAGGTCGAGGAGTTCGGCGACGCTCCGGTCGGTGAGCACTTCGGGCAGTTCCCCGGAGAGCAGCACCACGGATTCCCCGGAGCGGCCCCGGACGACGGCGTTGGTGGTCGATCCACCACTGACAACGAGCACGCATTCCCCCTGGCTTCGGGCAGATCGAGACGATAGCGGGGAAGGGGGGTGCGGCTCGGGCGGACGCGAATATTCGCTGGATTCAACCGTTCCGGGAACCGGGTGCCGGGCGAACGGCGTCCGGTTATGGCTCAGTTCTCGGTACGGGGTTCGTTCCCGGCGGCCTTGGGCCCGCGTTCGAGCAGGGATTCGACCAGGGCGGCCACATGCCGCCGGTCGTCGGAGCTGAGTCGCTGGACACTGGCGATCAGCAGGTCGACCTCGGGGTCCGGCGGGGTGTCCGGGGTCTTGTCCTCGTCGGCCGGGTAGAGGTGGATGCCGCAGGTCTCGGCGGCGGCGCGGCGCACGGTGTCCAGCGGGAGGTCGAGCCCGCGGGAGAGCCCTTCGAGGGTGGCCGGCTGCGGCATGCGCACCAGGCGTTCGGCGGTGGCCAGGTGGTGCACGGTCGAGCGGGGGATGCCACCCCTGCGGGCCACGTCCCCGTACGACCATCCCTGACGGTCCAGGCGCTGTCTGATGATCTGCTGCAGTGCGTTCGCCACGGACTGGTCGCTTCCTGCTCAGGTCGGATCGGGCCTCGGGTGAACCGATTCTACGGGGGGCGTCCAGAGGCCCCTTCTCCAAGGTTCGCCGGAAGCCCTTGCGCGGCGTCCGACGACGCCGCTAGTGTCCAATCTCGTTGGACAGCTCGTCCGACCGCATCGGACGCGAGGCCGGGGGGAACCTGCCTGCGTCCGGGCGCCACCGCACGGTTCGCAGGCGAACCGTCGTCCCGGAGGGGGAACCAGCATGCTCGACATGCACGAGCTCGAGGCCGAGTCCGCGGAGCTGCTGCCGGGCCGTGAGGCCCTGGGGAAGCTGAAGTTCAGCTTCACGCGCACCACCACCGTCACCAAGCACGTGGCCGACGTCCACGCCCACAACACGTCGACCGCGCTGAACGTCTGCTCGCCGGACGCCGTGGCCCAGTCGGCCGCCACGCAGTCGATCGCCATCCAGCAGTAGCAGCGATCGCCGGCAGGAGCGCACTTCCCAGTAGTAGCAGCAATTCCCAGCAGTAGTAACGCCATCCAGCTGTAGTAGTGAAGGAGAGCATCACCATGAGCATGAACCCGCACGAGCTCGAGGCCGAGTCCGCGGAGCTGCTGCCGGGCCGTGAGGCCCTGGGCAAGCTGAAGTTCAGCTTCACCCGCACCACCAACATCACCAAGCACGTGGCGAACGTCCACGCCCACAACGAGTCCCTCGCGGCCAACGACAACTCGCCCTGGGCGGTGGCGCAGTCCGAGGCCGCCCAGTCCATCTCCATCAAGCAGTAGCCGGCCGTCCGGTCCGGCCGCGCACCGGGGGGTGGCGGCCGGACCGGCCGAGGGGGGCACCACGAGCGCAGCGTCCCGTCCAGGGGGGAGAGCAGATGACGGTGGTCGGAGATCACCAGGCCGGCCACAGCCGCCATCGCACGACGGGCGGGACGACGACGCTCCCGCCCGGCACCACCGGCTCCGGGCTGCGGACAGGGGAGACCGGAGCGCCGGTGCCGGGATTCGGCGGCTTCCCGTACGCCTCCACGGCGTACGACGAGGGGGAGGAAGCCGCCACGCTCGAACTGCCGGTGATCCGGCAGGCCGAGCAGGAGAAGGAGGCGCAGGAGGGGGAGCCGCCCGCGGCCGGGGACGTCGTCCCCCGGCTCAGCGCGGGCCTGCGCCTGCACGGCGAGTACCAGGGCTCGGGCTTCACCGAGCCCAAGTACATCGCCCGCCGTGGCGACGGCCAGGTGGTGCAGCTCTCCCGTCTGCTGCACCTCGTCGCCTCCGCCGTCGACGGCGTGCGCGACCAGCGGGAGATCGCCCGCCTCGTCAGCGCCGGCTTCGGCCGCGACGTCAGCGCGGAGAACGTCGGCTACCTCGTCGAGAGCAAGCTCCAGCCGCTCGGCATCACCGTGCCGCCCGGCCAGGAGAGCGACGAGGTCGACGGCCCGCGCTCGGACCTGCTGCTCGCCCTCAAGGGCCACCGCGTCCTGTTCGACGAGCCCAAGGTCGCCGTCATCGCCCGCGCCCTGGCCTGGCTGCACCGTCCGCCCGTCGTCGCCACCGCCCTGCTGCTCGCCGCGGCCATGGACGTGTGGCTCTTCGGCTTCCACGGCGCCATGACGCCCGTGCTCAACGTGCTCGACCAGCCGCTGCTGCTGCTCGCCGTCTTCGGGCTCACCGTCGCCTCGCTGCTCTTCCACGAGTTCGGCCACGCCTCGGCCTGCCACTACGACGGCGCCAGACCCGGCTGCATCGGCTGCGGCCTGTTCCTGATCTGGCCCTCCATGTACACCGACGTCACCGACGTCTACCGCATCGGGCGCGCCGGACGCCTGCGCACCGACCTCGGCGGCGTCTACTTCAACGTCGTCTTCATGCTCATGCTGACCGGGCTGTACTTCGTCACCGGGGCGCCCTTCCTGCTCTGCGCCGTCTACCTCGGCCACTTCGAAGTGCTCGAACAGCTGATGCCGGCCGTCCGCCTCGACGGCTACTTCATCCTCGGCGACCTCGCCGGCGTCCCCGACCTCTACGGCAAGATCAAACCGATCCTGCTCGGCATGATCCCCGGCCGCCGGCCCGAACCCGCCGTCGCCGACCTCAAGCGCAGCACCCGCGTCATCGTCACCACCTGGGTGCTGACCATGGTCCCGCTGCTGGCCGCCGAGGCCGGGTACGCGCTGTGGAACCTGCCCCGCCTCGTCGCCACCGGCATCCGCTCGCTCACCACCCAACTCACCGGCACCTACGAGGCCTTCGCCGACGGCGAGATCGCGGCCGGCCTCGCCGGCGTGCTCGGCAGCCTCATGCTCATCGTGCCGCTCGCCGGCATGACGTACCTGTCGATCCGGCTCTCCGGCCGCCTCGGCCGCAACGCCGTGCGCGCCACCGACGGACGCCCCCGGCTGCGCGCTGCCCTCCTCCTCGGCGTCCTCGCCGTGGCCGGCACCCTCGCCTACGCCTGGACCAGCGGCGTCACGCCCAAGCCGCTGCCGCCCAAGCCGCCCATCGCGCCCATCCTGCAGCCGCACGTCCCCGTCGCCCCGGCCACGCCCGAGGACGACCGGCTCGGGGCGCGCCCCGCCGCGCAGGAACCCGACCCGGTCGGCGGCCACCGCCCCGACGGCAGCGCGCCGATCGTCGCCCCCCTGCCCTGGCGCACCCCGCCACCCGCCCCCGGCCTGCCCTCGCCGCCCCCCTCCGCCGCACCCGCGCCCCCGGCCGGCGCCCCGGCACCCGGCCCCGCCCCGGCCCCCGCGCCCAGCACCGGTCCCGTGCCCGCCCCGGTCGTGGTACCGCCGGCGCCGCAGCCCAGCGCCAGCCCCAAGCCCGTGCCGGCGCCCAGCCCCTCGGCCTCCACCCCCGCCCCGGCGCCCAGCGTCCCGGCCCCGGCCGCCAGCACCCCGCCGCCGGCCGCCACCACACCCCCGCCGGCGTCGCCGCCGGCCCCCGCGCCCAGCGCGTCCGCACCATCACGAGCCACACCATGAGGAGCGACAACCCGTGAACCCGTACCTCACCCGCCACTTCGTCCGGATCGGCCTGCTCGCCGCCGGCCTCGCCACGGCCGCCACCGCCGGGCCTGCCCAGGCCGCCTCGTCGGTCGCCGTCGTCGGCGACGGCGCCCGCACCACCGCCAACCACCGGCACCACGTCGAGTACCACGACACCTTCGCCGTCCACCAGCTCGGCACCGTCCTCGGCGCCCGCGTCGCCAACCACGCCGACGCCACCTCCGCCGGCTGCACGGCCGACGACGCCTGCCGCTCGGTGGCCCTGTCGTTCCAGATCGTCACCCTCTCCGGGGAGAACGTCCGGCTCAACGCCATCAACAAGGGCCACGCCGTCAACGACCACTGCACCGGCTGCCAGACGCTCGCCGGCGCCTACCAGTTCGTGGTCTCCACGGCCCACCCCACCCGCCTGACCGCCGACGCCCAGCGCCAGCTCGACGGCATCCACCGCCGCCTCGACGACCTGGGCCGCTCCCGGCTCCCCGCCGCCGACCTCAAGCGCAAGGCCGACGCCCTGGCCGCCGAGGTCACCGCCCTGCTCTCCCGCCCCACCTCCCTGACGCCCACCACCGGCCACACCGCGCCCCCGCGCCCGGCCGTGCAGGTCCACCGCCACCTGGACGGGTGGCCGGGGCACTGACGGGTGACGGCGGCGGGCCGAGACGGTGTGGAAGCGGGATAATCCCGGGTATGTCGACTGACAAGAAGCTCCCGGAGCTGCAAGGGACGTCGTACGCCGACCTCCGCCGCACCCAGCTCGCGGCCCGCCTTCCGGACAGCCTTTCGGAGCTCGCCGGACCTGCGCACGGAGTGGTCGAACCGCCGCTCCATGTGGTGTGGTCCGGCTTGCGCCGCTTCGACTTGGACCATCGAGGCGAGCGTCTGGGTCTCTACCAGGTCCTGCTCAACGAGGGCCGGGCCGAAGACCTGATCAGGTTCCTGAATCCCGATGTGCTGGTAGCCGACTGGCCGCTCCTGCGCAGGCTTCTCGGCAAGCACGTCCGGCACGTGTGGGAAAGCACCTTCATGGAACTCGGCGCAGGAACGGACTCGGCAGCCGCGTGAGAATCAATGATCTGCACCGCCGGCTGCTCGCCGACGTCGTGGCCATCGGCTCCCCGTACCCGCTCGTCCTCACGGGTGGGTACGCGGTGCAGGCCCATGGACTGGTGGAGCGGCTCAGCGACGACCTCGACCTAGCCACTGAGGCTCAGGTGCCGATGGCGGAGATCGCGGCAGCCCTGCGTCGCGGCCTGATCGAACGCGGCTGGCGGGTCAGCGCGCTCGAGACCGAGCCCATCTCGGCCCGCATGGTCGTCTCCAACCCGGAAACGGGCGAGGAGTGCGAGGTGGACGTCCTCAAGGAGACGATGGCCCGCCCGCCGCTGCAGACCGCGTACGGTCCGGTCCTCGCACTCGACGACGTCGTCGGCACCAAGGTGCGCGCCCTCGCCGCCCGCGGTTACCCCCGCGACCTCGTCGACGTCCACGCCGCGTCCGCCACCGGCCGCTGGTCGCGCATCGAGCTCGAGGAACTCGGCCGCAGTCGTGCCTGGGACGACTTCGACCTCACGGACCTGCGGGCCCGGCTGGAGACCGTCGAACTCCTCGACGACCGCCTCTTCGCCGCCTACGGGCTGGACGAGGAGGCGATCGCCGAGCTGCGCCGCTGGGCGCAGGAGTGGTCCGACGACATCGGCGAACGGCTGATGGAGGAGGCCCCGTACGAGGAGCCCCCCGAGGAGCCCTCCGAGGACTAGGGCCTGTCCGGCGGATCGTGCAGCGCCCCGTAAGGGGCGCGGGGCGGTGTCGATGTGCGGCTGCCGCCGCGTGGGCGCGACAAGCCACGACGTGCCCGCAGATTGCCCGGGCCCCCGGGGTGGCGTGTCAGCTGCGGGCCGTCGCCGGCTGATCGCGCAGTTCCCCGCGCCCCTGACGGGGCGCCGTGCATGACGAAGATCGGCCGGAGACGGCCTAGTAGTCGTCGCCCTCGTAGTAGTTGTTGACGATCACCTCGGGCTCGTCGTCGCTCATCGCCTCGTTCAGCAGTGCACCGCCGACGAGACCGGCCGCGCCCGCGCCGATGAGCGCACCGGTGCCGAAGCGCCGGCCCTGGCCCTGCTGGCCGGGCTGGCCCTGCTGGGGGTAACCCTGCTGCTGCACCGGCTGGGGGTAGCCCTGCTGCGGGTACCCGACCTGGGGGTAACCCGCCTGCGGCGGAGCCGTGTAGTACGGCGGGGCGGTGGTCTGGACGCGCTGGGCGCAACCGTGGCACGCGTCCACCGGGCGGGCGACGCCCCACTGCGGCGACCACATCACGGAGACGGCACCGGGGCCGTGGCCGGCATCGAAGAAACACGTCACGGGGGAACTCCCTGGGGTGTGCTGAGGTGCGGTTACGGGAACAGGCGGTACCAGAGGTACGGGCGGTGCCGGCGGTACGGGCGCGGGCGCCGCCGCCTCCCGAAGGACGTCGACGCCGTAGTCGGTGGCGATGCCGGCGAGCCCGGAGGCGTACCCCTGGCCGATCGCGCGGAACTTCCACTCGGCGCCGTGGCGGTACAGCTCGCCGAAGACCATCGCGGTCTCGGCGGAGGCGTCGCTCTTCAGGTCGTAGCGGGCGAGCTCGGCGCCCCCGCCGTCCTCGTCGACGACGCGGATGTACGCGCCGGCGAGCTGCCCGAAGTTCTGCCCGCGCTGCGCGGCCTCGTAGATCGAGACCGGGAAGACGATGCGGGTCACCTCGGCGGGCACGCGGGCGAGATCGACGCGGATCCGCTCGTTGTCCCCGCCGCTGCCGCCACCGCTCGCGTTGCCGGTGTGGACCACCGAGCCGTCGGGGCTGCGGAGGTTGTTGAAGAAGACGAAGTGCTGGTCGGAGAGCACGGTGCCGTTCGCCCCGCACAGCAGCGCACTGGCGTCCAGGTCGAAGCCGTCGCCGGCTGCGGCCCCCGCCCGCACCTGCCATCCGAGCCCGACCGTCACGGTGGTCAGACCGGGCGCCTGCTTGGACAGCGACACGTTGCCGCCCTTGGACAAGGCCACGCCCATCAACGTCCTCCAGTGCTGATGCGTCTTCTCCTGCGTCACTGCAGGAAACGGGATCCAGTGGCCCGTGGTTCCCCAGTTGCGCAAGTAAGAAAATAACCCCCATGAAAATAACCCCGCCGCATCCCGTGGGGTTGCGGCGGGGTGGGGCGGCCCGGGTCGGCCTGCCGGGCCGGGGGCCTCAGGAGCCGAGGGCGTCGGCGGCGGTCGGCTGCCAGACCGTGACGGAGGGAGAGCGGACGACGCCGGCGGCGAACTTCCCGTACAAGGTCTCGGCCGCGGACCCGCAGGTGCCGGACGTCGATGCCTCGACGCTCCGCCACGACGTCAGCTGGTATCTGGAGCTGACGTGGAGCAGTGGCGACCGTCAGGGAGCCACCCGCATCGACGACCACGGACAGCCCTTCCGCACCGTCGCCCTGAACACCGACCACCGCTACTGGTACAACGCGGACGGCCCGAACGCCTGGGTTCCGTTGTCCTCCTGAACCCGCAGCACGCCGGCCGCATGGACCACTGAAGATGCTGGGTAGGGACAGCCGGACGCACGCACGCGAAGGAAGGCCACTGGATGTCCCTTTCCCCCGCCGAGCCGCAGGCAGCCCCCCTCGTGGACCTCACCACCGCGAAGGGGCGCATTTTCGCGATGCTGGACATGGACGGGGACGGAGTCGCCTCCAGACACGACTACTTCGTCCGGATCGAGCGGGCCACGCAGGCGTCCGGGCGCAAGGACGACGACCCCCTGGTCATCGCTGCACGCGCCACCGGTGAGCGCGCCTGGGCGGCGATGGACGCGAACGGCGACGGCGTGATGACCTTCGACGAGTACGCGGCGTGGGTCGACGCCGAGAAGTTCGACACCATCTGCCAGTACGCGCTCGGTGCCCTCTTCGACCTCGCCGATGCCGACCAGGACGGCGCGCTGGACCGGTCGGAGTTCACGATGCTGCGGCAGGCATTGGGCAACCGGGCGGACCATGCCGACGCGGCATTCGACGCCCTGGATGCCGACGGCGACGGCCTGGTCGGCCGCCCCCAGTACTTGGCGTCGATCCGCGCCTACGTCACGGGCGAGGACTCCCCGATGGGGGATGCCCTGTACTGAGACGGTGTACGGAAACGAGGAGGGCCCAGGTCGCCGACCTGGGCCCTCGGTCCTACTTTTCTTCGGTGACGCAGGTGGTGTGGTTGAGGACACCGATGGTGTCCGTCCCGCAGTTGTTGCTGAATCCGGAGGCGTTGCGGGAGTCGATGTTGGAGAGCAGGCCGCCGCTCGGGCCGGTCACCTGGCGGTTGTCGCCGTGACGGTGGTGGGAGTCGTAGCGGGCGACGCAGGTCCGGTCGTTGAGGAGGCTCACCCGGCCGGCGCCGCACAGGTTGGAGTGACCAGCGGTGTTCCGGCTGCCGATGTTCGACAGCAGGCCACCCGCTCCCTGGTCGATCGTGTCGGCGCTCGCGGCCCCGATGCACACCGGGGAGGCCAGGATGGCCACGGCCATGCCGGACAGCACTGCGAATCGCTTGAAGGAAGCCACTGCTCCGCCTTGTTCTTCGGTGGGATACGACACGGTGAGAGGCGCGGTCCACGCCATGCGGCTCTGTCGGCAACTCTCACCCGGTCGGCCTAACGCCACGGTGTGACCGGAGTTATGGTCCGAAGAGACACAGAGCGACAACATCGCTAGGCGGTTTCCGACAGGTCGATCAGGGCCCACAGGTTCCGCCACCATTGCTCGAGGAAGCCGTAGTGGCGAACGGTGTGTGCCACGAAGTAGAGCCCGAAGCGGTTGACGGCCAGGTCCTTGAGGGCGAGGCGATATCCGCATTCCCACTGGGCCCGGTCGAGGGTGGTACGGGCGTGGGTCTCCAGCGACCTGCGGTGGGTTTCCGAGAGCTCGGCGACCGTCGCCGCATTGATGTCGTCGGGGTCGAGGGCGGTGCAGAGCAGCTCGGCCAGGTCGTGCTGGGGAATGTGCAGGGTGGCGAGCTCCCAGTCGTACGCGCACAGCCTGCCGTCCGCCCGGATGGCGAGGTTGCGGGGGTTGAAGTCGTTGTGCACGAGCGTCCTGGGCATCGCCTCGATCTGCGGCCACCAGTGGTCGATGGTTGCGATGCAGGAAAGCAGCCGAGCGTGGTGGCGTGCAACGACGATCTCGGGGAATTCCTCCGCCGCGTGGTCGGCCAGAGCCAGCCACAGGTCCTTCATCTCCACCATGTCGGAGGCGTTGGGAACGTGCCCGATCCACGGCATCCGGCGGAGCGCCGGTTCCTTGCCGTACCAGAGGGAGTGGAGCTGTCCGAGGTCGCGCAGGGCAATGTCGAGGTGCCGGCGGGACCATGCGCGGGGACGCTCGGACGTGTCCATCAGCTCCATGTCGCCGAGGCACTCCATGACGATGACGTAGGCCTCCCGCCGATCGTCGCGATAGGTCCGGTACGGTCGCGGCACCAGGCTGGTGAAGCGGGTGTCGGTCTGCTCGTACAGGGCCAGTTCCCGCACGTCGCACCCCACGAAGCCGAGACGTTGCTCGAACCTGCGGTAGTGGGTTGCCACCGGGCCGCCGCACAAGCCGGCTGCCAGGCCGGCCATCTTCATGACCTCGCGGTCGGTGGGCTTCACCTTGACCATGACGTCGAGCTTTTCCTCCGCATCGCCGTCGGCGACCCTCAGCTGCATCGGAAAGAGGCCGACGGCCTTCTTCACTGTGCGCGACGTCAGCTCGGACAGGACGCTGGGGCCCATGGGAATGCCGGAGGCTTCGACGCCGGTGACCTTGACGCCCGGCCTGGCGGAATGGCCCAGGGCCGACTCGAAGAATGCGGCGTCGAGTTCGTCGAGGCCGAACCAGCGGACCGGCCTGTTGCGGCCGAGACGCTCATGGGCGCTGGCGAACTGTCCGGAAACGGCGGCCGAGACCGTCGACAGGTCCAGGGCCAGTGCGAAGCCGGCGATGATTTCCGCCAGGCGGGCCGCGCTCCTGCGGCCCGTGCACCCCATCGTTTCCAGGAGCTCGTGCTGCGTGGTCAGGTGGGTGCCGCCGCCGACCGTCCCGATCGCCAGGCCGGGGAGGGTCATGCTCGCGTAGACGCCGTCCGGCGTCCGTTCGAGAATGAACTGCCCCACGCCCGACTCGTGGACGCAGGCGATGTCCTGACCGGTCGCGGTGAAAATCGCCGCCACCATGTTGGCCGTGTTCGCGTTCGACCCCAGCACCCCGCTGTGCACGGCGCCTGCGGCGATGTGCTGGTAGCCCGTGACCAGTTCGTCGGGGGTGGTCTTCAGCACTCGTTCGACCACACCTGCCGACAGGAGACAGTCGGCGGACACTCTGATGCCGCGGCCTTCCCCCATGGCCTGGGAGGACGCCTTCTTGTCGCCCGAGGTGTTCCCCTCGATGATGAACGATTCCAGTTCCCCCTCCCCGGCCAGGTCGGGCTGCTGCAGGATCCACTGGCAGGCGTGCCAGGTGCAGGCCGTGGTCATGTTCTGCCCCGCTGCGTCCCCGGTGGTGTACCGGAACCGCAGGTGAACCGTCCTGCCCAGCACCACGGGTTCGAGGGAGACGAGTTCGGCGTGCTGGGAGACCTGCCGGACGGCCGTGCGGAGGTCGTCGAGGTGCCGGGGAATCGCCGCGGCGAAACGGCCGGCGGCCGACAGCCGGGAGAAGGCGAAGACGGGTGCGCGCGTCATCGCCTGGGAGACGGCACAGGTGGTGACCCCGCCTGACATGGTGACGGCCAGGGCGCCCCGCGTGGCGGAGGAGACGAGGGCGCCCTCGGTGGTCGCCATGGGGGCGTAGATCTCGCCCTGGACGTTCTCCCCGCAGAACAACAAGGGCCCGGCAATGCCGATCGGGATTTCGACGGTACCGACGAATCCTTCGATGTTCCCGGTGAGTTTGCCGGCGTCGAGCCGTGTGTGCTGCAGGGAGTCCAGGCTCGTCCGGGTGGTGGAGCGAAGCCAGCCGAGCCGCTGAAGACGCGCGGATTCCGTGTGGATTCCCCTGGCGGGAACGTACCGTCCGGTGGGGCGGGGCGGACGGGGCCGGTCCGGATTTCCTCCAGAGCTCATGCGGCATCGCTTTCTCTTTGCAGGCACGCGCGTGCCCGGTCGGCTTGTTCCGGGACGGTGGTGCCCCGGGGCATATCGGCGGGCGAGGAACTGCGCAGGACGAGGAACGGGACGGCGAGGGCGAGGGTGCCGACGGCCAGGCCGTTCCACAGCCCCAGCCAGGTTCCGGCGGTACCGGCGAGGAGGGCGGCCACCGGCTGCGAGCCGTACACCACCCACCGGCTCGTGGCGAGCATGCGGCCCTGCAGCGCGGGCTCGCAGACGGCCTGGCGGACGGTGCGCTGGGTGGAGCCCTGGACGACGGCGCAGCCCGACTGGACGAACATCGCCAGGCCGACGGCGATCTGCCAGAGGCGTCCGGGCGCGGCGAGCAGGAGCGGCACCTCGGTGAAGGGGGCCAGGGCGAGGGCGGTGAGCATGACGCGCACCGGTCCGTACCGTGCGACCACCGGACGGACGACGAGCGCGCCGCAGAACCCGCCGAGCGCGGCCACGCTCAGCGTCGTGCCCAGAGCCGCACTCGAATAGTGCAGGTCACGCAGCACGTACACGGACCACAGGGTGGTCAGGAACGCCATGACGGCGATGTACGCGGTGGCGGCGAGCATCAACGGCCGGATCGTGGGATGGGACCACACATAGCGCATGCCCTCGGCGATCCCGGCCCGGAAGGTCGTGTTCTTCGCCGGCCGTGCCGTGGCCGGTTCGGCGGTGCGGATGCGGGTGAGGAGGAGAGCACAGGCCAGGTAGGAGGCGACATCCAGGTAGACGGCATGGGCGGCACCGAGAACGGTGACCAGGGCGCCACCGAGCTGGGAGCCGGCACTGTCGGCCAGGGAATTGATGCCGCCGAGCTGGGAGTTGGCCTCCAAAAGCTGTCGACGGGGCAAGAGCGAGGGAAGGAAGCTGATGCGCGCGGTGGAGCCGAACACCTCGGCGACCGAGCTCACCAGTGCCACGCCGTACAGCAGCCCCAAGGACAGCCGGCCGATGGCGTCGGCAAGCGGGACGACGAGGAGCGCGGCGCCGCCGGCCAGCGCCGCGCCCACCATCACGGGACGCTTGCGGTGCCGGTCCGCGACCGCCCCGGCAGGGAGCGACACCAGCAGGGGCGGCAGGGTCTGTGCGAACGACAGCAGCGCGACCTGCCAGACGGAGGCGTGCAGTGCCACCACTGCGACCAGCGGAAGCGCCACCCGCGTGACCCCGCTGCCCACGAGGTCGACGGCGTTCGCGCTCCAGTAATGGAGAAAGCCCCGATGCCGCCAGAGGCCGGCGTCCGCTGCGGCGCCCATCCGCCGTCGTACGGTCATACCCGTGACAACGAGGGGCGCAGGAAAGGGTTCGTCCGGACAACGACGAACCCCCAGGTCTCTGACCTGGGGGTTCTGTGAAGAGCGGGCGACGAGAATCGAACTCGCGCTCTGAGCTTGGGAAGCTCATGTTCTACCATTAAACTACGCCCGCGCGGGACGCCCATCAAGGCGTCTCATCGTCGCACACTGTACCTCATCACGGACCCCCGGTGCACCCGCCCGGGGGTTCCGTCGTTGTGTGAGGAGGGTGTGCGGGGTGGGGGATACGGGCGAGTGGGGCCGGGAGTTGGGGCGTACCGTGGGGGCGCGGCAAACGGCCGGGGGAGTGGTCGGGGTGCCGCCTTCAGGAGGCTCCGACGCATCCCTTAATGTGGCTTTTGTCCTTTCGTGTCGGCCATGGGGAAAGGGAGCTCGATGGAGCGCACCGTCGTTCGTTGTGCCGAAGGGCACGTGTTCAGCACCGCTTCGTTCCCGATGCAGCACCTCGGCCCCGACCGGATCGGCCCCGGGCGGCTCCTGCGCTGCCCGCGCTGCGCCCGGTTGCGGCAGTCGGTGCCGGTGGGGTCGGAGAAGCGGTGAGCCCGGTGCGGGCCCGGCCCGGCAGGGGTCGGGCCCGCGTTGTCGGGGTGCCTGTCTTCTTTGCGTATCCTCGAAGCGTGCTTCTCTCAGACAAGGACATCCGGGCCGAGATCGACGCCGGCCGTGTGCGGATCGACCCGTTCGACGAATCGATGGTGCAGCCGTCGAGCATCGATGTGCGGCTGGACCGCTACTTCCGGGTGTTCGAGAACCACCGGTACCCGCACATCGACCCGGCCGTCGAGCAGCCGGACCTGACGCGCGAGGTGGTGCCGGAGGGCGACGAGGCGTTCATCCTGCACCCCGGTGAGTTCGTGCTGGCCTCGACGTACGAGGTGATCACGCTCCCCGGTGACATCGCCTCGCGACTGGAGGGCAAGTCCAGCCTCGGCCGGCTGGGGCTGCTGACCCACTCGACGGCCGGCTTCATCGACCCGGGCTTCTCCGGGCACGTGACGCTGGAGCTGTCGAACATGGCGACCCTGCCGATCAAGCTGTGGCCGGGGATGAAGATCGGCCAGCTGTGCATGTTCCGGCTGACGTCACCCGTCGAGCATCCTTACGGGTCCGCGAAGCACGGTTCCCGGTACCAGGGACAGCGGGGCCCCACGCCCTCGCGGTCCTTCCAGAATTTCCACCGCACGCAGGTCTGAGCGACCAGGGAACAAGGCGAAGAGCAACGTGAGCGACATCCGCGAGAACCTGACCTACCCGATCTTCGGGCAGGCCATCCGTGAGCTGGCACAGACCATCGCGGACGACGGCTACGAGCCGGACATCATCCTGTCCATCGCGCGCGGCGGCGTCTTCGTCGCAGGCGGCCTCGCCTACGCGCTGGACTGCAAGAACATCCACCTGGTGAACGTGGAGTTCTACACGGGAGTCGGTTCGACTCTCGAGATGCCAGTCATGCTCGCCCCCGTGCCCAACGCGATCGACTTCTCCAACAAGAAGGTCCTCATCGCCGACGACGTCGCCGACACCGGCAAGACGCTCAAGCTGGTGCACGACTTCTGCCTGGAGCACGTCGCCGAGGTGCGCAGCGCGGTCATCTACGAGAAGCCGCAGTCGCTGGTGAAGTGCGAGTACGTCTGGAAGCGCACCGACGACTGGATCAACTTCCCGTGGTCGGTCGAGCCGCCGGTCGTGCGCCGTGAGGGTCAGGTTCTCGACGCCTGACAGCCGTGAAGCATCGCGAAAGGGCCCGTTCCGGGATCGGAACGGGCCCTTTCGCATGGCGTGCGTGACTACAGCGTTCCCAGCTTGATCAGCGACAGCAGGGCGACCAGCTGGATCGCCGAGGCGCCCAGCGCCCTCGGCCACGGCAGGTCGTGCGACTTGCTCACCATGGACGTCAGCAGCGCACCGGCCGCCACCCAGGTGGCCCAGCCCAGCACCTGCACGAGCGTGCTGTCGCCGCCGAGGAACATCGCGAAGAGCAGCCGCGGTGCGTCCGTGATCGACATGATCAGCATCGACAGGCCGACGGTCGGCTGCCATATGCCGTCGCCGCCCAGCTGGCGGGCGAGGGTGTGGGTGACCGCGCCGAGGATCAGGCCGGCGATCACCATGATGACGCCGGTGATCAGTACGGCGGGCAGGACCTGGCCCAGCGAGGCCTTCAGGACGTCCGCGCGCGCCTTGTCGAAGCCGAAGACGGCCAGCAGGCCGTAGACGAAGGTGACGATCAGGGCCGGCGCCCACACCTGGTGGTCGCGCATCTGCCAGAAGGTGGCCGAGGGGCGCAGCACGATGCCGCTCAGCAGGTCCTTCCAGTGCAGCCGCGGCCCGGGGGGCGGCGCCGGCGGGCCGCTCTCGCCGCCGTACGGGCCGTAGGCGTCCTGCCCGTACGCGTCCGGGGCCTCGCCGATGCTGAACTGCCGCGTCTGGTCCGCGCCGCCGGGGGCCTGCCCCTGACCCTGCCCGTAGTACGGGTCGTAGCCGCCCTGCGGGTGCGGCCGGGGATGCGGCTGCCCGCCGAAGTACTCGGGCTCGTCGTACCCGCCACCGCCCTGCTGCTGCCACTGCGGTTGCCCGCCGGGCGCGCCCTGGCCGCCGTACGGCGCCTGCGCCTGCTGCTGTCCGTGCCATGCGGGCCCGGGCTGCTGCTCGTCCCGTCCGCGTCCCATCCTGAATCCAGCCACGTCAACGAACGTACCCGCTCCGGGGAGCGCCCGGAGCCGCCCCCGGGGGAACGGGCCGTGCTTTGCGGCCGACCTGTGACATCCCCTAGGGGAAAGCCCGGGGGCCCCTGCCGCCGGCGCGTTCTCAGCGCTTGGGCAGCCGGCGGTCGGGCGAGAGCAGCTCGTCGGCGCCCACGTTGCTGATCATGCGGCGCAGGACGGTGAGGGCGGCGGCGTACTCCTCGTCCGTGATGCCGGCGTGGATCTCCGCGCGCACCCGGCGCACGACCTCGAAGATGCGTGCCTTGGCCTCGCGGCCGGCATCGGTCAGCACGTAGCGGCCCTCGGTGCCCTCGGCCATCCAGCCACGGGCGACGAGGGAGTACAGGGCCTGGTCGATCTCCTCGGGCCGGTGGTCGAGGTTGGCGGTGAGCGCCACGCGCAGCTCCTGCTGCGTCAGCCCGCCCTCGACGAGGACGGTGCGGTTGAGCACCCACCACTGCGGCTGCGTGACGTCCTGCGTGGCCAGGGCGGCCCGGATGTGCCGGATGACGGCCATGTGGGCGGCGTAGCTCCAGTAGCCGATGGGCTGCCCGGCGAGGTTGCTGTCGTCGAACTTGGGGGTGGTGAGCTGGGTGTTCTGCGTCGTCGTCATGTCTTCGACGGTAGGACCTCAAGCATGGTTGAGATCAAGAGTGTTGGTCGTCACGGCCGTCGTCACGGAAACGGCCGAGGCCGGGCCCCGCGAACACTCGCGGGGCCCGGCCTCGTACACGGCACGGAAGTGGCTACTTCACCGGCTCCGGGTCCGGCTCCGGCGCGTCAGCCGGCTCGCCGTCGCCCTCCGGGGCGGCCGGGGTCTTCACCGACTCCAGCAGCAGCTGGGCGACGTCGACGACCTGGATGGACTCCTTGGCCTTGCCCTCGTTCTTCTTGCCGTTGACCGAGTCGGTCAGCATGACAAGGCAGAAGGGGCAGGCGGTGGAGACGATGTCCGGGTTGAGGGACAGCGCCTCGTCGACGCGCTCGTTGTTGATGCGCTTGCCGATGCGCTCCTCCATCCACATGCGCGCGCCGCCGGCGCCGCAGCAGAAGCCGCGCTCCTTGTGGCGGTGCATCTCCTCGTTGCGCAGGCCCGGCACCTTGGCGATGATCTCGCGCGGCGGCGTGTAGACCTTGTTGTGGCGGCCCAGGTAGCAGGGGTCGTGGTAGGTGATCAGACCCTCGACCGGGGTGACGGGGATCAGCCTGCCCTCGTCGATGAGGTGCTGCAGCAGCTGCGTGTGGTGGATGACCTCGTACTCGCCGCCGAGCTGCGGGTACTCGTTGGCGATCGTGTTGAAGCAGTGCGGGCAGGTCGCGACGATCTTCTTCTTGGACTTCTCGACCTTGACGCCTTCCTCGGCGTCCTCGCCGAAGGCCATGTTCAGCATCTCGACGTTCTGCTGGCCGAGCTGCTGGAAGAGGAACTCGTTGCCCAGGCGGCGCGCGGAGTCGCCCGTGCAGGCCTCGTCGCCGCCCATGATGGCGAACTTCACGCCCGCCATGTGCAGCAGCTCCGCGAAGGCCTTGGTGGTCTTCTTGGCGCGGTCCTCCAGGGCGCCGGCGCAGCCGACCCAGTAGAGGTAGTCGACCTCGGTGAGGTCCTCGACGTCCTTGCCGACGACCGGGACCTCGAAGTCGACCTCCTTGGTCCACGCGAGGCGCTGCTTCTTGGCCAGGCCCCAGGGGTTGCCCTTCTTCTCCAGGTTCTTGAGCATCGTGCCCGCCTCGGACGGGAAGGAGCTCTCGATCATCACCTGGTAGCGGCGCATGTCGACGATGTGGTCGACGTGCTCGATGTCGACGGGGCACTGCTCGACGCACGCGCCGCACGTGGTGCAGGACCACAGCACGTCGGGGTCGATGACGCCGTTCTCCTCCAGCGTGCCGACCAGCGGGCGCTCGGCCTCGGCCAGGGCGGCGGCCGGGACGTCCTTCAGCTGCTCCGCGGTGGCCTTCTCCTCGCCCTCCGCGGACTTGCCGCCGCCGGCGAGCAGGTACGGCGCCTTGGCGTGCGCGTGGTCGCGCAGCGACATGATCAGCAGCTTGGGGGAGAGCGGCTTGCCGGTGTTCCAGGCGGGGCACTGCGACTGGCAGCGGCCGCACTCGGTGCAGGTGGAGAAGTCGAGGATGCCCTTCCAGGAGAACTCCTCGATCTTCGAGACGCCGAAGACGTCGTCCTCGCCCGGGTCCTCGAAGTCGATCGGCTTGCCGCCGCTGGTCATCGGCTGCAGGGCGCCGAGGGCCACGTCGCCGCTCGCCTCGCGCTTGAACCAGATGTTGGGGAAGGCCAGGAAGCGGTGCCAGGCCACACCCATGTCCGTCTTCAGCGAGACCGTGATCATCCAGATGAAGGACGTCGCGATCTTCAGACCGGCGAAGAAGTAGGTGAGGTTCTGGAGGGTGGAGAGGTCCATTCCCTCCAGCCACGAGACGACCGGGTACGAGATGAAGAACGAGGCCTCGTAGCCGTCGACGTCGTGCTGGGCGCCCTCCAGGGCGTGCAGCATGAAGATGCAGATGCCGACGATGAGGATGACGGCCTCGACGAAGTACGCCTGGCCGAAGTTGGAGCCGGCGAAGCGGGACTTGCGGCCCGCCCCGCCCGGCCGGCTCAGCTGCCGGACGGCGATCAGGACGAGGATGCCGAGCGCGGTCATCGTGCCGACGAACTCGACGAAGACGTTGTACGGGGCCCAGTCGCCGATGATCGGCAGGATCCAGTCGGCCTTGAACAGCTGGCCGATGGCGTTGACGATCGTCAGCAGCAGCGAGAAGAAGCCCACCGCCACGAACCAGTGCGCCACGCCGACGACGCCCCACTTGTTCATGCGGGTGTGGCCGAGGAACTCCTTGACCACCGTCACGGTGCGCTGCACCGGCTCGTCCGTCCGCGTGCCGGCGGGGACGGGCTGGCCCAGCCGCATGTGCCGGTAGATCTGGAGGAGGGCACGGCCGAACAGCGCGATGCCGACCGCCATTAGGGCCAGCGACACGATGATCGCGGCGAGTTGCATGGGTGGCTCCTCGGGCTGCGAAAGCGGGATTACTAATCGGTAACTTATCCAGTCCGTACGAGACTACTCACTCTCGCGCGCGCGATATACCCGCATCGCCGGTGATCTGTGTCGCGCAAGGCAACCCTTGCCCCGGTGCTGCTGCAGCGTGAACGTCCGCCACTGCCAGTAAGTGCCGCATAAAGGTTGAGCCCGGCTGGCTCAGGTCTGTTGACAGGTTTGCATCCCTGTTGCACCCTTGAGTCTGTTCCACTCAAGTCAGCTGGAGGAATCGACATGGCACGTGCGGTCGGCATCGACCTGGGTACGACGAACTCCGTCGTCAGTGTTCTCGAAGGCGGTGAGCCCACCGTCATCACCAACGCCGAGGGCGCCAGGACCACGCCGTCCGTCGTCGCCTTCGCGAAGAACGGCGAGGTGCTGGTCGGTGAGGTCGCCAAGCGCCAGGCCGTGACCAACGTCGACCGGACGATCCGCTCGGTCAAGCGCCACATGGGCACCGACTGGAAGATCAACCTCGACGGCAAGGACTTCAACCCCCAGCAGATCAGCGCCTTCATCCTGCAGAAGCTCAAGCGGGACGCCGAGGCCTACCTGGGCGAGAAGGTCACCGACGCGGTCATCACCGTCCCGGCGTACTTCAACGACTCCGAGCGTCAGGCCACCAAGGAGGCCGGCGAGATCGCGGGCCTGAACGTCCTGCGCATCGTCAACGAGCCCACCGCGGCCGCCCTGGCCTACGGTCTCGACAAGGACGACCAGACCATTCTCGTCTTCGACCTCGGTGGCGGCACCTTCGACGTCTCGCTGCTGGAGATCGGCGACGGCGTCGTCGAGGTCAAGGCCACCAACGGTGACAACCACCTCGGTGGTGACGACTGGGACCAGCGCGTCGTCGACTACCTGGTCAAGCAGTTCGCCTCCGGCCACGGCGTCGACCTGTCCAAGGACAAGATGGCGCTGCAGCGTCTGCGCGAGGCCGCCGAGAAGGCGAAGATCGAGCTGTCCTCCTCCACGGAGACCTCGATCAACCTGCCCTACATCACGGCGTCCGCCGAGGGCCCGCTGCACCTGGACGAGAAGCTCACCCGCGCCCAGTTCCAGCAGCTGACCGCCGACCTGCTCGAGCGCTGCAAGGTGCCGTTCCACAACGTCATCAAGGACGCGGGCATCGCCCTGTCCGAGATCGACCACGTGGTCCTGGTCGGTGGCTCCACCCGTATGCCCGCCGTCGCCGAGCTCGTCAAGGAGCTGACCGGCGGCCAGGAGGCCAACAAGGGTGTGAACCCGGACGAGGTCGTCGCCATCGGCGCCGCCCTGCAGGCCGGTGTCCTCAAGGGTGAGGTCAAGGACGTCCTGCTCCTCGAC